>NZ_JBTOQI010000022.1:0-393959 GCF_055283875.1 Pseudomonas sp. HP_14 | reverse complement strand
CCGCGCCGCCGGGCCATCCTGGGCCCACCGGGGCTCGCGCGGCATCCTGGCCGAGCGACCCACACCACGACACCTGCGCTCAGCCTTCCGACGCTATTTCCGCGGCATGTTTGAGGTTGATATTTGTCGTGATAATGCAAAATCAAAAGCATCAGTAACATGCAGAAAATTAGCTAATCAGCGATTGAACTCGCTGCGCCTTTGGCGCAACCACTCAAGATCCTCGGGGCGAGTGACCTTGATATTGTCGGAACGACCTTCGATCAGCCGGGGTGACTGCCCCGCCCATTCGATGGCGGAAGCTTCGTCGGTAATCGCGACGTTGGAAACCAGCCCGTCAGCCAACGCCCGATGCAGCGCGCCGAGACGGAACATCTGGGGTGTATAAGCCTGCCAGATCAAACTGCGATCCACGGTTTCGGTGACTCGACCGTCAGAACCAGCCCGCTTGAGCGTATCGCGGGCAGGAACCGCCAATAGCCCACCCACCGGGTCATCAGCCAGCTCGCTCAGCAGGTTATCAAGATCTGAACGCGCCAGATTGGGCCGCGCAGCGTCGTGGACCAGCACCCAATCCTCATCTCCGGCGCCTTGCGCATGTAAATACAGCAACGCATTGAGCACTGAATCTGCACGCTCTTTGCCGCCATCCACTCGCGCAATACGCGAATCCAGTGCACAGGGCAGGTCCGGCCAGTAAGGATCATCCACAGCCAGACTGATCACCAACCCTTTAAGCCGGGGGTGATCGAGAAAGCAAAGAAGGCTGTGTTCAAGAATTGTCAGGCCGCCCAGTTGCAAGTACTGCTTGGGACGGTCTGCGGCCATACGGGCACCAACACCCGCGGCAGGAATCACTGCCCAGAAGGCAGGGAGGATGCTCTTCGTCATAGGGTCAGCTTCACAGGGCCCGCTTCATTGTGCCAACTGATAAAGCGTCTCGCCGTCTTTGACCATACCCAACTCATGACGGGCACGCTCTTCGACGGTCTCCATACCTTTTTTCAATTCAAGCACTTCTGCGTCCATGACACGATTGCGCTCAAGCAACGCTTCGTTCTCGGCATGCTGATCGGCAATCTGCTGATTGAGGCTAGCAACCTGCGCCAGGCTCCCGTTGCCAACCCACAGGCGATATTGCAGGCCCGCGAGCATCAGGATCAAGACCAGAAACAACCAGTTAGGACTGCGCATTGAATATCAGGTACCCAGTAAAAAAAGACAGCAGGGCCAACAACATGAAGCTAGCAATACGAAAAAGGGACTGAGGGCATTGAGCCTGGCAGCGCCAGGCTCAATTACCGCAAGTCCGCATCGATACTGCCGAATCCTCCGAAAAACCGGAAGAGTCTCACAGCACCGGCTGTCTTTTTACCATCTCGCTATCAGCCGCGAAACTCGCCACGACCGCGATAAACAGCCTTGGCACCCAACTGCTCTTCGATGCGAAGCAGCTGGTTGTACTTGGAGATACGGTCAGAACGGCTCAACGAACCGGTCTTGATCTGGCCTGCCGAGGTGCCCACCGCCAGATCGGCAATCGTGGAGTCTTCGGTTTCGCCAGAACGGTGCGAGATAACGGCGGTGTAACCGGCAGCCTTGGCCATCTGAATGGCTTCCAGCGTTTCGGTCAGGGTTCCGATCTGGTTGAACTTGATCAGGATCGAGTTACCGATCTTCTTCTCAATGCCTTCCTTGAGAATTTTGGTATTGGTCACGAACAGGTCATCACCTACCAGTTGGACCTTGTCGCCGATCTTGTCGGTGAGAATTTTCCAGCCGTCCCAATCGGACTCGTCCAGGCCATCTTCAATGGAGATGATCGGGTGCTTACTGACCAGATCGGCCAGATAGTCAGCAAAACCGGCAGAGTCGTACTCGCCTTCTTCGCTCAGAACGTATTTGCCGTTCTTGTAGAACTCGCTAGCCGCGCAGTCCAGTGCCAGGGTCACATCGGTACCCAGCTTGTAGCCAGCGTTGGCAACAGCTTCGGCGATAGCGTCCAGTGCATCGGCATTAGAGTTGAGGTCAGGTGCAAAACCACCTTCGTCACCCACGGCAGTGTTCAGGCCACGGGCTTTGAGCACAGCTTTGAGGTGATGGAAAATCTCGGTACCCCAGCGCAGGCCTTCAGAGAAGGTCTTGGCGCCGACAGGCTGAATCATGAATTCCTGAATGTCGATGTTGTTATCGGCATGCTCGCCACCGTTGATGATGTTCATCATCGGAACCGGCATCGAGTAAACACCCGGTGTACCGTTCAGGTTGGCAATGTGCGCGTACAGCGGCAGGTCCTGATCCTGGGCAGCGGCCTTGGCAGCAGCCAGCGACACAGCGAGGATGGCGTTGGCACCCAGGCTGGCTTTGTTTTCGGTCCCGTCCAGCGCAATCATGGCGCGGTCCAGCGCTTGCTGATCAACCGGATCCTTGCCCAGCAACAGGTCGCGAATCGGACCGTTGATGTTGGCTACGGCCTTGAGAACGCCCTTGCCCAGGTAACGGCTCTTGTCGCCATCACGCAGCTCCAGCGCCTCGCGCGAGCCGGTTGAAGCACCGGACGGTGCGCATGCGCTACCGATGATGCCGTTGTCGAGGAGCACATCTGCTTCCACGGTGGGATTGCCACGGGAGTCGAGAACTTCACGACCTTTGATGTCGACGATTTTTGCCATTGTTGTAAACACTCCAAGATTGACGAAAACGACGCAGCTGGGAAATGCCTGTCGCTCAAGGGCTCATTACAGAGCAGACCTCAGAGCGACAAACCCCGACCTGGGGTCGGGGGATGCAAGCGTGCGGCACTTTACCGGAGGCTAACCTGCCGGAGAAGTCCGATTTAAGCGGTTTCTACTGCCGGGAAGCTTTTGACCAGCTCATCCAGAGCCTTTAACTGAGCCAGGAATGGCTCCAGCTTGTCCAGACGCAAGGCGCAAGGGCCGTCGCATTTGGCATTGTCCGGATCAGGATGAGCCTCAAGGAACAATCCAGCGAGGTTTTGACTCATGCCAGCCTTCGCCAGTTCCAATACCTGGGCACGACGACCGCCAGCAGAGTCCGAACGACCGCCAGGCATCTGCAAGGCGTGGGTTACATCGAAAAATACCGGGTAATTGAACTGCTTCATGATGCCAAAGCCGAGCATGTCCACCACCAGATTGTTGTAGCCAAAACTGGTGCCGCGCTCACAGAGGATCAACTGATCATTACCGGCTTCTTCGCACTTGCTCAGGATGTGTTTCATTTCCTGAGGCGCGAGGAACTGGGCCTTCTTGATGTTGATCACGGCACCCGTACGGGCCATGGCTACGACGAGATCGGTCTGACGTGACAGGAAAGCAGGCAACTGGATGATGTCGCAGACTTCAGCCACCACTTTGGCCTGCTCTGGTTCATGCACGTCAGTGATCAGCGGGACATTGAAGGTCTTTTTGACTTCTTCAAAGATCCGCATGCCCTCTTCCAGGCCAGGGCCACGATAAGAGTGCATGGAAGAGCGGTTGGCTTTATCGAAGCTGGCCTTGAACACGTAAGGGATACCGAGCTTTTCGGTAACCCTTACATACTCTTCGCAGATCTGCATGGCCATGTCCCGGGACTCGAGGACGTTCATGCCACCGAAAAGCACCATTGGCTTGTCATTGGCAATATCGATCGAGCCGACGCGGATAGTTTTCTGAGCCATGTTCTGGATTTCCCGAATCAAGAATTTTTCTTGTGTTGAGTCAGTGCAGCCTTGACGAAGCCACTGAACAGCGGATGGCCATCGCGAGGTGTCGAGGTGAACTCAGGGTGGAACTGGCAAGCCACGAACCATGGATGATCCGGTGCTTCAACCACTTCTACCAGCGCGCCATCACCGGAGCGACCCGACACTTTCAGGCCGGCTTCCAGCAACTGCGGCAACAGATTGTTGTTCACTTCGTAGCGATGACGATGACGCTCGACGATCACGTCGCTGGCGTAGCAATCGTGCACCAGCGAACCTGGCTCAAGCTGGCATTCCTGAGCTCCCAGGCGCATGGTGCCGCCCAGATCGGAGCTTTCAGTACGGGTTTCAACTGCGCCGGTAGCGTCAGCCCACTCAGTGATCAGACCCACAACAGCGTGTGCGCCGTTACGGTCAAACTCGGTGGAGTTGGCGTCTTTCCAGCCCAATACGTTACGAGCGTATTCGATGACCGCTACTTGCATGCCCAGGCAGATCCCCAGGTACGGCACCTTGTTCTCACGAGCAAACTGAACAGCAGTGATCTTGCCTTCGACACCACGTAGACCGAAGCCGCCGGGCACCAGAATCGCATCAACGCCTTCCAGCAGCGCAGTGCCCTGGTTCTCGATGTCTTCGGAGTCGATGTAGCGCAGGTTGACCTTGGTACGGTTAGTGATGCCAGCGTGACTCATCGCTTCGATCAGCGACTTGTACGCGTCCAGCAGTTCCATGTACTTGCCAACCATGGCGATGGTGACTTCGTGTTCCGGGTTGAGCTTGGCGTCTACGACGGCGTCCCACTCGGACAGGTCGGCGCTGTTGCACTGCAGGCCAAAGCGCTCAACGACGAAATCATCCAGACCCTGAGAGTGCAGGATGCCCGGAATCTTGTAGATAGTGTCGGCGTCTTCGAGCGCGATAACTGCACGCTCTTCAACGTTGGTGAACTGAGCGATCTTGCGACGCGAAGAAATATCGATCGGGTGATCAGAACGGCATACCAACACATCAGGCTGCAGACCGATGGAGCGCAATTCCTTGACCGAGTGCTGAGTCGGCTTGGTCTTGGTTTCACCAGCGGTAGCAATGTAGGGAACCAGTGTCAGGTGCATCAGCATGGCGCGCTTGGCGCCTACTTCGAAGCGCAACTGACGGATCGCTTCCAGGAACGGTTGCGATTCGATGTCACCCACGGTGCCGCCGATCTCGACCAGAGCGACGTCGGCATCGCCTGCGCCCTTGATGATCCGGCGTTTGATTTCGTCGGTGATGTGCGGAATGACCTGAATGGTCGCGCCCAGATAATCACCACGGCGCTCTTTGCGCAGGACGTGCTCGTACACACGGCCAGTGGTGAAGTTGTTGTTCTGGGTCATCGTAGTGCGGATAAACCGCTCATAGTGGCCAAGGTCCAGGTCAGTTTCAGCGCCGTCATGAGTGACGAACACTTCACCGTGCTGGAACGGGCTCATGGTACCCGGATCGACGTTGATGTAGGGGTCAAGCTTGAGCATGGTGACCTTAAGTCCCCGCGCCTCCAGGATGGCCGCCAATGAAGCCGAGGCAATGCCTTTCCCCAATGAAGAAACAACACCGCCCGTGACGAAGATGTAGCGCGTCATGAAAAACCCTAGAAGTCTGCGTTAAAGCGGTCAGAGCCGCCGGGGAAAGCGAAGGAAGGCCGAAGCCCCCGATTACCGACAAAATTCACGGTGAACTCCCGAACTGCTGCGTTGAAACGGACTGACTGAAAAAGCCTGTCAATTGCGCGCCACATTTAAGAATCATCCAGCAAAGACTGGTTGGTAACCGGCAACTCATGTCGATCCAAAAGGATCCACAGAAGCTGTATCAAGAAGGGAGCGTAGTCTACCGGAATTGGGCTTTCAGCTCAAACTTTGGTCATTCGTCGGCGGCACCCAGTGCAACATCAGGCTTTCATGGCCGCAAACATTGAGTGCGGACAGGTTCGCCACTGCCAAAAACTCGCCCTCGCGGAACAACAGCGGCAATCGGCCGCGGACAAATAACGGTATTTCGCACTCATTGAGCAGCCGTTTCAGGTCGCGATGCCCTCGGCCCGGCAGGTTCAGAATTTCCCCACCAAGACGATAACGCACCTCCAGGGCGCCAGAAGGTACGTCACCCTCAATGAAAAGCTGACCATTACCCGGCAGCTCCAACGGTCGACGCGCATCGGCCCAGATCCCGACAGTTTGCATCGGCTGCAACCAGTCATCGGAAAGCCACCAGATGCGCCCTTGATCACGGTGCAATTCGCCATCAGTGAGACGCCAGACAGGACGCCCTCCCTGCCCTGCGTCGCGAAGCGTTTCCCAGCCAGCCCAATGACCGCTGTCTGGCAGACGGGTCAGCGGTGCCAGCCAGTGGCGCAATGCATTGCGTTGACGCGCGGGCGACAGATCAGCCAGCTCAGCCAAAGACAGCGAGGGCAGCGTGAGCCATGCGAATGCATGGGCTGACTCTGCCGACGCCAGATCGGCCCGGGCCAGTTCCTCAAGCAGCTGCTGCGCTTCATCCAGATGGCTAGCCGTGCGAGCCATACTCGCCGCTGCCTGCGGCCAGCGGGACTTCAATACGGGTAGCACCTGGTTGCGCAGATAGTTACGCGAATAATGGACGTCTTCGTTGCTGGGATCTTCGACCCACTGCAAATGATGCTGACGGGCGTAAGCTTCCAGCTCCTCCCGGGAAATACTCAACAAAGGCCTGAGCAAATACCCTTGCCCCAACGCGCGGCTCACCGGCATGCCCGCCAGCCCCCGAACCCCCGCTCCGCGCAACAAGCGGAACAGCAGGGTTTCAGCCTGATCGTCCTGATGCTGCGCGGTTAACAGTACTTCACCTTCAGCAAGGCACTCGCTAAAGGCGGCATAACGCGCATCACGCGCGGCTTGCTCAAGACTGGCGCCGGACTCCACCTGCACGCTGATGACTTGCAAATGAACGCTCAGCGACTTGCAAATCTGCTGGCAATGCAGCGGCCATGCGTCAGCTACAGCCTGCAGGCCGTGGTGAACATGGATAGCGTTTAGAGGAGGCAGGTTTTCGCGTTTTGCGAGTTCAGCCAGGAGGTGAAGCAAGACAGTTGAGTCCAGGCCACCGGAGAACCCGATATGCCAGGCTAGCGCACTACGCCAGGGTGCCAGGGCTTGAAGAAGCCTGGCGGGGAGATCATGACCGTGCGGCCTGAATTGGGACATCGGCGTCGTCTAACCTGTTGGAGCGAGGCTTGCCCGCGAAGGCGGAGTATCAGTCAGCGTATGTATAAGCTGCAATTACGCCTTCGCGGGCAAGCCTCGCGCCAACAAAAAGATTACAAACCGTAGCTCATCAAGCGATCATAACGACGAGCCAGCAGCGCATCGTTGTCCAGCTTTTTGAGCATTGCCAGTTGGCTGCTCAATTCCTGACGGATTGCCAGTGCAGCGGCAACAGGATCACGATGTGCACCACCCAGCGGTTCGCTGATCACTTTATCAACAATACCCAGACCCTTCAGACGCTCTGCCGTAATGCCCATGGCTTCGGCTGCATCAGGCGCCTTTTCGGCGGTTTTCCACAGAATAGAAGCACAACCTTCCGGGGAGATCACCGCGTAAGTGGAATACTGCAGCATGTTGAGCTGATCACAGACACCGATTGCCAACGCACCGCCCGAACCACCTTCGCCGATAACCGTGGCGATGATCGGCGTTTTCAGACGCGCCATGACCCGCAGGTTCCAGGCAATGGCTTCGCTCTGGTTGCGCTCTTCCGCGTCGATCCCCGGGTAAGCCCCCGGCGTGTCGATGAACGTCAGAATCGGCATCTTGAAACGCTCGGCCATTTCCATCAGACGGCAGGCCTTGCGATAGCCCTCAGGACGCGGCATACCGAAGTTACGACGAACCTTCTCACGCACTTCACGGCCCTTCTGATGGCCGATCACCATAACTGGCTGACCTTCCAGACGTGCAACGCCACCGACGATTGCAGCGTCGTCAGAGAAGTGCCGGTCGCCATGCAGCTCATCGAACTCGGTGAAGATGTGCTGAATGTAGTCCAGCGTGTACGGACGACGCGGGTGACGCGCCATACGTGCAATCTGCCAACTGGTCAGGTTGCCGAAAATGCTTTCGGTCAGCGTGTTGCTCTTGTCTTGCAGTCGCGAGATTTCGTCGCCGATGTTCAGCGAGTTGTCATTACCCACCAAGCGCAATTCTTCGATCTTGGCTTGCAGGTCAGCGATCGGCTGTTCGAAATCAAGAAAATTCGGGTTCATAGGCATCCGTCTTGGGTCGACGGCCAAGAGGCCGGCCGGTTGATCCGTTAGCGCCTTACCTTACGGGAACAGGCGCATTCAGGTCGAGTTTAAAAAATTCTGGGCTGATGGTTTCAGCGATACTGCAGGAAGACGTTCTCACGTCCGAACTGGTCACGCAGAGCCTGAATCAAGCTGTCTGCAGGATCAATTCGCCACGCTTCGCCAAACTGCAGCAAGGCCTTGGCATCCAGCCCTGTGTAATCAAGGGTAATCGGACAAGCACCACGATGGCGCTTGCACAAATCGCCCAGCCAGCGCAGCCGATCGCCCTTGAGCGCTTCGGCACGCACGGTCAGACGCAAGCTTTCAGCCAGGTTGGTGCGTGCATCTTCGATGCTCATCACCCGTTTGGCTCGCAAGCGCAGACCGCCAGAGAAATCGTCGTTGCTGACCTCGCCCTCGACCACCACCATGGCGTCAGTCTGCAGCAAGGCCTGCGCCGAATGGAACGCTTCGGCAAACAGCGAAGCTTCTATTCGTCCAGAGCGGTCGTCAAGGGTGATAAACCCCATCTTGTCGCCCTTCTTGTTCTTCATGACCCGCAACGCGATGATCAGGCCGGCGACAGTCTGGGTATCACGAGCAGGCTTGAGATCGATGATTCGTTGCCGTGCAAAGCGGCGAATCTCGCCTTCGTATTCGTCAATCGGGTGCCCGGTCAGGTACAGGCCAAGAGTCTCTTTCTCACCGCGTAACCGGTCTTTGAGACTCCCCTCCTTGGCCTTGCGGTGATTGGCATAAACGTCGGTATCTTCTTCGACGAACAAGCCACCAAACAGGTCCGAGTGACCGCTGTCATGACTGCGTGCAGTCTGCTCGGCGGCCTGAATCGCCTCCACCAGCGACGCCAGCAGCACCGCGCGATTGCGGTCGATGTTGGCCTGATACGCTTTAGGTTCGGTCTCGAAGTAAGGACCGAGGCGATCAAGCGCGCCGCTGCGAATCAAACCATCAAGAGTCCGCTTGTTGACGCGCTTGAGATCGACCCGCGCACAGAAATCAAACAGATCCTTGAACGGACCGGCCTCACGCGCTTCGGTAATGGCCTCAACCGGGCCTTCACCCACACCCTTGATCGCGCCGAGGCCATAAATAATGCGGCCATCCTCGCTCACGGTGAACTTGTATTCGGAGGTATTCACGTCGGGCGCGTCCAGGCGCAGCTTCATGATCCGCACTTCTTCGATCAAGGTGACGACCTTGTCGGTGTTGTGCATATCCGCCGACAGTACCGCAGCCATGAACGGTGCCGGGTAATGCGCTTTCAGCCACGCGGTCTGGTAGGAGACCAGGCCATAAGCGGCAGAGTGAGACTTGTTGAAGCCGTAACCGGCGAATTTTTCCACCAGGTCAAAAATGTTACCGGCCAGATCCGGATCAATATTATTGGTCTTGCAACCCTCAATGAAACCGCCCCGCTGCTTGGCCATCTCCTCAGGTTTTTTCTTACCCATCGCACGACGAAGCATGTCCGCACCGCCGAGGGTATAGCCGGCCATGACCTGCGCAATCTGCATCACCTGTTCCTGATACAGAATGATGCCGTAGGTCGGTGCCAGAACCGGTTTCAGCCCATCGTACTGGTAATCGACGTGCGGGTAGGACAGCTCGGCGCGACCGTGTTTACGGTTGATAAAGTCATCAACCATGCCCGATTGCAGCGGGCCGGGACGGAACAGGGCAACCAGTGCGATCAAGTCTTCCAGGCAGTCGGGCTTGAGCTTTTTGATCAGCTCTTTCATACCGCGCGACTCAAGCTGGAATACCGCAGTCGTTTCAGCTTTCTGCAGCAACTGATAGGTCGGTGCGTCATCCAGTGGAATGAAGGCGATATCCAGCGGCTCTTCGTTGACCTTGGCGCGATCGCGGTTAATCGTCTTCAGCGCCCAGTCGATGATGGTCAGGGTCCGCAGACCGAGGAAGTCGAACTTCACCAGCCCCGCAGCCTCGACATCATCCTTGTCGAACTGGGTCACCAGACCGCTGCCCTCTTCGTCGCAATAAATCGCCGAGAAGTCAGTCAGTTTGGTCGGGGCGATAACCACACCACCGGCGTGCTTACCAACGTTACGCACAATGCCTTCAAGCTTGCGCGCCATTTCCCAGATTTCGGCAGCCTCTTCATCAACTTTGAGGAAGTCGCGGAGAATTTCCTCCTGCTCGTAGGCTTTCTCCAGCGTCATGCCGACTTCAAACGGGATCATTTTCGACAGGCGATCGGCAAGCCCATAAGACTTGCCCTGCACCCGCGCCACGTCGCGCACCACCGCCTTGGCAGCCATGGAACCGAAGGTGATGATCTGGCTTACCGCATTACGGCCATACTTCTCTGCCACGTAATCAATCACGCGGTCACGACCATCCATGCAGAAGTCGACGTCGAAGTCGGGCATGGATACCCGTTCCGGGTTCAGGAACCGCTCGAACAGCAGGTCATATTCGAGCGGATCAAGGTCAGTAATCTTCTGTACATAGGCCACCAGTGATCCGGCGCCCGACCCGCGGCCCGGACCCACCGGCACGCCGTTACTCTTGGCCCACTGGATAAAGTCCATAACGATCAGGAAGTAACCCGGGAACCCCATCTGGATGATGATATCCAGCTCGAAATTCAACCGGTCGACATAAACCTGACGCTTGGCTTCATAGTCGGGCGTCGTGTCTTTGGGCCAAAGCACAGCAAGGCGCTCTTCCAGGCCGTCAAACGAGACCTTGCGGAAGTACTCGTCGATGGTCATGCCATCCGGAATTGGGTAGTCAGGCAGAAAGTGAGTACCCAGCTTCACATCAATGTTGCAGCGCCTGGCGATTTCCACCGAGTTTTCCAGCGCTTCCGGCAGGTCGCTGAACAGCTCGGCCATCTCTTCGGCGCTTTTCAGGTACTGCTGATCGCTGTAATTGTGCGAGCGGCGCGGGTCGTCCAGCGCTCTGCCTTCGCCGATGCACACGCGGGTTTCGTGGGCTTCGAAATCTTCCTGCTTGATGAAGCGTACATCGTTGGTTGCCACCAACGGGGCACCATGGCGCTCGGCCAGGGCCACTGCAGCGTGCAGGTGCTCTTCATCGTTGGGGCGGTTGGTACGCTGAACTTCGATATAGAAACGATCAGGAAAAACCGCCATCCACTCGCGCAGCAGCTGATCAGCATCGGCTGGATTGTTACCCAGCAGTGCCATGCCGATCTCGCCTTCTTTTGCCGCCGACAATGCGATCAGGCCTTCGTTGGCCTCAGCCACCCACTCGCGCTCAATGATGATCTGGCCGTTGCGCTGACCATCGATAAAACCACGGGAGATCAGTTCTGTCAGGTTGCGATAGCCTTTAGCGTTCATGACCAGCAGGCTGATACGGCTCAGCGCTGCGTCCTCGTCCTTGTTCGACAACCACAGGTCCGCACCGCAAATAGGCTTGATCCCGGCGCCCATGGACGCTTTGTAGAACTTGACCAGCGAGCACAGGTTGTTCTGATCCGTCACCGCCACGGCAGGCATATTCATGGCCGCAAGGGTTTTGACCAGCGGTTTGACCCGTACGAGGCCATCGACCAGCGAATATTCGGTGTGCAGGCGTAGATGAACGAAAGAAGCCGGCATGGAGATCCTATAGCGCTAGAACAAAAACGAAGGCCCGGATTGTACCGGGCCTTTGGCAAAACATCAGCCCACTGTCAGCTCAATGGGAAAATCGACGATGAGGACAACGCTGACTGAATCATTGCATCACGAGCTTCATAGGCGGCGCGAACCGGCCCGAACGAACGCCGATGAATGGGCGTCGGCCCCAGGCGCGCAAGAGCTTCAAGATGCACGGGAGTTGGATAGCCCTTGTGTCCGCCAATCCCGTAACCCGGATACTTGAGCTCCATGGCCGCCATTTCACGGTCACGGCTGACCTTGGCCAGAATCGACGCAGCGGCTATCGCCGGGACCTTGGAGTCGCCCTGCACCACCGGCGCACTGGGTACAGACAGCTGAGGGCAGCGGTTACCGTCGATCAAGGCCAGCTTCGGCGTGATCATCAAGCCTTCCACTGCACGCTTCATGGCCAGCATGGTGGCGTGCAGAATATTCAATTCGTCGATCTCTTCGACTTCTGCCCGGGCAATATGCCAGGACAGCGCCTTCTCACAGATTTCATCGAACAGCAGTTCCCGTTTGGCCTCGGTCAGCTTCTTCGAATCATTGAGCCCCAGGATCGGGCGGCGCGGGTCGAGAATCACTGCTGCTGTTACCACCGCACCACAAAGCGGACCACGGCCCACTTCATCAACGCCGGCAACCAGTTCCTCGACCAGATTAAAATCCAGACCCATTTGCATTGAACGCGAACTCACAGTGAAGGCGAATGGCCAATCAGGCTCAACACCGCCTCGGCGGCCTGATTGGATGCATCGCGACGCAAGGTCCGGTGTATTTCGTCAAAGCCCGCAGTCTGCGCAGCGCCATCATCCAGCAACGGCAGCAGCTGCTGCACCAACGCTTCAGCGGTGGCGTCGTCCTGCAACAACTCTGGCACCAGCAGACGCTGCGCAAGAAGGTTGGGCAGCGAGACGTAAGGGCTTTTCACCAGACGCTTGAGTATCCAGAAGGTCAGCGGTGCCAGACGATAGGCAACCACCATTGGACGCTTGTAAAGCAGTGCTTCCAGTGTCGCGGTGCCCGACGCGATCAATACCGCATCGCAGGCGGCCAGCGCCACATGGGAGCGGCCATCGAGCAGCAATACCTGCAACTCGCGACCCACCAGTAACTGTTCGATCTGCGCGCGACGCTGCGGACTGGCGCACGGCAGGACGAAACGAACGTCAGGGCGCGCGGCCAGCAGACGCTCGGCAGCATCGAAGAACAGGCCGCCCAGACGCCCCACTTCACCACCGCGACTGCCCGGCATCAACGCAACGACCGGGCCATCGCCAAGGCTCAACTCGGCGCGCGCGGCAGCACGGTCGGCCTGTAGCGGGATGGTATCCGCAAGCGGATGCCCAACGAACTTGACCGGCACACCTTTCTCTTCGTAAAAACGAGCTTCGAAAGGCAGCAGCGTCAACATGAGGTCGCAGCCCTCACGAATCTTGAGGACCCGCTTCTGCCGCCACGCCCACACAGACGGACTGACGTAGTGCACCGTTTTTATTCCGGCACGACGCAACTGAAGCTCGATATTGAGTGTGAAGTCCGGCGCGTCGATACCAATGAAGACATCTGGCTTTTGATTGATAAGGGTCTGGATCAGCTCTTTGCGTTTAGCCAACAACTCGCGCAAACGACCCAACACCTCAACCAGCCCCATCACCGACAGACGCTCCATCGGGAAGTACGACACCATGCCCTCGGCTTCCATCAGCGGACCGCCGACGCCGATGAACTGGACATGAGGATGACGCGCCTTGATGGCACGCATGAGGCCAGAGCCGAGAATATCCCCCGACGCCTCGCCAGCGACTAAAGCGACACGCAATACGCTGGACATGATTAGCGGGTGATGCCGCGGGTCGAGGTCTGAATAGACTCAAGAAACAGAGCGACCTCTGGAAACTGGGCAGCAGGCTCAGCCAGGTCAGCCATAGCCTGATCCACCGTCAACCCTTGGCGATAGACCACTTTGTAGGCCCGGCGCAACGCGTGAATGGCTTCTTCGGTGAAGCCGCGGCGACGCATGCCTTCGAAGTTCATGCTCCGCGCTTCGGCAGGGTTGCCGAACACGGTAACAAATGCAGGAACGTCCTTGCCAATAGCCGTACCCATACCGGAAAAGCTATGGGCGCCAATATGGCAATACTGATGGACCAGGGTGAAACCGGACAGAATCGCCCAATCCGCAACATGCACGTGCCCCGCCAACGCGGTGTTGTTGACCAGAATGCAGTTGTTGCCGATGACGCTGTCATGACCGATGTGTGCGTAAGCCATGATCAGGTTGTGGTCGCCAATCGTGGTTTCAGCACGGTCCTGAATAGTCCCACGGTGAATCGTCACACCCTCACGAATCACGTTGTGATCGCCAATGACCAGGCGCGTCGCCTCACCTTTGTACTTGAGATCGGGTGTGTCCTCGCCTACCGACGAAAACTGGTAGATACGATTATGTTTCCCGATCCGGGTCGGGCCGCGCAGGATCACGTGAGGCCCAACCACTGTACCCTCGCCAATTTCCACACCGGCTCCGATGATCGACCACGGGCCGACCTCCACATTGTCAGCCAGGACGGCTGTCGGATCGATGATTGCGCGAGGGTCAATTAAACTCATAGTTTACGTTCCGCACAGATGATTTCTGCGGAGCAAACCGGCTTGCCGTCGACCGAAGCCTGGCATTCGAACTTCCAGATCTGACGCTTGCAGCTGAGGAACTTCGCTTCAAGAATCAACTGGTCGCCCGGCAGCACAGGCTGGCGGAAACGCAGTTTGTCCGAGCCCACGAAATAATACAGTGTGCCATCAGCCGGTTTGGCACCCAGCATTTTGAAGCCCAGGATACCGGCCGCTTGTGCCATCGCCTCAATGATCAACACACCTGGCATGATTGGATGCGCAGGGAAGTGCCCGTTGAAAAACGGTTCATTGATGCTGACGTTTTTATAAGCACGAATACTTTTGCTCTCTACATCGAGCTCAACGACACGATCCACCAAAAGGAACGGGTAGCGGTGTGGCAAGTATTCGCGAATTTCGTTGATGTCCATCATTTCGAGGGGAAGCCTGTAGTCAAGATTGGGAGTGCGCGGCAATTGCGCTGCACTCCTCTGCAAATCAAGGAAGCAATTTATCGGCAGTGCGCGCTTGATATGAAAAAAGTATCAGCCATCTGATGAAGCATTAACGCCTGAGGTCACTGCCTCAACAATCTTTTCCAGTTTTTGCAGTCGACGCGCCATGTCGTCGAGCTTGCGAATACGTGCAGCGCTTTTACGCCACTCGCCTGCAGGCTGCATTGCGGTCCCCGATGAGTAAGAACCTGGCTCGGTAATCGAATGGGTCACCATCGTCATGCCCGTGATAAAAACACCATCGCAGATGTCGATATGCCCAACCAGCCCGACGCCACCAGCAAGCATGCAGTGCTTGCCGATTTTGGTGCTGCCGGAGATACCTACACACGCGGCCATCGCCGTATGATCGCCAATCTGTACGTTGTGAGCGATCTGAATCTGGTTATCCAGCTTCACTCCGTTACCGATGCGGGTGTCAGCCAGCGCGCCGCGGTCAATGGCGGTATTCACGCCAATTTCCACATCGTCGCCTATCAGCACACCACCAATCTGGGCAATTTTCTGCCAGATGCCCTTCTCGTTGGCAAAGCCGAAGCCTTCACCGCCCAGAACAGCACCCGACTGAATGACCACTCGCTTACCGATACGCACGTCGTGATAAAGCGTAACCCGTGGAGCGAGCCAGCCGCCCTCACCGATTTCACACCGGGCACCGATGAAACACTGGGCACCGATGGTAACGCCTGCCGCGATCCGTGCTCCGCTCTCGACCACGGCGAAAGCACCGATGCTCGCAGCGGGATCGATCTGAGCGTCATCAGCGATGACTGCTGTCGGATGGATTCCGGCAACGGCCTTGGGCTTAGGATCGAACAGATGGGAAATACGCGCATAGGCCAGATACGGATCCGGGACCAGCAATGCATCGCCAGCATACGAATCCGCGTCAGCAGGCTTCAACAGCACTGCCGCGGCTTGAGTATCAACGAGGAATTTACGGTATTGCGGATTTGCCAGGAAGCTGACCTGACCTGGACCGGCCTCCTGCAAAGTGGCCAGCCCGGTAATTTCTTTATCCTGAGAACCACGTAGCGTGGCCCCCAGGAACTCGGCCAACTCGCCGAGCTTGATAGTCGCGGTCATAGGTTACTTCAGCTGGTTCATGCGCTCGATGACCTGGCGAGTAACGTCGTACTGTGGCTTGACGTCAATCACTGCACCGCGCTCGAAGACCAGATCAAATGCACCTTTCTTGATCACTTCTTCCACTGCCTGATCCAGCTTAGGCTTGAGCTGCTTGAGCATCTCACGGTCAGCAACAGCTTTGGCTTCGTTCAGCTCCTTGGACTGGAACTGGAAGTCACGGGCTTTTTGCTTGAACTCAAGCTCAAGACGCTCGCGCTCTGGTTGGGCCATTTTGTCGCCACCGCTAACCAGACGATCCTGGATGCCCTTGGCACTGCTTTCCAGAGTTTTCAGTTTGGTCAGTTGCGGACCGAACTTCTTCTCGGCATCAACGGCGTATTTCTTGGCCGCATCAGATTCAAGCAAAGCCATTTGATAGTTCAGAACGGCAATTTTCATGTCGGCAAAAGCCGGGCCTGCTGCCAGAACGGTTGCCAGCAGTACCAATTGAGTCAACTTACGCACGATGCACTCCTACAGAATTCGCTGTCGTTATCTAAAATCAGACGCTTAGAAAGTCTGACCAAGGGAAAATTGGAAAACCTGGGTTTCAGTATCGTCATCCGGCTTCTTGATCGGCATCGCCAAAGCGAAGCTCAAAGGACCGAGCGCAGTAATCCAGGTCACACCTACACCAACGGAACTGGCCATACCAGAGAAGTCGACGTCGTTACATTCAACTTTCTTGCCGTTGAGCGTCCGGTTGGAATTGCAGTTGGTATCGAACACGTTACCCACGTCCCAGAACAAGGAGGTACGCAGGGAGCGTTGGTCTTTGATGAACGGCAGAGGGAACATGACCTCTACGCCACCTTGAACCAGTACGTTACCACCGAACGGAAGTGGATCCTGGTCCGGGTCAGCCGCGGTGCCTGGCTTGGTACCGGTACTAGGCGTACTGCGCGGCCCCAGGGTGCTGTCCTTGAAACCACGAACCGAGTTGAAGCCACCGGCATAGTAGTTCTCGTAGAACGGCAGACCGGAGGTCGAACCGTAGCCGTCGCCATAACCCAGCTCTGTGTGCAGACGCAGAGTGTAATTGTCGGTGATCGGGTGGAAGTACTGGGCACGGTAGTCGAGTTTGTAGAACGACAGGTCGCTGCCCGGCAATGTAGTTTCCAGCACGAGGCTTTGCGAGTGACCACGCGTCGCCAGTACACCTTTGTTCAGAGTGGACTCGGACCAGCCGATCGAACCCTTGAAGTTCAGGTACTTGTCGCCTTCCTTGTCCACGAAGTCAAAGATTTCGTCAACGGTGTAGGTACCGGTCTTGATTTCGTCCTGCTGCACGGTCAGGCCGTAAGTCAGACGCGAAGTTTCGTTGATCGGGTAGCCCATGCTGATACCAGCACCGAGGCTGTCTACCGCATAGCTTGCAACGTCAACATCAAGATCGTCGTAGTCGGTGGTGCGGTAGAACGCGTTATAACCCAGGCTCACACCATCAGCGGTCCAGTACGGATCGACATAGCTGAAGTTGTAGCGGCTCTGGTATTCGCTGCGAGTCAGGCCGATGCTGACCTTGTTACCGGTACCGAGGAAGTTGTTCTGGCTGATCGAACCGCCGAGGATCAGACCCGCGCTCTGGGCGAAACCGACACTGGCGGTAATCGAACCGGACGCCTGCTCTTCTACCGCGTAGTTAACGTCAACCTGATCGTCGGTACCCGGAACAGCCGGAGTCTCAACGTTCACTTCCTTGAAGAAGCCCAGACGATCCAGACGGGTCTTGGACTGGTCGATCAGATAGGTCGAAGCCCAGCCGCCTTCCATCTGGCGCATTTCACGACGCAACACTTCGTCAGCAGACTTGGTGTTACCGCGGAAGTTGATACGGTTCACGTAAGCACGCTTGCCAGGATCAACCACGAAAGTGATGTCGACGGTGTGATCTTCATCGTTAGGTGTCGGCACGCCGTTGACGTTGGCGAAGGTATAACCCTCGTTACCCAGACGGCGAGTGATCAGCTCGGAAGTCGTGGTCATGACCTTGCGCGAGAAGACCTGGCCAGGCTTGACCAGCAGCAGGGATTTGACCTGATCTTCCGGAACCTTGAGGTCACCGCTCAGCTTGACGGACTTGACGCTGTACTTCTGGCCTTCGTTGACGTTGACCGTGATGTAGACGTTTTTCTTGTCAGGGGTGATCGACACCTGAGTCGAGGCGATATCCATGTTGATATAGCCGCGATCGAGATAGTACGAACGCAGACGTTCGAGGTCGCCGGACAGTTTTTCCCGGGCGTACTTGTCGTCGTTCTTGAAGAATGAAAGCCAGTTGGTGGTCTTGAGTTCAAACAGGTCGATCAGGTCTTCATCAGGGAAAACACTGTTACCCACCACGTTGATGTGCTGGATAGACGCGACCGTGCCTTCGTTGATGTTGATCTTCAGACCCACGCGGTTGCGTGGCTGGGCAACGACCTCAGTCGCGACTTCAGCCGAATAACGACCCTGAGCAACATACTGACGTTGCAGTTCGTTGCGCACACCTTCGAGAGTTGCCCGCTGGAAGATTTCGCCTTCAGCCAGACCCGACTGTTTCAGACCTTTCATCAGGTCTTCAGTAGAGATGGCTTTGTTGCCCTCGATTTCGATACTCGCGACAGATGGACGCTCGACGACGGTGATGACCAGCACGTTGCCGTCACGACCCAACTGAATATCCTGGAAGAATCCGGTTTTAAACAGTGCGCGAGTAGCATCCACCAGACGACCATCATCCGCTTGCTCGCCAACGTTCAGCGGCAACGCACCAAATACACTGCCCGCGGATACCCGCTGCAGGCCATTGACACGGATATCGGAGATAGTGAAGGACTCGGCGTGAACTTCGGCAATCATCAGTACGGCAAGAACCGCAGTTAGCAGCAGACGTTTCATGAAGTCCTTTCTTATTCCAACTGGCAATAAACAAACTGCCGCAAAATGCGGCAGATTCGCAACTCAGCAAAGCTAAGCTTTACAGTCGACCCAGATCGTTGACCAGCGCGAGCAACATAACGCCCACCACCAGACTGATACCAATCTGAACCCCCCAACCTTGAACCCTTTCCGAAAGAGGGCGACCACGTGCCCACTCAATCAGATAGAACAACAAATGCCCCCCGTCCAGCACTGGAATAGGCAGTAAATTCAGGACTCCCAGGCTTATACTCAGATAAGCGAGGAAATTCAGGAAATCACCTATGCCCGACTGGGCCGAAGCGCCCGCCACTTTAGCAATGGTTATCGGTCCACTCAAGTTTTTTACCGAGAGCTCGCCGAACAACATTTTCCGGAGTGAATCGAGTGTCAGTACGCTCATGGTCCAGGTACGGCTGGCGCCCTCTGCCACAGCGGCCAACGGACCATAACTGACTTCGCGCAACATCTCCGGAGGCCAATCGATACCTTTGACGCCAGCACCCAGATAACCGCTTGCAGCCTTGCCTTCACCGCGCGCGGCAAGTGTCAGCGGCACATCAAGCTGTGATCCGTCACGCTCGACACGCAGAGAAATTTTTGCATCCGGGCGCTCACGCACCCAATCAACGACCTGCTGCCACTCGTCTACCGGACGACCGTCCAGGGCAATCAGCTTGTCCCCGGTTTTCAGACCGGCAGCCTGCGCAGGACCTTTCGGATCAAGCTCCGCCAGAACCGGCGGTAGTGCCGGACGCCACGGACGGATACCCAGCGACTTGATCGGGTCCGGCTCTTCGGCACCTTTCAGCCAGTTCTCCAGCTCCAGACTGTGAGCGGTATCAACCGTTGCTCCAGATTCACGCACCTTCAGCGCGACCGAGCCACTCTCCCCCAAACGGCGCACCAACTGCAGATTCACAGCTGACCAGCCGGAAGTGGACTCGCCATCAACCGAAACAATTTCCTGACCGGCAGTCAGCCCTGCTTTCTGCGCAATACTGCCTGCCTCAACAGCGCCGATGACCGGACGCACCTGCTGGCTACCCAGCATCGCCAAGACCCAGAAAAACACGATCGCCAGGAGAAAGTTCGCAATCGGGCCGGCACTGACAATGGCAATTCGCTGGTAGACCGACTTGCGATTGAACGACTGATCCGCCAACTCGGGAGGAACGTTGCCTTCACGCTCATCAAGCATTTTCACGTAGCCGCCCAGCGGGATGGCAGCGATCACATACTCGGTCCCCTGACGATCATGCCAGCGCACCAACGGCGTGCCGAAACCGACGGAAAAACGTAAAACCTTGACGCCACAACGCCGCGCCACCCAGAAGTGACCGTATTCGTGAAAGGTAACCAGCACGCCCAGCGCAACCAGGGTGCCAACAATCATATAGAGCGCGCTCATCAACCTTCTCCGGGTACTGGCTGGTTCAAGCCCCGCACCAGCACCTTCTAGCCTTTGCGATTATCGCCCGTTGCGGCTGAGCCATTGCTCTGCCAGAACACGCGCTTTTGAATCCGCATCAAATACCGCCTCCAGATCAGGGAGCGGGACAACGGGTTCAAGATTCAAAACATCGTCGATCATACTCGCGATTTCCGGATAACGGATGCGCCGATCAAGAAATGCAGCTACTGCAACTTCGTTTACCGCGTTCAACATGGCCGGAGCACTGTTACCCGCTTCGGCAGCTTGCCGCGCCAGACGCAAACACGGAAAGCGTTGCTCGTCGGGAGCCTGGAA
Organism: Pseudomonas sp. HP_14; assembly: GCF_055283875.1. Lineage (NCBI taxonomy): Bacteria > Pseudomonadati > Pseudomonadota > Gammaproteobacteria > Pseudomonadales > Pseudomonadaceae > Pseudomonas > Pseudomonas sp. HP_14. The sequence goes on along the minus strand of NZ_JBTOQI010000022.1, from coordinate 373,375 downwards.
ATCCAGACGCGCAATACTGAACAGGTCCAGTGGCGCAACGCCCGAGTCAATACGTTGCGGCCAGGCCAGGGCATGAGCGATAGGCGTGCGCATATCCGGATTACCCAACTGAGCAAGCACCGACCCATCCACGTAATCAACCATGGAATGGATGACGCTCTGGGGATGAATAACAACCTCAATCTGCTCAGGTCGCGCGTCGAACAGCCAGCAAGCCTCGATAAGCTCAAGCCCCTTGTTCATCATGCTCGCCGAGTCCACCGAGATTTTTCGTCCCATCGACCAGTTGGGATGGGCACAGGCTTGCTCAGGGGATACGTCATGCAGCTCGCTCAGTGGCGTTTCGCGAAACGGGCCACCAGAGGCTGTCAGCAGAATGCGTCGCACGCCAACCGGGGCCAGACCGCGCGCATAATCAAGCGGCAAGCACTGGAAAATTGCGTTGTGCTCGCTATCTATAGGCAGCAACACAGCACCATTTTGACGAACCGCCTGCATGAACAAGGCGCCGGACATGACCAGCGCTTCCTTGTTCGCCAACAGGACTTTCTTGCCAGCCTCAACAGCCGCCAGCGTAGGGCGCAGACCAGCAGCGCCCACAATGGCAGCAAGCACGGTATCAACCTGCGAATGAGCAGCCACCTCGCAAAGACCACCCTCCCCCACCAGTACTCGAGTATCGAGACCGGCCGCGGCCAGATCATCCTGTAACTTGCGGGCAGCCTCCTGAGTCGGCAGCACAGCAAAGCGCGGTGTGTGCTTGATGCACAACGCCAGCAATTCACTTTGGCGACTGAAGCCAGTCAGGGCAAATACCTGATAGAGATCGGGATGACGAGCAATGACATCGAGGGTGCTTAGACCCACCGAGCCAGTAGCACCTAAAACGGTTACCTGTTGAGGACGACTCACAGCACGCCCCAATCAGCAGCCCAAAGCAGCACGGCAAAAACCGGAATCGCAGCGGTCAGGCTGTCGATGCGGTCAAGCACCCCACCGTGGCCAGGCAACAGATTGCTACTGTCCTTGATACCTGACAGACGCTTGAACATGCTTTCGGTCAAATCGCCCACCACAGAGATAAATACGACGATTGCCGTACTCAGCAAACCGAACAGAAACTGCGAGGCGGACCAGTCGCGAAAGACGCCGACAATCACAGTGATCAACAGGCAGGTGGCCAAACCACCATAGACACCTTCCCAGCTTTTACCCGGGCTGACTTTCGGCGCCAGTTTGCGCTTGCCAAATGCCTTGCCGGAGAAATAGGCACCAATGTCTGCGCCCCATACCAGCACCATGACCGCAAGAATCAACCAGTTACCCAGCGGCCATTGCTTGATCAATACCAGCCCCTGCCACGCAGGAAGCAGAATCAACAGACCGATCGCCAGCTTGCAGATCGCGCTGGACCAATGACGGCTGGACTCCGGATAGGTCAGCACCAGCCAGGTTGCAACCCCCCACCAGATGACTGCCGCCACCAGAATCCAGGGCGCAAGGCCCGGCATCAGGTAAAGCAAGAACAGCAGTGCAGCCACGCACACCGCATAGGCGACACGCGCCGATTGAGCAGGGAACCCCGCCAGACGCGCCCACTCCCAGGCGCCCAGGGTAACTACGATGCCAATGAACAGCGCAAAGCTGGCCCCGGACAATAGAAAAAAACCGCAAAGCGCAATCGGCAGCAGAATAAGCGCCGTGATGATCCGTTGTTTCAGCATTAAACCCGGGCTCCAGCTTCGATCTGCTCGCTCGTTTTACCGAAGCGACGTTGACGCGAAGCGAAATCAGCCAGCGCGGCGCGCATGGCATCGTGTTTGAAGTCCGGCCAGAACAGGTCGGAGAAATACAGCTCGGCATACGCCAGCTGCCAAAGCAGGAAGTTACTGATGCGATGCTCGCCACCGGTACGAATACACAAGTCCGGCAACGGCAGATCACCGGTCGCCAGGCAGGTTTGCAACAATTCAGGCGTTATGTCATCCGGACGCAGATGCCCGGCCTGCACTTCACGCGCCAGGCGCTGCGCAGCCTGAGCAATATCCCACTGACCACCATAATTGGCGGCAATCTGCAGAACAAAACGGTCGTTTCCTGCGGTACTGTTTTCAGCTTCTCGCATCGCGGCTTGAAGCTCGGGGTGAAAACGGGATCGGTCGCCGATAATGCGCAAACTGATCTGGTTTTCATTCAGGCGCTTGGTTTCACGGCGCAAGGCCGTGAAAAAAAGCTCCATCAACGCTCCGACTTCTTCGGCTGGTCGCTGCCAGTTTTCACTGGAGAACGCGAACAGCGTGAGCACCTCAACCTTGGCTTCGGCGCACACTTCAATGACCGCACGAACCGCGTCGACACCGGCTTTATGACCTGCAACACCGGGCAGCAGACGCTTTTTCGCCCACCGGTTATTGCCATCCATGATGATCGCGACATGACGCGGCACCGATGAAGGCGCGGTCGACTTAGTCTTTTCCATGAAAGCGCCCCGAACCTTATACGGCCATCAGGTCTGCTTCTTTTGCCTTGGTGGCTGCGTCGATATCAGCCTCTGCCTTGTCGGTCAGCTTCTGGATATCGGCAGCAGCACGACGCTCTTCGTCTTCGCTGATTTCCTTGTCCTTGACCAATTTCTTCAGGTCACCCAAGGCATCACGGCGAATATTACGCACAGCAACACGCGCATCTTCTGCCGCGCTGCGGGCCTGCTTGGTAAAGCCCTTACGGGTTTCTTCAGTCAGGGCCGGCATCGAGATAAGCAACAGCTCACCGAGGTTGGTCGGATTGAGGTTCAGCCCCGCGCTCTGGATTGCCTTGTCAACGGCAGCCAGCATGTTGCGCTCGAAAGCAACGACCTGCAGGGTGCGCGAGTCTTTTACAGTAACGTTGGCAACACCGCTCAAAGGAGTATCAGCGCCGTAGTACGGCACCATTACACTGCCCAGAATGCTTGGGTGGGCCTTGCCTGTGCGAATCTGACCAAATGCATGGCTCAGGGATTCAAGGGATTTCTGCATGCGCTCTTGAGCGTCTTTCTTGATTTCGTTGATCATTGTGCGCCTTCCTCGATCAGGGTTCCTTCAGCGCCGCCGTGTACGATATTCAGCAGGGCGCCGGGCTTGTTCATATTAAAAACACGGAGTGGCATCTTGTGATCGCGGCACAGGCAGATTGCCGTCAGGTCCATGACACCCAGCTTGCGATCCAGCACTTCATCGTAAGTCAGATGATCGAACTTCTCTGCATGCGGGTCTTTGAATGGATCTGCGGTGTACACACCGTCTACCTTGGTTGCCTTGAGAACAACGTCGGCATCGATTTCGATTGCTCGCAGGCAAGCAGCCGAATCGGTGGTGAAGAACGGATTGCCTGTACCGGCCGCGAAGATCACGACCTCTTTTGAACTCAGGTGACGCATGGCTTTACGACGATCATAGTGATCGGTCACACCCACCATCGAAATGGCAGACATCACGATGGCGGAGATATTGGCACGCTCCAGAGCATCGCGCATTGCCAGAGCGTTCATCACAGTGGCCAGCATGCCCATGTGATCACCGGTAACACGATCCATGCCGGCAGCACTCAATGCTGCACCACGGAACAGGTTACCTCCCCCGATAACCAGTCCTACCTGAACGCCTATGCCAACCAGTTGGCCGACTTCAAGCGCCATGCGATCCAGTACTTTGGGATCGATTCCGAACTCTTCGGAGCCCATCAGGGCCTCGCCGCTAAGCTTGAGTAGAATGCGTTTATAGCGAGCCTGATAACCACTGCCCTGCTGAGCCATTGCGAATCTCTCCTGCGGCGTTTTCTGAAAAAAATCTGTGCGGGCATTTTATGCCTGCGCTAACTCTAGCTTGACGCTGCGACAGCGTCAGAAGAATGCAGCCTTGTAAGCCACTTCTCCAAGGAAAACAAATACCTTTTCCTTTTTGACAAAGAGGCTGCGCGCGTAAGCGGGCAGCCTCTTCGGTTCAACAGTTGCAAACCATCTTATTGCTTGGAAGCAGCAGCCACTTGAGCAGCAACTTCGTCTGCGAAGTTATCAACTGGCTTCTCGATGCCTTCGCCCACTTTGAAGTAGGTGAAAGAAACGATTTCAGCGCCGGCTTTCTTGGCCAGATCGCCTACTTTGATTTCCGGGTTCTTGACGAACGCTTGTTCAACCAGGCTGGCTTCAGCCAGGAACTTGGTGATACGACCGGCAACCATTTTTTCAACGATTTCGGCTGGCTTGCCTTTGATCTTGTCTTCGTTCAGTTGCAGGAAGACGCCCTTCTCGCGCTCGATCGCTTCGGCAGAAACTTCCGAAGGCAGCAGGAACTCAGGGTTGCTGGCAGCAACGTGCATCGCGATGTCTTTGGCCAGTTCAGCGTCGCCGCCTTTCAGGACAACAACAACACCGATCTTGTTGCCGTGCAGGTAAGCGTTGACCACGTCACCTTCAATGCTCGACAGACGACGGATGTTGACGTTCTCGCCAACTTTGGCAACCAGAGCAGTACGCTCAACTTCCTGAGCTTCGATCAGCGGAGCTGCGTCAGTCAGTTTGTCAGCGAATGCTTTTTCCAGGCTGCTGGTGACGAAGTTCTTGAAATCGTCTTGCAGGGCCAGGAAGTCAGTCTGAGAGTTGACTTCGATGATGGTAGCGCGCTTGCCATCTTCAGCAACCTTGACAGCGATAGCGCCTTCAGCAGCAACGTTGCCTGCTTTTTTGGCAGCCTTGATCGCGCCCGAAGCACGCATGTCATCAATGGCTTTTTCGATGTCGCCGCCAGCCTTGGTCAAGGCCTTTTTGCAATCCATCATGCCTTCGCCGGTACGCTCGCGCAGTTCTTTAACCAACGCTGCAGTAATCTCTGCCATTTCAAAATCCTCTTGGATAGGTCTTAAACCATTCCACCCGCCAGAGCGGGCGTTCAAATTCTTGAAAACGCATGGTGACAGCCGTAGATGACAAGAACGTCATGACAACGCCGACACATGGTTTTCGAGGTGGCAAAAAGGGGGCCAAGCCCCCTTTTTGCGTACTGAGTAAACGCTAGGCGTTAGTTACTCAGCCTTCAACTGCAGCTGCTGGAGCTTCTTCGACGAAAACGTCGGTGCCGCCAGCAACATTGTTGCGACCACGGATTACAGCGTCAGCCATCGAACCCATGTACAGCTGGATAGCGCGGATTGCGTCATCGTTGCCTGGGATGATGTAGTCAACGCCTTCCGGGCTGCTGTTGGTATCGACTACGCCGATAACCGGGATACCCAGCTTGTTAGCTTCGGTGATCGCGATGCGCTCGTGATCAACGTCGATAACGAACAGTGCGTCTGGCAGACCGCCCATGTCCTTGATACCACCCAGGCTACGATCCAGCTTTTCCAGATCGCGAGTGCGCATCAGCGCCTCTTTCTTGGTCAGCTTGGCGAAAGTACCGTCTTCAGCCTGTACTTCAAGCTCACGCAGACGCTTGATCGACTGACGGATGGTTTTGAAGTTGGTCAGCATGCCGCCCAACCAGCGGTGATCGACGTACGGCGAACCGCAACGTGCTGCTTCTTCAGCAACGATCTTGCCAGCGGAACGCTTGGTGCCGACGAACAGAATCTTGTTTTTGCCCGAAGCCAGTTTTTCAACGAAAGTCAGAGCTTCGTTGAACATAGGCAGGGTTTTTTCAAGGTTGATAATGTGAATCTTGTTACGCGCGCCGAAAATGTATTTACCCATTTTCGGGTTCCAGTAACGGGTCTGGTGACCGAAGTGCACACCGGCCTTCAGCATATCGCGCATGTTGACTTGGGACATGATAGTTCCTTGATAAGTCGGGTTAGGCCTCCACGTATCCCAATGACCAACCAGCGGCTTCGAGCCGAGGGCACCCAGGTCATCGTGTCGACACGTGTGTGGGTTAGTGCTTGCGGGGCTTACCCCGGAAAGCGGCGCATTTTATACCATAGAAGTCTGGATAACGGAAACCCAATTACGTGCAGGTTGCACGATGCTTTACTGCCCCAGTCATTAGCCCTGTGTAAGCACGAATAATGCGGAGGCGATTTTTTGCGTACATATCCATTACCGGGGTAACGGCTGATATTGGCAGCGCCCTTACGGCGCCTCACTTTTGTTCCGGAAGCCGGCCCAGCCAAAAGTAAGCAAAAGGCTCTTGCCCCACCACTGGGTGCCTCGCTGTCGCTCGGCATACCCGTAATCCGACATTGCTGCGTGGGGCCGCCGCCACCGGCCATCCATGGCCTGAGGCGGCTAAACCGGCATCCCTGCCGGTTTGCCCCACACAGCAATATCGAACTCCGGCCGGCGTGGTTTAACGGGGCGCCTCAGATCAAAATCAAAAGCAGAGCAGAGCAAAAGCAGAGCGAGAACGGTGGTATCGCCTCGGACCGGTAGGAGCGAACTTGTTCGCGAGACGTCGGCACAGTCAAAACAGGCATTGTCTAGCACGCCGCATCGCAGCCTTCGGCAGCTCCCACAGATGCCCGGCAAATCCGCACAATCAGATCGGCTGTCAGGCGGCCGCGCTTTTGATTTTGATCTGAGGCGCCCCGTTAAATCACGCCGGCCGAACGCAGATTCTGAACCGTGGGCAACCCGGCAGGACGCCGGGTTAGCCGCACCGGGCCATGGATGGCCCATTGGCGGCCCACGGGACAGGTCCATGCTTACTTTTGCGCTCCATCAAAAGTGAGGCGCCGTAAGGGCGCAACCAATTTCAGCCGTTACCGCCATAACGGATATGCACACAAAACTAAAAGCCCCAGCACCCTATATAAGGAAGCAACAATCCCCCGCCTGCGACGGTCTGCTAGAATCGCCGTTTTCCGTATTAGCCGCGCCGCCTGTGCGCCGAGAGAGTTCGTATGACCGTCACCATCAAAACCCCCGAAGACATCGAAAAAATGCGCATTGCCGGTCGTCTGGCTGCCGATGTCCTGGAAATGATCGGTGCTTACGTCAAACCTGGCGTCACCACCGAAGAGCTGGACCGCATCTGCCACGACTACATCGTCAATGAGCAGAAAGCGATACCCGCACCGCTGAATTACAAAGGCTTCCCCAAGTCGATCTGCACCTCGATCAACCATGTCGTGTGCCATGGCATCCCGAATGAGAAGCCGTTGAAAAATGGCGACGTGCTGAACATCGATGTCACCGTGATCAAGGATGGCTACCACGGCGACACCAGCAAGATGTTCCACGTAGGCAAAGTGCCTGAGTGGGCCGAGCGCCTGTCGAAAATCACCCAGGAATGCCTGTATAAAGGCATCGAGATCGTCCGCCCGGGCACCACTCTCGGTGATATTGGCGAAGTCATCCAGAAGCACGCGGAAAAAAGCGGCTTCTCTGTAGTCCGTGAGTATTGCGGGCACGGCATCGGCAAGGTGTTCCATGAAGAGCCGCAAGTCGTGCATTACGGCAAGGCAGGCGAAGGAATGGCACTGGTCGAAGGCATGACCTTTACCATCGAGCCAATGATCAACCAGGGCCGCGCCGAAACCCGCCTGCTGGGTGATGGCTGGACCGCAATCACCAAGGACCGCAAGCTGTCGGCACAGTGGGAGCACACCATTCTGGTCACCGCTGACGGCTATGAGATTTTTACCCTGCGCAGCGACGACACCATCGCCCGCACATCAGCCTGATCACAACGCTCGCTTGATCTAGATAAAAGGAAAGCAGTTCCATGCCGCAGGTGGATCCCGATTTGTTCGACCGTGGTCAGTTCCAGGCCGAACTGGCGTTGAAAGCGAGTCCGATTGCCGCATTCAAGAAAGCCATCCGCAATGCGCGGGAGGTGCTTGATGCGCGCTTCAAGTCAGGCCGCGATATCCGCCGTCTGATCGAAGACCGCGCCTGGTTCGTGGACAACATCCTGCAACAGGCATGGGACCATTTCGACTGGAGCGAAGAAGCCGACATCGCGTTGCTCGCAGTCGGTGGTTACGGCCGCGGCGAACTGCACCCTTATTCGGACATCGACCTGTTGATCCTGCTGGACAGCGCCGATCACGAAGTTTTCCGTGAGCCCATAGAGCGCTTTCTTACCCTGCTCTGGGACATCGGCCTGGAAGTAGGGCAAAGCGTACGCTCGGTAGACGAATGCGCAGTGGAAGGCCAGGCCGACCTCACGGTGATCACCAACCTGATGGAGAGCCGCACTATCGCAGGGCCCGAACGTCTGCGTCAGCGCATGCTCGAAGTCACCAGCCCGAAACAGATGTGGCCCAGCAAAGAGTTCTTCCTGGCCAAGCGTGCCGAGCAGAAAACACGGCATCACAAGTACAACGACACCGAGTACAACCTGGAGCCTAACGTCAAAGGTTCGCCCGGAGGCCTGCGGGATATCCAGACCATTCTCTGGGTCGCCCGTCGCCAATACGGCACTTTGAACCTGCATGCACTGGCGGGCGAAGGCTTTTTGCTGGAAAGCGAAAACAACCTCCTCGCCTCTTCTCAGGAGTTTCTCTGGAAGGTGCGTTACGCCCTGCACATGCTGGCAGGTCGCTCCGAAGATCGCCTGCTGTTCGACCATCAGCGCAGCATCGCCAGCCTGCTGGGCTATCAGGACAGCGACGCCAAGCTGGCCATCGAACGCTTCATGCAGAAGTACTACCGGGTAGTGATGAGCATCGCGCAGCTCAGCGACCTGATCATTCAGCACTTCGAAGAGGTCATCCTGACCGACGACGAAGGTGCGAGCACTCAGCCGCTCAACTCACGCTTCCAGGTGCATGACGGTTACATCGAGGCGACCAACGCGAACGTATTCAAACGTACGCCGTTTGCCATGATCGAAATTTTTGTGCTGATGGCTCAACACCCGGAAATCAAAGGTGTGCGCGCCGACACCATTCGCCTGCTGCGCGAACACCGGCATTTGATCAACGATGATTTCCGTAACGACATTCGTAACACCAGCCTGTTTATCGAGCTGTTCAAATGCGAATTAGGCATTCATCGCAACCTGCGCCGAATGAACCGTTACGGCATTCTGGGTCTGTATTTGCCCGAGTTCGGTCACATCGTCGGGCAAATGCAGCATGACCTGTTCCACATCTACACCGTTGATGCGCACACGCTCAATCTGATCAAGCACTTGCGCAAGCTCCAGTACACACAGGTGTCAGAGAAATTCCCGCTGGCGAGCAAGGTCATGGGCAGGCTGCCGAAGCCTGAGCTGATCTACCTGGCAGGCCTGTATCACGACATCGGCAAGGGCCGCGGCGGCGACCACTCGGAGCTGGGCGCGGTCGATGCTGAAGCATTTGGTATCCGCCATCAACTGCCTGACTGGGACACGCGCCTTATCGTCTGGCTGGTCAGCCATCACCTCGTGATGTCCACTACAGCCCAGCGCAAGGACTTGTCCGATCCGCAGGTGATCCACGATTTCGCCCAGTTTGTCGGCGATGAGGTTCATCTGGATTACCTCTATGTGCTGACGGTTGCTGATATCAACGCCACCAACCCGACACTCTGGAACTCATGGCGCGCCAGCCTGCTGCGTCAGCTTTATACCGAAACCAAGCGCGCCCTGAAGCGCGGCCTGGAGAACCCGGTAGACCGCGAAGAGCAGATACGACGCACTCAAATTGCCGCGCTGGATATTCTGGTTCGTAACGGCACTGACCCGGACGATGTGGAACAACTCTGGTCCCAACTGGGCGATGACTATTTCCTGCGTCATACAGCAGGTGACGTGGCCTGGCACAGCGATGCGATCCTGCAGCAACCGACGGATGGCGGTCCGCTGGTTCTGATCAAGGAGACCACCCAGCGCGAATTCGAAGGCGGCACGCAGATTTTTATCTATGCGCCTGATCAACATGACTTCTTCGCCGTAACAGTGGCGGCAATGGACCAGTTGAACCTGAACATTCATGACGCCCGGGTCATCACCTCAAGCAGCAGGTTCACCCTCGACACCTATATCGTGCTCGACAACGATGGCGGCTCGATTGGCGATAATCCTGTGCGTATCAAGGAAATTCGCGACGGCCTGACCGACGCATTGAGGAACCCGGACGACTACCCGACCATCATCAAACGTCGTGTACCGCGCCAGCTCAAGCATTTTGCTTTCCCGCCGCAGGTCACGATCCACAACGATGCGCAGCGCCCGGTAACGATCCTGGAGCTTTCAGCACCGGATCGCCCCGGCCTGCTGGCACGGATTGGCAAGATCTTTCTGGAGTTCGACCTGTCGCTGCAAAATGCCAAGATCGCCACGCTGGGCGAGCGGGTGGAAGACGTGTTCTTCATTACCGATGCCAATAACCAGCCGTTGTCCGATCCTCAGTTGTGCAGCCAGTTGCAGGACGCCATCGTCAAGCAACTGAACGTCAACCACGAGCCCGGCGAATTGCGCATCAGTATCTGAGTAAACCCTGACGCTGTTCAATGAATCGACTTACGGCGCTCGCTGACTTGAGCGCCCTGCTTCTGGAAGCCAGCCCCATGAATAACGCGATGCAATTGCTTCAGCCCTACCCTTTCGAAAAGCTTCGCGCCCTGCTCGGCAGCGTGACGCCAAACCCTGAAAAGCGCCCGGTCGCGCTGTCCATTGGTGAACCCAAGCATCGCTCGCCAGACTTCGTGGCCAAAGCCATGACTGACAACCTTGACCAGATGGCAGTCTATCCGACCACATTGGGCATCCCGGCGTTGCGCGAAGCCATCTCCGGCTGGTGCGAGCGTCGCTTTGGCGTACCTGATGGCTGGCTGGACCCGGCGCGGAACGTGCTGCCGGTCAACGGGACTCGCGAAGCGCTGTTTGCCTTCACCCAGACCGTAGTCAACCGTGGCGATGACGCGCTGGTGGTCAGCCCGAACCCGTTTTATCAAATCTACGAAGGCGCAGCGTTTCTGGCTGGCGCGAAGCCTCACTACCTTCCATGCCTGGTCGAGAACGGTTTCAATCCGGACTTCGACGCAGTGTCTGCCGATATCTGGAAGCGCTGCCAGATCCTGTTCCTGTGCTCGCCGGGCAATCCAACGGGCGCGTTGATCCCGCTGGAAACCCTGAAAAAGCTGATCGCTCTGGCTGACGAGCATGACTTCGTGATTGCTGCGGACGAGTGCTACAGCGAGCTGTACTTCGACGAGCAGACACCACCAGCTGGCCTGCTGAGCGCCTGCGTGGAACTGGGCCGCAAGGATTTCAAACGTTGCGTGGTATTCCATAGCCTGTCCAAGCGTTCGAACCTGCCGGGCCTGCGCTCCGGCTTCGTTGCTGGCGATGCAGAGATCCTCAAGGCCTTCCTGCTCTATCGCACCTACCACGGCTGTGCGATGCCAGTACAAACTCAACTGGCCAGTATCGCTGCCTGGAACGATGAAGAACACGTGCGCGCCAATCGTGACCTTTACCGCGAGAAGTTCGAGGCAGTTCTGGAGATTCTTGCGCCGGTGATGGACGTACAGCGTCCCGATGGCGGCTTCTACCTGTGGCCAAGCGTCGGCGGCGACGACGCAGAATTTTGTCGAGACCTGTTCGTTGATCAACATGTGACCGTGGTGCCGGGCTCTTATCTATCCCGCGAAGTGGACGGTTTTAACCCGGGTGCTGGACGCGTGCGCCTGGCACTGGTTGCGCCGTTGGCTGAATGCATTGAAGCCGCAGAGCGGATTCGCGACTTCATCAACAAGTAATGCGTATACCCCACGGCATGCAATGTGCCGTGGGGTGCTGATCAACGAAGAAGAATACTTCCTGCTGCCGTCCAGATTTGCTTTTCGTCTATTTCACCACACCCAGATTTGCCTCGTTCAAGTCCAGCTGCGCAAGGATCTGGCGCAGCACATCGTCGCCGATCTGATGTTGACGGTGCAGGCGATACAGCTCCAGCCGTTGGGCACGCAAGGCGCTGACACGCATGCGCCGCTCGATCAGGTCCATCTGGAACGCCAGGGCCTGAGCCTCGGACGTGTCGTTGAAGACGTCCAGACGGTGACGATACTCAGACATGACTCGCGCTTTCACTTCAGTCGCCAACGCGGCCTGCGCCGCATCCTGAGCACTGGCCCCACTACTGACCTCTTCATTTTCAAGCGCGTGAATTGCCGCCTGAGCAATGCGTTTCCATGCCTCCCCCACTTCATGTTTCATGCGCAGGTCAGGCTCGCTGACCAGGCCACGCAACAGCAGAGGCAAGCAGATACAGGCTGCCACCAGGGATAGCAAAATCACTCCGGCAGCAATGAAAATCAGCAGATCACGCTGAGGGAAGGCGACACCGGCACTGATCAGCATCGGCACCGACAAGGTGCCGGCAAGCGTTACCGCACCGCGAACGCCGCCTACGGTCAGAAGCAGCGAGGCGCGGGTCGATAACTCAAGCGTGCCTTCGCTGCGCCCTCGCCAGCGTCGAATCCGAATCAGCAAACGCCAGACGCTTTGCACCCAGATATAGCGCAGCACAACCAACACCAGAAAGATCGCCAACACGTCCAGACAGCGATACAGCAAGGCAGGCCAGACGGTGATTTCATCGTGAGTGACGGCACTGATAATATCCGGCAGTTGCAGCCCCAACAGCAGGAAGATCAGACCGTTGAAAGCGAACTCCAGTAAGGTCCAGACACTGCGATTGAGCAAGCGGGTACTGGTCTGGCGTGGCAGCAGATCGACCCAGCTTTGCATCATCCCTGCCGCCACTGCCGAGAGAATGCCAGAAGCCCCCAATTGCTCAGCCAGCACATAGGCCGCAAATGGCAGCAGTAACATGAACACCACATGAGTCGCAGGATCGTCCCAGCCACGCGTGATCATCCAGCTACGAAAACGCCCGACCAGCCAGCTCAAGGCAACACCAACAGCGAGCCCGCCACAGGCCACCAGCACAAACGTCAGGCTCGCATCAGCCAGCGAGAACACTCCGGTGATCGCCGCCGCCAGTGCAAACTTGAACGTCACCAGGCCGGACGCATCGTTCATCAGCGCCTCGCCTTGCAGCATCCGCATGATCGGTGCCGGCAGACGATCCTGGGCAATGGCCGAGACGGCGACGGCGTCAGTGGGCGACAGCACAGCGGCCAGAGCGAAGGCCACTGGCAAGGGGATACTGGGCAATAGCCAATGGATGAAGTAGCCCGCGCCGACAACAGTGAATACCACCAGCCCCACGGCCAGGGTCAGGATTGGCCCGCGATAACGCCACAAGTCGCGCTTGGGCATGCGCCAGCCGTCAGAGAACAGCAGCGGCGGCAGAAACAGGAATAGAAACAGCTCGGGGTCCAGCGCCACGTGCAGGCCCAGTGTGGGCCAGGCCAGCAAAGCCCCGGCAGCAATTTGTACCAGCGGCAACGGCAGCGGGATAACACGGGCCAGTAACCGCGAGATCCCCACCAGAGTCAGCAGGATAAGGACGGTGTAGGCGGTTTGCATTGCGGGATTTCCTTAAAACATGTCGAACTGCATTGACGCGATTTTCTGTGGGTGCTGCCCCGGCATCCATGACACCACGCTGTCTAGCGGCAAGCACAGGACCTGTAGGCGTTGCCGAAGGCTGCGATCGCGGTCTGTCAGGATAAATGTTTCGCAGCCTTCGGCAGCGCCTACAGATCCCCTGCAAGAGGGAGGCACTTAGTGCACATCGAAGTGCCATATTAACGGTTTAAGCTGCTGCACCGCCGTCACCCATAGGTATGAATCAGGCAAAACATCGTGTCCGGGTACATAAAGACGTCGGCAGTACACGCCCAGCACGCGTGTCCGTGGCATAATCCGTCACCGTTTTTCAACTGTCTCAAAGGGGGCAAGCTCGTGGCTGATGAAATCAACAAGTTGCACCTGTATGGGATCAAAGCGTGCGACACGATGAAAAAGGCTCGCACCTGGCTCGATGAAAAGCCGGTGAGCTACGATTTTCACGACTATAAAACCCAAGGCATCGATCGCGAACATCTGACCCAGTGGTGCAACGAGCACGGCTGGCAAACAGTGTTGAATCGTGCCGGCACCACCTTTCGCAAGCTGGATGAGGCGCAGAAAGCCGACCTCGACCAGGATAAAGCGATTGAACTGATGCTCGCTCAACCGTCGATGATCAAGCGCCCGGTGCTTGATCTTGGTGACAGAACCCTGATTGGCTTCAAACCAGACCTGTATGCAGCGGCTATCGCCTGACTGAGATAGCCCTTTAAATTCGTAAGAGGTATTTGCATGTCCACTTCCCTGTTCAGCCTGGCCTTCGGTGTCGGCACTCAAAACCGTCAAGGCGCATGGCTGGAAGTTTTCTACGCACAGCCACTGATCAACCCGTCTGCTGAATTGATCGCAGCGGTTACACCAGTACTGGGTTACACCGGTGGCAACCAGGCCATTACCTTCAACACCGATCAGGCGTCGAAACTGGCTGAAGCCCTCAAGTCCGTTGATGCTGGTCAGGCTGCCTTGCTGACCCGTCTGGCCGAAAGTCACAAGCCGCTGGTTGCGACTCTGCTCGCCGAAGATGCAGCGCTGACGTCCACGCCTGAGGCCTACCTCAAGCTGCACCTGCTTTCCCACCGTCTGGTCAAGCCGCACGGCTTGAGTCTGGCCGGGATCTTCCCGTTGCTGCCAAACGTTGCATGGACCAGCCAGGGCGCCATCGACCTGAACGAACTGGCACCGCGCCAACTGGAAGCACGCCTCAAGGGCGAACTGCTGGAAGTGTTCTCCGTCGACAAGTTCCCGAAAATGACCGATTACGTCGTACCGACCGGCGTGCGTATCGCTGACAGCGCACGTATCCGTCTGGGCGCTTACATCGGTGAAGGCACTACCGTGATGCACGAAGGTTTCGTCAACTTCAACGCAGGCACCGAAGGCCCGGGCATGATCGAAGGTCGTGTTTCGGCTGGCGTATTCGTCGGCAAAGGCTCTGACCTGGGTGGCGGTTGCTCCACCATGGGTACCTTGTCCGGTGGCGGCAACATCGTCATCAAAGTCGGCGAAGGCTGCCTGATCGGCGCCAACGCCGGTATCGGTATCCCGTTGGGCGATCGCAATACTGTGGAGTCTGGCCTGTACGTGACGGCTGGCACCAAGGTTGCGCTGCTCGACGACCAGAACAAGCTGGTCAAAATCGTCAAAGCCCGTGATCTGGCCGGTCAACCTGACCTGCTGTTCCGTCGCAACTCGGAAACCGGCGCTGTGGAATGCAAAACCCACAAGTCGGCCATCGAGCTGAACGAAGCGCTGCACGCTCACAACTGATCGATGCTGCATCAGGTCCGATCACATGATCGGGCCTGACTCACCGAGTCAAAGCAAATGCCCCTGTTTTCCCCTTGGCGCGCTGACTTTCCAGCCATCGACGCCCTGCAACGGCAAGGCCAGACCTATCTGGACAACGCCGCGACCACCCAGAAACCTCAAGCCCTGCTCGACGCCCTGAACCATTACTACGCCAATGGCGCAGCCAATGTGCATCGCGCCCAGCATTTGCCCGGCGCTCATGCGACTCAGGCGTTCGAAGACAGCCGCAACAAGGTTGCTCACTGGCTCAATGCCGGAGAGTCAGGTCAGATTATTTTCACTCACGGAGCCACCTCCGCGCTCAATCTGCTGGCCTACGGCCTGGAGCATGAGTTCGTGGCGGGCGATGAAATCGCCATCAGCGCGCTGGAACATCACGCCAACCTGCTGCCCTGGCAGCAACTGGCTCAACGTCGCGACCTGAAACTGGTCATTCTGCCGCTCAATGAGCAAGGGCTGATCGACCTGAACGCCGCTGCGCAACTGATCAGCGACCGTACCCGCCTGCTGGCCGTCAGCCAATTGTCGAACGTGCTGGGTGCCTGGCAGCCACTGCCGGAATTACTCGCACTGGCCAAGGCCCAAGGCGCACTGACGGTTGTCGATGGCGCTCAAGGTGTGGTCCACGGTCGACATGACGTGAAAGCACTGGGTTGCGACTTCTACGTGTTTTCCAGTCACAAACTGTACGGCCCCGAAGGCGTCGGCATTCTGTATGGCCGCAATGAAGTGCTGCCGCGCCTGCAACACTGGCAGTTCGGCGGCGAGATGGTCCTGACGACTGATTACGAACACGCGAAGTTCCGCCCGGCACCGCTGGGCTTCGAAGCCGGAACACCACCGATTGCAGGTGTGATCGGCCTTGGCGCGACACTGGACTACTTGCAGAGCCTCGATCACCGCGCAGTGCTGGAGCATGAAGCTGCCCTGCACGCCCTGTTGCTTGAGGGCTTGCGTCAGCGTGATGGTGTTCGAGTGCTGGGCGAGCCGCAACTGGCGCTGGTCAGCTTCACGGTCGATGGCGTGCACAACGCCGATCTTGCCCACCTGCTGACAGAGCAAGGCATCGCCGTGCGTGCAGGACATCACTGCGCCATGCCGTTGCTGAAAAGCCTTGGCCTGTCGGGGGCGATTCGGGTGTCTCTTGCGCTGTACAACGACTCAAGCGACTTGCAGCATTTCTTCAACGCGCTGGATCAGGCGCTGGAGTTGCTGCGATGAGCCTGCCCATCGACGCACAAAAGGCGCTGGACATCTTCGCTCAACCTCAGGGCTGGGAGCAGCGTGCGCGACTGCTCATGCAATGGGGCGAGCGATTGCCCGCTCTGGCGGATCATGAAAAGTCCGAAGAGCACCTGGTTCATGGGTGTGAAAGCAAGGTCTGGTTACTAGGCGAGATGACCCAAGGCCACTGGCAGTTTCGCGCTGCCAGCGATGCGCGGATGATTCGCGGTCTGGTGGCGCTATTGCTGGCACGGGTCAACGGATTGTCGGCAGCGGAGCTCCAGCAAGTGGATTTGCCGGACTGGTTCAACCAACTCGGTTTAAGTCGCCAACTCTCCCCTTCTCGCAGCAACGGCCTCAATGCCGTGCTGCAAAGGATGCGTCAGTTGGCAGCAGTAGCAGGCTGAGGCGGCACCGAGACCGGTTTGGCTCGCTCCGAAGGGCGGCGTACACCAGCAACGATCTTGTCTACAGCCTTGGTGGCCGCGACCATACCGAAGGTCGCTGTCACCATCATCACCGCGCCAAAACCACCGGCGCAATCCAGCTTGACCCCATCTCCGACAAAACTCTTCTGCAGACAAATGCTGCCATCCGGCTTCGGATAACGCAGCTGCTCGGTAGAGAACACACACGGCACGCTGTAATGACGATTCATGGTCCGCGAGAAGCCATAATCGCGACGCAGGGTCGAACGCACTTTTGAGGCCAGCGGATCGTTGAAGGTACGGTTCAAGTCGCAGACCTGAATCAGCGTCGGATCAATCTGCCCACCTGCACCGCCGGTAGTGATGATCTGGATCTTGCGACGCTTGCACCAGGCAATCAACGCAGCCTTGGCGTTGACCGCGTCGATGCAGTCCAGCACGCAATCCAGATCCGGCGTGATGTACTCGGCCATGGTGTCGCGGGTCACGAAGTCAGCAACCGCATGCACCACGCAATCCGGGTTGATCGCCCGTAGGCGCTCAGCCATCACCTCGACTTTGGGGCGGCCGACGGTGCTGTCCAGCGCATGCAACTGGCGGTTGCTGTTGCTGACGCAGACGTCGTCCAGATCAAAGAGGGAAATCTCACCCACACCAGAACGCGCCATGGCCTCGGCCGCCCAGGAGCCGACACCGCCGATACCGACCACAGCAACATGGGCAGCACGCAGCCGCTCCAGACCTTCGATGCCGTACAAACGGGCGATACCTGCAAAACGCGGATCTTCTGAACTCATGACCAATACCCCAAAAACCGGCGCGCATTATAGGGCTTTGGCTGGGTTAGGGCATCCTGAAGGTGGGTGATTGGTCAGAAAATGTACTGAGGTGGGGGCTGACGCGGTTATTCAGGTATGCCGCCTCGCGAACAAGTTCGCTTCTACCACGGCGACGAGGAGACCCAGACCGATCGCTTTGAAGGTAGGAGGCAACTTGTTGGCGAGAGGGGCTGACACGGTTATTCAGGTATTCCGCCTCGCGAACAAGTTCGCTCCTACCACGGCGACGAGGAGACCCAGACCGGTCGTTTTGAAGGTAGGAGGCAACTTGTTGGCGAGAGGGGCTGACACGGTTATTCAGGCATACTGCCTCGCGAACAAGTTCGCTCCTACCACGGCGACGAGGAGACCCAGACCGGTCGCCTTTAAAGGTAGGAGGCAACTTGTTGGCGAAAGGGGCTGACGCGGCTTGAGGGACGCTCACGATACCGGCGCGATGCCACCCCTTTTACACGGGAGGAAATAAGCGCCCTTATCCATAAACGGCGGCCTCCCCTCCCCGTTTTGCTTTAAGATAGGCGCCTTTTTCGCGCCCTTATACGATCTGCAGGAGCTGCCGAGAGCTGCGAAGGTGATAAGCCTGACGCATCGCAATTCGCAGCCTGCGGCAGCTTCTACAGGTCCACTGCGCTATCAACCGGAGTTTTGTACATGACGGCCCCAGCCGACCTTTCGCCTACGCTGCAACTTGCCTGCGACCTGATCCGTCGCCCCTCGGTTACGCCCATTGATGCCGATTGTCAGGCTGTAATGATGGGACGCCTTGGGAACGCAGGCTTCAAGCTGGAGCCAATGCGTATCGAGGACGTGGATAATTTCTGGGCCAGTCATGGCAACAACGAAGGTCCGGTGCTGTGCTTTGCCGGTCATACCGATGTGGTGCCGACCGGTCCGGTACAGGCTTGGCAAAACGACCCGTTCGACGCGCTGATCGATGCAGACGGCATGCTGTGCGGACGTGGCGCAGCCGACATGAAAGGCAGCCTGGCAGCGATGCTGGTGGCGGCTGAGCGCTTTGTCGCAGATCACCCTGACCACAAAGGCAAAGTCACTTTCCTGATCACCAGCGACGAAGAAGGTCCGGCGCATCATGGCACCAAGGCTGTGGTCGAGCGATTGCGTGAGCGCAACGAGCGTCTGGACTGGTGCATCGTCGGCGAGCCGTCGAGCACCACACTGGTGGGCGATGTGGTCAAAAACGGTCGTCGCGGCTCCCTTGGCGCAACCCTGACCGTTCGCGGCAAACAAGGCCATGTGGCGTATCCACATCTGGCGCGCAATCCGATTCACTTGGCCGCTCCGGCGCTGGCAGAACTGGCCGCAGAGCATTGGGATGAAGGTAATGACTTCTTCCCGCCGACCAGCTTCCAGATTTCCAATCTGAATTCCGGGACCGGCGCGACCAACGTGATCCCCGGTGATCTGGTGGCCGTGTTCAACTTCCGCTTCTCTACCGAATCCACCGTCGAAGGCCTGCAACAACGGGTATCGGCCATTCTCGACAAACATGGTCTGGACTGGCATGTGGATTGGGCGTTATCCGGCCTGCCATTCCTCACTGAACCGGGCGATTTGCTCGATGCGGTCTCGGCGAGCATCAAAGCCGTCACTGGCCGCGAGACCAAAGCGTCTACCAGCGGCGGCACCTCTGACGGGCGTTTCATCGCCACATTGGGCACGCAGGTTGTGGAGCTGGGCCCGGTCAACGCGACGATTCACCAGGTCAACGAGCGCATTCTGGCCAGCGATCTCGATGTACTGACCGAGATCTACTATCAGACTCTGGTCAAGTTGCTCGCGTGATGCTGACCTGCCCGATCTGCTCTGCCCCGCTGACTGCGGTGTACAACGGCGTAGCCTGCCCGGCCAACCATCGTTTCGACCGCGCGCGTCAGGGGTATCTGAACCTGTTGCCGGTGCAGCACAAGAATAGCCGCGACCCTGGTGACAATCAGGCCATGGTCGAGGCGCGCCGGGATTTCCTCAATGCCGGGCATTACGCGCCTGTCGCCAGGCGTCTGGCAGAGCTGGCCGCTGAACGTGCTCCCGCGCACTGGCTGGACATCGGTTGTGGTGAGGGTTACTACACCGCGCAAATCGCCGAAGCCCTGCCGGATGCCGATGGCTATGCGCTGGACATATCCCGTGAAGCGGTAAAACGCGCCTGTCGTCGTAACCCGACGCTGACGTGGTTGATCGCCAGCATGGCTCGCGTCCCGCTGCCGGATGCCAGCTGCCAGTTTCTGGCCAGTGTGTTCAGCCCGCTGGACTGGAACGAGGCCAAGCGCCTGCTGACGCCGGGCGGCGGTTTGATGCGGGTCGGCCCGACCAGCGAGCATTTGATGGAGTTGCGCGAGCGGCTTTACGACGAAGTGCGTGACTATGCTGATGACAAACATCTGGCATTGGTGCCAGAAGGCATGTCACTGGCTCACAGTGAGACACTGCGTTTCAAGCTCAGTCTCGTTGACGGTCAGGCACGCGCCAACCTGCTGGCCATGACGCCCCACGGCTGGCGAGCCAGCGCAGAACGTCGCGCCAATGTGATTGAACAGGCCGAACCTTTCGAGGTGACGGTTTCCATGCGCTACGATTATTTCGTATTGCAATAACAAACAACGAAGATCCCCGCTAACGGGCATCCGACCGAATCCGCGAATGGATTTTTTCACTTTCTCACGAGGCATCCATGCGCCAACCCGATATCGAGATTTACCTGAAAGACACTGATGTTGATCACAAGGCCATTGCCGAGTGGCTCAGCGCTTCACTGGGTCAATGCACCGACTGGGTACAGAAAGGCCAGACCTGGAAGTGCAAAGCGGGCAACGTGCCGGTCACCTGGCTACCCAAGGCGGTAGGTAAATGGAACAGCCTGCATCTGGACAGCGATGACACCCCATGGGAAGACGACATCGCCTGCGCCCGTGCTGCGTTCGTTGCCCTGAATGTTGAAGTACGCTGCGCACCCGGCACCTGGGTTGAAGAAGAAAGCGAAGAGACGGCGGATCGCTGGATTCGTATCAGCGCTGATGGCGAAGAAGAGATTACTTGGAAGACGGCGTAACGCATTCTTTTCCTGTAGGCAATTCTATGTTCGCCCGCAGGCTTACGGGCAGCATCGCGCAAATATCTGGAATGGCGCAAAGTCTGTGGGAGCGAGGCTTGCCCGCGATGAAGCTGGACGCAATGGGCCTGATGGTTGCGGTGGCCTTATCGCGGGCAAGCCTCGCTCCCACAGGGTTCACCGCTCATAAAATCTTAACCCTTCGCCCCCTTTTGCCCAACCCCACCAGATACGGCACACTAGCGTCCTCGCGGGCCTCGCCCCCTTTTGTGCAGATGCCGTATGACCCGTTCTCCGTTCCGCCGCCTTGTATTTGGCACCTTGCGTCGCTTGTTGTATCTCTGGGTTCGTTCCGAGACCATCAATCAGTCTTCGTTCACGCTTAATCTGGATCGCAGTCGGCCGGTATTTTACGCCTTGCAGTCGCCCTCCATGAGCGATCTGGCGGTTATCGACACCGAATGCCGCAAGGCCGGCCTGCCGCGTCCTATCCTGCCGGTGTCAGTGGGCGAGCTGGTTGAGCCGGCTGCCTTCTTCTACCTCACACCGTCTCCGGACTGGCTTGGCCGTCAGGACAAACGCGGTGCGCCGCCGACACTGGAGCGACTGGTCAGTGCTGTCAGCCAGAACGCCACCGAAGATGCGCAAATCATTCCGGTCAGCGTGTTCTGGGGACAATCGCCGGATCGCGAGTCCAGCCCATGGAAGCTGCTGTTTGCCGACAGCTGGGCTGTCACTGGCCGGCTGCGGCGGTTTGTGAGCATCCTGATCCTGGGCCGCAAAACCCGGGTGCAGTTCTCTGCACCGATTCACATGCGTGATCTGGTCAGCGAGAACAAGGGTTACGAACTGACCCTGCGCATGACCCAACGCCTTCTGCGTACTCACTTTCGCAATTTGAAGACTGCCGTAATCGGCCCCGATGTATCGCACCGGCGCAACCTGGTTAAAGGCCTGCTGGACGAACCGCTGGTCAAACAGGCGATCCTCGAAGAAGCAGAGCGGGAAAGTATCCCCGAAGCCAAAGCCCGTGAAATGGCGTTGCGTTACGGCAACGAAATCGCCTCGGACTACACCTATTCGGCGATCCGCTTTCTGGAAGTGATCCTGAGCTGGTTCTGGAACAAGATTTACGACGGCATCAAGGTCAGTCATATTGAAGGCGTGCAGGACGTTGCCCAGGGTCATGAAGTGATCTACGTGCCCTGCCATCGCAGCCACATCGATTACCTGCTGCTTTCCTATCTGCTGTTTCGCAACGGCCTGACGCCCCCGCACATCGCGGCGGGTATCAACCTGAACATGCCAGTCATTGGTAGCCTGCTGCGTCGTGGCGGTGCATTTTTCATGCGTCGTACGTTCAAGGGCAATCCCCTGTACACCTCGGTGTTCAACGAGTATCTGCACACGCTGTTCACCAAGGGCTTCCCGGTGGAGTACTTCGTCGAAGGCGGACGCTCGCGCACCGGACGCATGCTGCAACCCAAGACCGGCATGTTGGCGATTACTCTGCGTAGCTTCCTGCGCAACTCACGTATGCCAATCGTATTTGTGCCGGTCTACATCGGTTACGAGCGCGTACTGGAAGGCCGCACTTACCTGGGCGAGCTGCGCGGTGCGACAAAAAAGAAAGAATCGATCTTCGATATCTTCAAGGTCATTGGCGCCTTGAAGCAGCGCTTCGGTCAGGTTTCAGTGAACTTCGGCGAGCCGATCAAGCTGGCTGAATTCCTCGATGATGAACAACCGGACTGGCGTGAACAGCAGTTGGGGCCACAATTCAAACCCGCCTGGCTCAACGAGACCACCAATCGCCTAGGCGAACGTGTGGCTCAGCATCTGAACGAAGCCGCTGCGATCAACCCGGTGAATCTGGTTGCGCTGGCGCTGCTGTCCACCCAGAAGCTGGCGCTGGACGATCTGGCGATGGAACGGGTCCTCGACCTGTATCTGACGCTGCTGCGCCGTGTACCGTATTCGCCGCACACCACCCTGCCGGAAGGTGACGGTCGAGCGTTGATTGAACATGTGAAAAGCATGGACCTGCTCTCGGAACAGAAGGACGCACTGGGCAAGATTTTGTACCTGGACGAACAGAATGCGGTGTTGATGACGTATTACCGCAACAACGTCCTGCACATTTTCGCCCTGCCCTCGCTGCTGGCCAGTTTCTTCCAGAGCTCATCGCGCATGAGCCGCGAGCAGATCCTGCGCTACACCCGTGCGCTGTATCCGTACCTGCAGTCGGAGCTGTTCATCCGCTGGCCATTGAACAAGCTGGACGAAGTGGTTGATGAATGGCTGCAAGCATTTGTCGAGCAAGGCCTGCTGCGCTTCGAGAACAACGTTTACCTGCGTCCCGCACCGAGCTCCCGAGAGTTTGTGTTGTTGACGCTGTTGTCGCGGGCCATTGCCCAGACATTGCAGCGGTTTTACATGGCAATCTCGCTACTGCTCAACAGCGGACAGAAAACCCTCAGCGCGGAAGAACTGGAAGACCTGTGTACGGTGATGGCTCAGCGGCTATCGATCCTGCACGGCCTGAACGCTCCGGAATTCTTCGACAAAAGCCTGTTCCGTCACTTCATCCAGACCCTGCTGGACCTGGGCGTATTGCGTAAGGACCCGGCTGGCAAATTGAGTTATCACCCGCTGCTGGGCGAACTGGCCGAGGGCGCTGCCAAGCGGGTACTGCCTGCCGAGATTCGTCTGTCGATTCGCCAGGTGGCGCTGCACGGCAGTGAAGACGCCAGCGAACCGGAGCCGGTCGAAGAAAGCCGTTGATCCTGGCGATTTCAGCACCGCCAGCCAGACTGACTTCCTGATAGGCTCTATGCACCACCGCGCCGGGGTTCAGCCCGGGCGGTCTCCGAATCAAGTCAAAGAAAAGGATGCTCTCATGCTTCGTCTCCCCTTTACGTTTGCCAGCCTGTGCGCGGGTCTGATGCTGTCGAGCAGCGTATTTGCCCTGTCGCTGAACGACGTCTCGCAATCGGACGCCACCGGCGGCCTGAAAGACGCGCTGACTCAGGGCGCGCAAATTGCCGTCAAGCAACTGGGTAAACCTGGTGGCTTCAGCGATAACCAGGACGTACGCATCGAACTGCCGGGCAATCTTGGCAAAGTCGCCAAAAAGATGAAGCAATTCGGCATGGGCGCTCAGGTTGATCAGCTGGAAACCAGCATGAACCAGGCCGCCGAAGCCGCCGTTCCGCAAGCTCAGGCGTTACTGGTGGATGCCGTGAAGAAAATGAGCGTGGCTGACGCCAAGGGCATTCTCAGCGGTGGCAAGGATTCCGCAACTCAGTACTTGAACAGCAGCAGTCGCGAGCAGATTCGCGCCAAATTCCTGCCCATCGTCAAACAAGCCACCGACAAGGTTGGCCTGGCGCAGAAATACAACGCCTTTGCCGGTCAGGCAGCCACGCTGGGTGTGCTTGATGCCAAGAGTTCAAATATCGAAGGTTATGTGACCGAGCAGGCGCTCAATGGCCTGTTTGAAATGATCGCCAAACAGGAAGAAAGCATCCGCGCCAACCCGGCAGCTGCGGCTACGAGTCTGGCGAAGAAAGTGTTTGGGGCGTTGTAACTTCATGACCAACCTGTAGGAGCTGCCGAAGGCTGCGAATCTTGGTACATCAGAAATATCGGCTTCGCAGCCTTCGGCAGCTCCTACAGATGATCCACCTCCTTCATCCCGCCTTCTTCACCCTGAACCACGCTGCATACAGCGCAGGCAAAAACAGCAGCGTCAGCGCTGTCGCCACGATCAGCCCGCCCATGATCGCCACCGCCATCGGGCCGAAGAAGACGCTGCGAGACAGCGGAATCATCGCCAGCACCGCCGCCAGCGCGGTCAGGACGATTGGCCGGAAGCGCCGCACGGTCGCCTCGATAATCGCCGACCACTGATCCAGCCCACCGGCGATGTCCTGCTCGATCTGGTCCACCAGGATCACCGAGTTGCGCATGATCATTCCTGACAACGCGATAGTGCCCAACATCGCAACGAAACCGAACGGCTGATTGAACACCAGCAAAAACAGCGTCACGCCAATCAAACCCAGCGGCGCGGTCAGAAACACCATGAACATCCGTGAAAAACTGCGCAGTTGAAGCATCAGCAACGTCAGCACCACAACGATGAACAGCGGCACGCCCGCCTTCACCGAATTCTGCCCCCGTGCCGCGTCCTCAACGGTTCCACCGACCTCCAGCAGATAGCCATCCGGCAACTCGTTGCGCACATCGGCCAGGGTTGGGAGGATTTGCTGGACCAGTGTTGCAGGTTGCTCCTTGCCGTAAATGTCGGCGCGGATCGTCACGTTGGGCAAACGGTTACGGTGCCAGATCACCCCCTCTTCGAATCCGTACTCAAGGGTCGCCACCTGTGATAACGCCACGCTGGTACCGTTTTCAGTGGGGACTGCCAGGCTCGCCAACGCCCCGAGCTGCTGACGCTCATCAGGTGTACCGCGTAACAGGATCTCGATCAGTTCATCGTCCTCGCGATACTGACTGACACTGGAACCGGTCAACGAACGCTGGAGGAACCTGGACAATTCAGCGGTGGTTACGCCCAACGCACGCGCCCGATCCTGATCCAGATTGAGGAACACCACTTTGCTGGGCTCCTCCCAATCCAGATGGACATTGGCGACATGAGGATTTTCTCGCACCTTGGCGGCGACCTTGCGCGCCAATGCGCGGACCTCATCGATGTGCTCGCCACTGACCCGAAACTGCACCGGATAACCTACAGGCGGGCCGTTTTCCAGTCGCGTCACCCGTGAGCGCAAAGTCGGGAACTGCTCGTTGAGATTGCTGATCAGCCAGGTCCGTAACGCCTCGCGGTCCTCGATCGTTTTCGCCAACACCACGAACTGCGCAAAGCTGGTCGCGGGCAGTTGCTGATCGAGCGGCAGATAGAATCGCGGCGAACCCGTGCCGACATAGGACACGTAATTGTCGATCCCCGGATGATCCTTGAGCATCTGTTCGAGACGTTTGACCTGCTCGGCGGTGCTGTTCAGCGAAGCCCCTTCCGTCAGCTTCAAATCCACCATCAGTTCCAGCCGACCGGACGCGGGGAAGAACTGCTGCGGGACAAATTTGAACATCACTACTGACAGCACGAACAGCGCAACCGTGGCGAAAATCACCGTCTTGCGCCAGCGCACGCACCAGCCCACCATCGCCCGTACCCGTTGATAGAACGGCGTACCGTGAGGATCCACTGCGTCGGGCCCAGTGCCGTGTTTTTTAGCGTGGATCTTCGCCAGATCAGGCAGCAGACGCTCGCCCAGATACGGCACAAAGACCACTGCGGCCACCCAGGACGCCAACAGCGCGATGGTCACTACCTGAAAAATCGAGCGGGTGTATTCACCCGTGCTGGACTGCGCAGTGGCAATCGGCAAGAACCCGGCAGCCGTAATCAGCGTGCCAGTCAGCATGGGAAAGGCAGTGCTGGTCCAGGCAAAGCTCGCGGCTCGCAGCCGGTCGTAGCCCTGCTCCATCTTGATCGCCATCATCTCCACAGCAATGATCGCGTCATCCACCAGCAGGCCCAAAGCCAACACCAGCGCGCCAAGGGAAATCTTGTGCAGGCCGATTCCCAGGTAATACATGCAGGCAAAGGTCATGGCCAACACCAGCGGAATCGCCAACGCGACCACCATGCCGGTGCGCATGCCCAGCGAGAAAAAACTCACCAGCAGCACAATCGCCAGCGCTTCAGCCAAGACCTGAACGAACTCGCCGACTCCGGTTTTCACCGCTGCGGGCTGATCAGAAACTTTGCGCAGTTCCATACCCGCGGGCAGGTTTTTCTGCAATCGGGCGAACTCGCCCTCAAGCGCTTTGCCGAGCACCAGAATATCGCCGCCCGGCTTCATTGCCACCGCAAGGCCTATGGCCTCCTCGCCCATGAAACGCATGCGCGGCGCGGGTGGGTCATTGAAGCCGCGATGCACCTCGGCCAGATCGCGTATGCGCAAAGTCCGATCACCCACGCGGATCGGAAACTCCCGAATCTCGTCGACGGTCTGGAAGCGACCGCTGACGCGTAACTGAACCCGCTCACTGGGTGTTTCAAAAAAACTGGTGGCCGAGACCGCATTCTGCGCTTCAAGGGCCTGTTGCACGGCTTGCATGGGCAAGCCCAGTGTTGCGAGCTTGACGTTGGACAACTCGATCCAGATTTTCTCGTCCTGCAAGCCGATCAGCTCAACCTTGCCCACATCGTTGATGCGTTGCAGTTGAAGCTGGATACGGTCGGCGTAATCCTTGAGCACGGCATAGTCAAAGCCCTTGCCGGTCAGCGCATAGATATTGCCAAACGTGGTGCCGAACTCGTCATTGAAAAACGGCCCCTGCACACCTGGCGGCAGGTTCTGGCGGATGTCACCGACCTTTTTCCGGATCTGGTAGAAAAGCTCTGGCAGGTAAGAGGAAAAGATCGAGTCCCGGGCAATAAACGTGACCTGGGATTCACCGGGCCGTGAGAACGAGACGATGCGGTCGTACTCGCCGGTTTCCATGAGTTTCTTTTCGATACGATCCGTGACTTGCCGCGCGACTTCTTCAGCACTTGCGCCGGGCCATAGCGTACGAATCACCATGGCCTTGAACGTAAAAGGCGGGTCTTCGCTTTGACCGAGCTTGGTGTAAGACAACGCGCCAACGACGGCCAGAACGATCATCAGGTACAGCACGATCTGGCGATTGCGCAGCGCCCATTCGGAAAGATTGAATCGCATCCGTGCTTACTCCTTCGCAGCCAGTTTGACCGCACGGTTATCACGATCGACAGGACGAACCTGCTCGCCTTCATGCAGTACGTGCACGCCAGCGGCAACGATCCAGTCACTGGCCGCCAAGCCTTCCAGCACGGGCACGGACTCCTGACCATAAGGCCCGAGCCGGACGCTAACCCGCTTGAGCGTACTGTCGGCAGCAACCCGCCACACGTAATGGCTGCCGTTTTCCGAGGTCACGGCCGAGAGCGGAACCGCCAGCGGCACCGCTTGCGCAGCCTCGATGAACACCCGTGCACTCTGTCCCAGCTCCGCAGGTACCTTGCCGCTGGCAAAGGCAATGCGTGCTGCGAAGGTTCGCGAGCGGGGATCAGCAGCAGGTGAAAGCTCACGAATCCGACCAGGAAAACGCTGTTCACGCTGGGTCCACAGCTCTACGGTGACTGGCTGATCGGTTTTGAAGCGGGCGAAATTCTGTTCCGGCAGGCTGATCAGCACTTCCCGCTCACCATCAGCGGCGAGGGTGAAGACCGTTTGCCCTGCGGCGACCACCTGCCCCACTTCCACCAGACGCTTGGCCACCACTCCATCCTGAGGCGCGCGCAGCACGGCATAACTGGTCTGATTATCGGCGACGGTCAACTCGGCCTTGATCTGCTTGAGCCGGGCTTCGCCAGAACGATAAAGGTTTTCGGCATTATCAAACTGCGAACGGCTGACCATCTGCCGATCCATCAGGGTCTTGTAGCGATCCCGCTCGGAGCGCACCAGTTGCAGATTGGCTTCTGCAGCAGCGACTTGAGCACGGGTGGCGTCCAGTTGCAGGCGTACATCCTGAGCGTCCAGCTCGGCCAACGGCTGATTGGCCTTGACCCGCTGCCCCTCTTCCACCAGCCGCTTGCTGACCTTGCCGCCAATCCGGAAGGCCAGGTCGGGTTCAAAACGGGCGCGAACTTCACCGGGATAGCTGTCCATGGACTGCGCGGAAGGCGATGGCTGAATCACCATGGCAGGGCGAATGGTGATCGGTGCGGTTGCCTCCTGGCCACAGCCAGAAAGCAACGACATCAGACCCAGGGGCAGGACGAGGCACAGACATTTGCGCAACATGGTGGAGCCCTTCGCAAAAGATGCTTGGAATAATTGTACTGGCGAGTATATTAAAAATTACCAAACTCACCAGTACATTATTAAACGAACATGTCTGACGATTCTCAAAGCGGCTCTCACAGCAGTCCTCACAGCGGTTCCCAAAGCAATCCGGGACCCGGCCGACCGAAAGATCAGGCCAAGCGCCAAGCCATTCTCGATGCTGCGAAAGAGCTATTCGTGCGCAATGGCTACGCCAGTACCAGCATGGATGCCGTCGCCGCAGAGGCAGGGGTTTCCAAGCTCACGGTTTACAGCCATTTCAACGACAAGGAGACGCTATTCACCTCTGCCGTCGTGGCTCGCTGCGAAGAGCAAATGCCGGAGTTGTTCATTCAGCTCAATCGCGACTTGCCTGCCAAGGCATTGCTGCTGAATGTTGCGCGGGGGTTTCAGGTGTTGATCAACAGCCCGGAATCGATTGAGCTGCATCGCCTGATGGTGACGTTGGGCACTCAGGATCCGAAGCTGTCGCAGATATTTTTTGATGCCGGGCCACAACGGATTCTTCAGGAGACCGAACGATTGCTGAGCCGCCTTGAGCAAAGCGGACAGCTGAAGTTCGACTCCCCAAGGACCGCTGCCGAGCACTTCCTCAGCCTGATCAAAGGCGTGTGCAACTTCCGCCTGCTGGTCGGCTGCGGCGAGCGGCCAGACGAGGCCAGCGCCGAAGCGCATGTGCAGGAAGTGGTGGGGTTATTTATGCGGGCGTATGGGGTGGAATAATGGCCCACGGAGTCGAGGTGAATCCAGGGCAGACGCAAAACCTGTGGGAGTAGAGCTTGCTCGCGATGCAGGCGCTGCAATGGCTCAGATAAATCCCGTTATCGTTCATCGCGAGCAAGCTCTGCTCCCACAAATAATCCGCGGCAAAGCACTGCAATCACACCGCTTTCAACGCTTTCTTCGGATAGATGTCATACCGGCTGGATTTGCCATCCAGCGCATAACTCGGCTTGGGCCCTTCAATGCAGGGAGCTTTACGCGGGCGTTTGACCACCACGCGATGGGTGGCCAATGCCAGTGCCGCCTCCAGCAGCGCCGGAGCGTCCATGTCGTCACCTACCAGCGGCCGAAACAGACGCATTTCTTTCTTCACCAATGCCGTTTTTTCCCGGTGAGGAAACATCGGATCCAGATAGATCACCTGCGGCGGCTCGCCTTCCCAGCCACGAATCAGCTCGATGGAGTTGCCCGTCAGCAAACGCATCTGGCTGATGATTGAACCCACTTCCCGATCCTGTCGCCCGCGGCTCAAGCCGTCTTCCAGCAGTGCGGCAATGATTGGCTGCCGCTCGATGAGGCTCATCTGGCAGCCAAGGCTGGCCAGTACAAACGCATCCTTGCCCAGCCCGGCCGTGGCATCCAGCACCGAAGGCCGAACGCCCGGCTGAATGCCCACGGCCTTGGCAATCATTTGCCCGCTACCACCTCCGAACAGACGTCGATGGGCGACCGCGCCCTCGACGAAATCCACGCGGACCGGGCCAGGCGCATCATCACCCAATTGCTGCAATTGCAGACCATTGTCAGTCACTTGCAGGGCAAAATCGGCGTCAACGTCACCTAAAAGCAGGTCCAGACGCTGCGCCCATTGCACGGCCTGCTCCTGATTCTGACTCTCAAGGGCCTCGACCCGGATACGACTGCCCGCTTGTTGCTCACTCATTGTGTCCACACGCTCAAAAAGTGTTAATGATCGGCAAAATCTGCCGATAAAGAAGTATCAGGCATTTTGCCAGACCTACGACGTGTAACGATCGATATGTCAGACATTCAGCAATCATCCATAGGTTATCTAACGCACGCAGGTGATTTTACCCTGCGCAACAGCCGGGCACTGGGCGGTGTTACCCAGATCTGGTCGGATGCGTTTGCCCGTGTGATGGCTGAACAACTGCGCGATACAACGGCTGAACCTGTTGATCCAGCAACCGTTGCTACCGATGTAGCCACTGGCGAGCCTGTTGCCGGTGCCCGCACGCTGGGCAAAATCGTCGAGCAGCGCGCCTGTCCGGTTGAAGGCAAGCCGCTTATCCCTGCCGAACCGCTGTTTCTGCCTATCGCTGAATTCGAGCTGGACCTGCTGCCCCCGCCTAACGAACCGTTCAGCATCGGCGAGATGATCGCCCAGCAGCGTAACCTGGAGTTCGACAGCGAATGGGTTCGTCCAAACGTACTCAATCCTTACGATGACAGTGTGATACCTGGCCCCGGCCCTCAACCACGTCCGCTGCACTTGCCAATCGCCGAGTTCGAGTGGGACCTGGCCGACAAGCCTGCCCTGCCACTGGATGACGACACCATGGTCGCCCAGCAACGCGCACTGAACTACGACATGGGCTGGGCACGCCCGATCATCCTGCAAAACCTGCGTATGGCTGCTTGATCTCGTTGATTCGGTGATATCTGGAGCTGCCGAAGGCTGCGAATGGATTCCCATGACACGCCGCCTTCGCAGCCTTCGGCAGCTCCTACAAAAACATCTACCTCAGCGACACACCCGCCAAGATCCCATATCCAGATGGAAATGGTTTTGATGCGCTGCGTTGTAGTCCGGCCCTAATACGGTATTGAACTGCTTGCAGGCCCCGTCGCGGACCTCTCGCAAGAACCGGCCCTTATCGCCCTCGTCCTTCCAGTCCCGCAACAGGTTGATCCGCTGCCCATCCGCCAGCCGGAAGCCGGCGATATCCAGCGCATTGGCGCTCGCATGCTGACTCAAACGTCCGCTACTTCTGCCATATACATTACGACAGGCAAAACTGCCCAGATGGTCGATACGCGTCACTTGCTGGCCAAATACAGCCTGGGCGGCGGGCTGCAAGGTGTGCACTTCAAACAACGCGTAGGCCACCGCCAACGGACAGCTGGCGAGAAAACTGCTGCTGAGCGCCACCTCGCTGCCCTGAACCCTTAACACATCGCTGAGCGGGCAATTCGCGGACGCGGGGCTATCAGCCTGATGACTGAAACGCAGGCTCGACGACCCCAGCACCTGATCACATAGCTGAGGGTCGTTCTTCACCCGCGACAATTTATAAGACGTCAGGAAGTTGGTCTCAGCCTGAATATCCAGCGGTGCCCAGGGATTCCATTGCGCAGGCACCTCAATCCAGCCTCGCCATACGGCAGCAACCATACCGGCACACAGCAACAGGAAAACCAGAAACAGCGTAGAACCGCGCACCCTCAGTCCTTGAACAACGCATTGAGTTGAGCAAATGGCAGCGCCTGCTCAGCGTAGTTAAAAGTGCCGTGGGTACGGATTTCTTCAGCCGCACGATACAAGCCGCCGAAAGCTGCACGGACGAGCGAGGAACCGACGCTGATGCGTTTGACGCCACAGTCACTGAGCTCGGCAACCGTCAGCGTGACGCCGCCAAGCCCCATCAATACGTTGACCGGCTTGGGGGCGACAGCATGCACCACCGCTATCACTTCTTCCCGGGTGCGCAGACCGGGCGCGTAGAGCACGTCAGCTCCAGCGTCAGCGTAGGCCTGGAGCCGATTCAAGGTGTCAGCGAAGTCCATTCGCCCGTTGAGCAGGTTTTCCGCGCGGGCGGTGAGCATGAACGGGAACGGCAAGCTGCGTGCAGCCAGCGCCGCCGCCCTGACCCGCGCTACGGACAATTCGAAATCGTAAATCGGCTGATCGGTCTTGCCAGTAGCATCTTCGATAGAGCCACCAACAATGCCCGCCTGCGCGGCCGCCAACAGGTTGGCTGCACAATCCTCCGGACTGTCGGCGAAACAGTTTTCGAGATCAGCAGCGACAGGCAGGTCGGTTGCGGCAACGATCGCGCGGATGTTCTCTAGCGACTCGGCAAAGCTCAACGCACCTTCAGCATCGGCGCGGCCCAAGGTGAATGCCAAGCCTGCACTGGTAGTGGCCAGTGCTTCAAAGCCCATGGACGCCAACAGCTTGGCTGACCCTGCGTCCCAAGGATTGGGAATCACAAATGCACGATCACGCTCGTGTAATGCCTTGAAAGTCTGCGCGCGAAGAAGTTGTTGCGAATCCATTGCTGACTCCTGTGATCGTCAATGCGGCTATTGAAGCCACAGTTATCGACCTCAGAGCAAGCCCAGTTGCTGCACCGGTGGTGTACGGTCCAACTCCGGTAATGGCCGCAAGCCCGGCAGGCGTGCCATCAACTGGTTGTGGAAACGGCGGGCCAGTTGTGGCGCTTCGAGGTTATCCGGGGTGTGCAGGAACACATAAGGCGTGCGGCCTTCCTCGATCCAGCCTGCGACCTTGGTCACCCACTGGATCAGAAAGGGGTCATTGGCTTCCAGCACGGGATGACCAATAAAGCGCACCTGAGGGAATTGAGTCAATGCTGCCGGGCGAGCGGGAACCTTGGGCTTCTTCGACTGAGCATGCAGTACTGCCGGATCGCTGGACACACAGCTGAACAACGCGCGGGAATCCAGACAGATGCGCTCGACGCCGCGCTCAAGCAACAAACGATTAAGCAAGCGCTCTTCATCACCCTTTTCGAAGAACGCTCTATTACGAACTTCGACAGCCAGCGGGCACTGCAGCTCATCAATGAAAGTGATCAGTTCGGCGAGGCGTTGCGGCGTAAAGCTGGCTGAAAGCTGAAGCCAGAAAGGCGCAACACGTTTACCCAGCGGGGCCAGCAATTGAATGAAGGTTTCAGCCGCTTGCAGCTGTAGGCGCAGATCACCGCCATGGCTGATGTCGCCGGGAAACTTGGCCGTAAAGCGAAAGTCATCAGGCAGCACTTCAGCCCAGCGCTGAACAGTGGAAGGCGCGGGTCGGGCGTAAAAAGTAGTGTTGCCTTCGACGGCGTTGAAAACCTGTGAATACAGGCCTAGGAATTCGTTACTGCGAGCGTCTTCCGGATACAGTGATTCGCGCCAGGCATTCTCACTCCATGACGGACATCCCAGAAAGTAAGGCAGGCGGGAATCATTCAAACGTGGACATCAAGCCCGGAAACTTCCAGATCCCAATCAACGAAGCTTGCGGTGGCCAGGTAACTGGCCAAGGCATTGGCTACGCGGGTACTCATGGAACGCGGAAAGATGATGTCTTGCTGACGGGCAGGTACGTTGGCTGTCGAATTGGCCTGCCCACTACCACCTGAGCGAGCGCCGTGCGCTGGCTGCTGGGCAACTTCGGCGTCGTTTTCGACTTCCTCGAAGGTGCCATCAACGATCGCAGGCTGATTACGCGGCTTGCGTTTGATGGGGTATGAACGTTGTGAGGGGCCGTCTATGCGCATTAGTGCGTACTCTGCATCTTATAGTGGCAATTTAACGTCACGGGTTAGTTGTTGCAATTACCCGAACGTTAACTAGACCACACAAATCGCAAAAGTTTCGAAACGAGCCGGGAATTGATGGTTTCAGGCGATGAAAGGTCGTGTTTTGACTGATAACAAAGGGTTTCACAGGACGGCACAGTACCTGTGGAAGCTACCCTGTCTCGCGGCAAACATGTGGCCTGTAGGCGCTGCCGAAGGTTGCGATCGCGAAGTGCCAGGATAAATGCTTCGCAGCCTTCGGCAGCTCCTACAGAAAATGCATTTCAATCAAGTGGTTTGCATGTTGTTTGATAAGAGCGAATACCCACCGGAAATCACCGGGCTTTGGGCGTAGCCACTTTATCGCGCAGATAAACCGGCTGCGCATCGTCGGCAATGATGACCTCACCACGCTGCCAGGCGAAGGCCGCCAGGGTCAGCAGATCCTGTGCATGGGGCAGCATACCGGCGTCGTGACCAACAACGTTGACCGGCAGGCGTTCGGCATAACCCCAACCGGTGCCCGCGCCGAACCAGTCACCACTGACATCAGGCGGCAATGCAACCTGCTCTGGCGGCAATACGGCTTCGGCCCCGACCAAACGCATCTCCCCCGCCGCCTCGCGATAACAACCCCAGTAAACCTCATCCATACGCGCATCAATAGCGGCAGCCACCTGATGCACGCCATGCTCGCGCAAGGCCCGCTGAGCCAGCACCGCGAGGTTGGAGACGGGCAGTACCGGCCGCTCAAGACCGTACGCCAACCCCTGAACCACACCAATGGCAATCCGCACGCCCGTAAACGCGCCCGGACCACGGCCGAAAGCGATGGCATCCAGTGCCGACAGGCCGATACCGGCTTCAGCCATGATTGTCTTGATCATCGGCAGCAGACGTTGGGCATGCAGGCGCGGGATCACCTCGTAGTGGCTCAGCACCTTGCCGTCGTGCAGCAGGGCAACCGAGCAGGCTTCAGTGGCAGTGTCCAGGGCCAGCAAGGTGGTCATCAGGGTTATCCATCAAGATCAAAAAAGGGGCGCATTATAAACGACAAAACGGCCCGCAAGCGGACCGTTTGTTGACTCAAACCAGCGTTATCAGCTCAGGGCTTCAAGCACTTTTTTGGTGATCTCTTCAACAGAACCAACGCCTGCGATGTGGCTGCACTTAGGCTTGCCATTCTTGGCTTCGAGTTTGCTGTAGAACTCAACCAGCGGCTTGGTCTGCGCGTGATACACGGACAGGCGATGGCGAACGGTTTCTTCTACGTCGTCCTTGCGCTGCAGCAGTGGCTCGCCGGTTAAGTCGTCAACACCTTCAACCTTAGGCGGATTGAAGATGGTGTGATAAATGCGGCCAGAACCTTCATGCACGCGGCGACCAGACATACGCTTGACGATTTCCTCGTCATCCACAGCGATTTCCAGCACGTTGTCGATCTCCAGACCGGCAGCCAGCAAAGCTTCTGCTTGCGGGATGGTGCGCGGGAAGCCGTCGAACAGTACGCCATTGGCGCAATCCGGTTCAGACAGACGATCCTTGATCAGGCCAATGATCAGGTCATCGGAAACCAGACCGCCGCTGTCCATGACGCTTTTGGCTTTAAGGCCCAGCTCGGTGCCAGCCTTGACCGCAGCGCGCAGCATATCGCCGGTGGAAATTTGCGGGATGCCGAATTTTTCGGTGATGAATTTTGCCTGAGTACCTTTACCGGCCCCGGGAGCTCCCAGCAGAATCACGCGCATTGATGTGCTCCTCAAATTTTTTATATGTAAACGTCAGATTCGCCACTGCAGGACCAATCTCAAATAAGGTTACAGCCGAAGAATGGCCAAAGGCTGATCAAGATACACAGCCGACAGGGGTGGCACAAGCCGCCAAAAGTCGCAGTATCCGCCCCCCGGTCAGAGGTAGCAGAGTGCGGGATTGGTTCGAGTGGCTTGAGACGGGTAAAAGCACGCAAGTCATTGATGCTCATGGCGCACTGGCAATTGCCAGGCGCCCTGAGCGAACGCGTGGATCAACCGGTGTTACGCAATCCGGCGGCAATACCGGCTACAGACACCAGTAGCGCCTGTTCCAGAGGACTGTCCAGACTTGCCTCGCGATTGCGTGAGCGCGCAAGCAGCTCCGCTTGAAGCAGATGCAGTGGATCCAGATAAGTGTTGCGCAGACTGATGAACTCCAATGTCTCAGGGCTATGAGCCAGCAGCTGCGATTGCCCTGTCAGGCCCAGCACCACGGCACAAGCCTGCGACAATAGGTCGCGCAAATGCGTACCTAAATGTTGCAGTCGCGGTTCCACCAGACGCTGATCGTATAACTGGGCAATATCGTGGTCAGCCTTGGCGAGAACCATCTCCAGCATGTCGATTCGGGTGCGGAAAAACGGCCAGTGTTCACGCATCTGCCCCAACAGCTCACCCTCGCCGCGCTCCAGCGCCTTGTTCAAAGCGGCCTCCCAGCCGAGCCAGGCGGGCAACATCAGACGCGTCTGGGTCCAGGCAAAAATCCACGGGATCGCCCGCAGACTCTCGACCCCCCCTTCCCTACGCTTGGCCGGACGGCTGCCCAAAGGCAAACGCCCAAGCTCCTGCTCAGGTGTCGCCTGCCGGAAGTATTCGACGAACTCAGGATGCTCACGCACCACGGCACGGTAAGCACTGACGCCGTCGGCGGCCAGGCTGTCCATCATTTCTCGCCATGCAGGTTCCGGCGGTGGTGGTGGCTGCAACGTGGCTTCCAGTACGGCAGCAAGGTACAGGTTCAGGTTTTGTTCGGCGATGTCAGGCAAGCCGAACTTGAAACGGATCATCTCGCCCTGTTCCGTGGTGCGGAAGCGTCCCGCGACAGAGCCGGGTGGCTGCGACAGAATCGCCGCGTGGGCAGGACCGCCCCCGCGCCCTACGGTGCCACCCCGACCATGAAACAGCAGCAGTTCGACTTGCTGGGCGCGGCAGATATCCACCAGTTTTTCCTGCGCCCGATACTGCGCCCAGGCCGAGGCGGTGGTGCCCGCATCCTTGGCGGAATCGGAATAGCCAATCATGACTTCTTGCGGGCCGTGCAAGCGTGAACGATAACCCGGCAGACTCAGCAATTGCTCAATGGCAGGCCCCGCATTGTCCAGGTCAGCGAGGGTTTCAAACAGCGGCACGACGCGCATCGGACGCTGTAAACCAGCCTCCTTGAGTAACAGTTGCACCGCCAGCACATCCGATGCAGCACCGGCCATGGAAATCACGTAGGACCCCAATGACGCGGCGGGCGCAGAGGCCACTTCACGACAGGTTGCCAGCACTTCGGCGGTGTCTGCCGCCGGTTTGAAATGGGCAGGCAGCAACGGACGTCGGCTGTTGAGTTCCTTCAAGAGGAAATCAACACGCGCCTGTTCATCCCAGTCCTCATAACGACCGAGACCGAGGTAGTCGGTGATTTCGGTCATGGCAGACTCATGCCGACTGGAGTCCTGACGCACATCAAGGCGCACCAGGAACAGGCCGAACGTCACCGCACGACGCAAGCAATCGAGCAGCGGACCATCAGCGATCACGCCCATGCCGCACTCATGCAAGGACTGGAAGCACAACATCAGTGGGCCAAGCAGGTCACGATTGTCGTGCAGCACGTTGTCCGGTGCAGGCTGAGTCACCGCTAGCGATGCCTGCGCCCAGTTGCGGGTCGCCCGCAGACGCTCACGCAGTTGCTTCAGAACCGCACGATAAGGCTCGGCGCTGTCACCCGCACTGGCGCGCAATGCGTCGCTGGCTTGTTGCATCGACAGCTCGGCAGCCAGTTGATCAACATCACGGACGTACAAGTCCGCTGCCATCCAGCGAGCCAGCAACAGGACTTCTCGAGTCACTGCGGCGGTGACATTAGGGTTGCCGTCACGGTCGCCGCCCATCCAGGAAGCGAAACGAATCGGTGCAGCTTCCAGCGGCAAATGAAAGCCGGTAGCCGCATGCAAAGCATGATCAGCCTTGCGCAGATAATTGGGCACTGCATGCCAGAGTGAATGTTCAATGACCGCAAAGCCCCACTTCGCCTCATCGACTGGAGTGGGACGTGTGCGGCGAATTTCTTCGGTATGCCAGGCTTCGGCGATCAGACGCTGCAGACGTTCGGTGATCTGCTCGCGCTCAGCGCTGCTCAAATCCCGGTGATCGAGGGCCGCCAGTTGCGCGGCAATGGCGTCGTACTTCTGAATCAGCGTGC
The DNA here is from genome assembly GCF_055283875.1 of Pseudomonas sp. HP_14. NCBI lineage: Bacteria > Pseudomonadati > Pseudomonadota > Gammaproteobacteria > Pseudomonadales > Pseudomonadaceae > Pseudomonas > Pseudomonas sp. HP_14. Next base: position 335,159 of record NZ_JBTOQI010000022.1, on the reverse strand, counting down.
GGCGCGCAACTTCAGTAGGGTGCGCGGTCAGAACAAGCTCGATTTCCAGTTTGCCCAATTGCCGCGCCAGCGCTTCGGGAGTCTGTCCGGCAGCCTTGAGGCGATCGAGCAATTCAGGCAAGACACGAGACTCGAACGGCTGCGGTTGTGAATCGTCGCGACGCCGGATCAGTTGATACTGCTCGGCGATGTTGGCCAGATTGAGGAACTGATTGAACGCTCGGGCGACGGGTAATAACTCATCTTCGGCAAGACCGTCGACGCTGGAAGTGAGTTGCTCGGTCCCCTCCGCAGAACCCCGTCGGCCAGCTTTGGCGCCCTTGCGAATACGTTCGATTTTGTCGAGAAATTCACCACCGCGCTGCTCACGAATGGTGTTCCCCAACAGCTCCCCCAGCAGGTGTACATCTTCGCGTAAGCGCGCATCGATATCAGCCATCGTCCTTTCCCCCGCTGTTTTTTTGTATGGGTGCAGCCAGCCAGTGAACGTCGTTACTGAAGTCGCTACTGAACAAGCGTGCAGAAATCTGATCTACCCCTTGTCTACCAACAGTGCACCAAAATCATTGCGCACGCCAAATCCCTGTGAGTAAACCGGTTTGCAATAACCCGACTAATCTCATTCCTGAGCCATGGCTCAGTACTCAAGCAGACCTGCTGCAGGCAGGTAAATGAAGAGGCCCTTATGAAAATCCGTGAGCTTGCCAACCATTGGGAAGAGAACGCCAAAGGACGGCTGACCAAGACCCAATATGCGATTCACCTGGACATGGAGTCCGCTGCACGCCTTAGCGCACTGACCGAAATGTACCCCAAGCATCATCCTGAAGAGCTACTGGGTGAACTGATTGGCGCCGCACTGGAAGAGCTTGAAACCAGCTTCCCTTACGTGAAGGGTCAGCATGTGGTGACCACTGATGAAGAGGGTGATCCCATCTACGAAGACGTCGGCCCGACCCCGCGCTTCCTTGCCTTGTCACGGCGTTACCTGCATGACCTGTCCGCAAAGCAGGACGCTGAGTAACACCTGTCTCCGGCTCTCGCCCGCCCCGAAACGACCTGGTATTTGTCTGCCAGGATCGTTTTTTCACACGATTCGTTCCCTTGTTCGACTAATGAATTGACGTCAAAAAAAAGCTGAACTATTCAAAAAGCGCATGTGTCCGAGCCATTAGCCATTACAGAAAAGCCTACGGATAGCTAACGGCGCAGCCCCACGCTACCTCGCACGCTTCAGGCCAACGACTGTCATGGAACACCCAAGATTTTCAGGAGTTACATAATGGAGTCGAACACGATGAACACGCTTACTGCCAACACCAAGTCCAAAGGTCTGCGCGGCCTGAAACTGACCGCACTGGCACTGGGTGCCAGCTTCGTCCTCGCCGGTTGCGCTGGTAATCCGCCGACCGAGCAGTACGCCGTGAGCCAGTCGGCCGTTAATAGCGCCGTGAGCGCCGGTGGCACTGAGTACTCCGCCGTAGAAATGAAATCCGCGCAAGACAAGCTCAAGCAAGCCGAACTTGCCATGCAGGAGCAGAAATACGACGAAGCACGTCGCCTGGCTGAACAAGCTGAATGGGACGCCCGTGTAGCGGAGCGTAAATCCCAGGCAGCCAAGGCCGAAAGAGCCGTGCAGGACGCCCGTCAAGGCGTCAACGAACTACGTGAAGAAGGCCTGCGTCAGGTGCAACCGGCACCGGCCCAGTAACCAGCGTTGTGACCAACGTTTTTCATGCATTTCGAATTCGATTTAAAGGACGAAACTATTATGCGTAAACAAGTGATGATCCCTGCCCTGCTGGCCATGAGTGTTGCCCTGGCCGCTTGCTCGACGCCGCCGAACCAGAACCTGGAACAGGCACGCACCAATTTCTCGGCGCTGCAGACCAACCCGCAGGCTACTAAAGTCGCGGCGCTTGAAACCAAAGACGCCAGCGATTGGCTGGACAAGGCTGACGCGGCCTATCGCAACAGCGAAGACGAGAAGAAAGTCGACCAACTGGCTTATCTGACCAACCAACGCGTTGAAGTGGCCAAGCAGACCATCAGCCTGCGCACCGCTGAAGAAGAGCTGAAAAACGCCTCTGCCCAGCGCGCTCAAGCCCGTCTGGACGCTCGTGACGCTCAGATCAAGGCACTGCAAAGCAGCCTGAATGCCAAGCAGACTGAACGCGGTACGCTGGTGACTTTCGGCGACGTGCTGTTCGACCTGAACAAGGCTGAACTGAAGTCGAGCGGTCTGGTTAACGTTAACCAACTGGCGACTTACCTGCGTGACAACCCGGATCGCAAGGTAATCGTTGAAGGCTATACCGACAGCTCGGGTTCCGACTCTTACAACCTGTCCCTGTCCGAACGTCGCGCGAACTCCGTGCGTATGGCACTGGTGAAAATGGGCGTTGATCCATCCCGCGTAGTTTCCCAGGGTTATGGCAAGGAATACCCGGTTGCCGACAACACCAGCGCTTCGGGCCGTGCCCAGAACCGTCGCGTGGAAGTGACCGTTTCCAACGACAATCAGCCGGTAGCACCGCGTTCGTCGATGAAGTAAATCGCTGACGCTGTATACCAAAAGCCCGGCCTGTGAAAACAGGCCGGGCTTTTTGTTGCTTACACAATCCTGTAGGAGTGAGCTTGCTCGCGATAGCGTCGTATCAGTCACCTGCCTATCGATTGACACGACGCTATCGCGAGCAAGCTCACTCCTACAGAATGCGGCGACGATTTAAGGCTGGAGTTGCTGTGGCGTCTCCTGCCCCACACAGCGCACTGCCTGCTTTTTGCTGTTGACCAGCACACCCGACAGCCCTTTCTGCGACGTATCGAACAGCACCAGCACGCCATCAATGCACTGGGCGACTTCTGCGGCAGGGGTGGCGGCGACTTTGTAGTCCTCACCCGGCACTGTTTTGATCATGGTGAAATCATTGAGCAACAGCGCATCTTCAGGCTTGGCAAAATGCAGATAGCCGTAATACCAGAGCGTGCCGACAGTGACGAAGATGGTGCAAATGCCGGTGATGATCAAAGGTATAGCGTTACGTTCTTCACTCATTGCGGTTCTCAGGCGTTTCTTTTTCGGAGGGCACCGGGTAGTTCGGCACTTCGGCCAAACGACGTAGCCCATTGAAGTGCTGTGGGTCTTCGAGATAACGGACCATCACCTGACGCCAGGTGGGGTCGGCAAATGTCTGAACATGCCCGCCACGGGTCAATTGCAGCACCCGCGGTGGTGGCGCGGCTTGATAAAGGCTGATGCCGTTGTCGAGCGGCACAAGGGTGTCGTCGAGACTCTGGAAAATCAGCATCGGCGTACCCGCCAGCTGTGGGAGGCCGTTGATCGCGCTGTCTGAGTCGGGAATCAACCATGAAAGCGGTGTTTTGACCGGCCAGGTCAGCCATGACGTACCCAGCGTGTAACGGGCTACATCGCGATAACTGGCAGGTGTGCCGTCGAGGATCAACGCCTTGAGCCGCGAGCGTTGCTGCGGGTGCTCAGCCAGATAGTGCACGACCAGCGCTCCGCCGATACTCTGCCCAAGCACTACCAGCGGTTTGTTCTGCACTTCCGGGGCCTTGTTCAGCCAGTCGAATGCTGCATCCACGTCCTGGTAAATCGCAGGCAGGCTGGGTTCCCCTTGGGATAAACCATAGCCGCGATAGTCGAGGATCAAGACTTGGTAACCCTGCTCGGGCAACCACCAGCTACCGCCCAGATGCCAGGCGAGGTTGCCGCCGTTGCCATGCAAATGAAGCACCGTGCCTTTGACCTCAACGCCCTCTTTTGCGGGCAACCACCAGGCATGCAATTGCGTGCCGTCAGCTGCGGTGAGCGTCACGTCGCGATATTGCAGGTGGGCTTTTTCAGGGGTAAACGGCAGGCCGGGCTCCGGGTAGAACAGCATCGAACTGCAACCGGTCAGAGAGAAGAGCAGCGCGAGGGATATCAGGAACTTCAAGCGGGATTCCTTTTGTTTTCTTGATGCGGCTCTGATCAATAAAAATACATATCCTGTAGGAGCTGCCGAAGGCTGCGATCGGATTCCAGTGACACACCGCCTTCGCAGCCTTCGGCAGCTCCTACAGAGGATCGGTAGTGGCGCTACAGGATGTTCGAATAATCCGCTTCGATACGATCCAGGCTCAGGTGGTTCAAGAAGTTCGAGAAACACATCCAGGCCGACAGGGCATTCATGTCCCTGAACTGTTCCGGCAGGTACTTGGGCGGCACGACCAGTCCTTCATCAACCAGTTGACGCAGGGTCCGCATGTCCTCAAGGGTGGTTTTGCCACAGAACAGCAGCGGCACTTGTTCCAGCTTGCCCTTGCGCACGGCGAGCTGAATATAGTTGTAAACCATGATGAAACCTTTGAGGTAGGACAAGTCTTTGGTGAATGGCAGACCATTAGGCACCGAGCCCCGGAAGACCCGACTGGCATTGCCGTAGCTTTCAGACATGCCGAAGCCTTGCTCACGGTAGAACTCGAACACCTGAAGGAAATCGGCGCCCTCTTCGGCCATGTGAATGGCGCGAGTACGATTGGTCAGCTTGCGCAGCCGACTCGGATAGGACGCGAAGGCGATCACCTCCATAAGGATAGCCAGGCCCTCCTGCGTCACTGTCGACGAAGGTGGTCCTTTCGAAAGAAAGGTACAGATCGGCTGATTCTGGCCATTGAGGGTGGTGCCCACATGCACCAGACCTTCGTGGACTTCCAGCGCGCGAACATCTCGTTCGTTGAACATCGCATCGCTGCGGATCTTGATGTAATCGGCACCCGCCGCTGCGTCGGCCACAATACCGTCAGACTCGAATACGCGAATGGTCTCTTCGGCCTCGCCAAAAACTTTATTCAAGCGACTTTGCAGTAACGATACCGCGTCCTTGGCGGTCAGGATTTTCGGCTCATCCTTGAGGTCACCGCGCCCGGCAATGTTATTGAGGTAGTCGGAGAGCATCAGGCCCAGGTCGGCCAGGGTTGGGTCACCGGCGTGAAACGCATCGGACGCAGCACCGTACAACTCTTGGGAAATAAGACCAAAATCCGCCGTGCCTCGTGCTTCCAGCATGCGGACGACCATGCGGTATTCCTTGCACATGCGACGCATGATCTGACCAACAGGGTTGAACTGACCCAACTGCCGAGTGATGTCGCGCTCGATATTCTGGAATTCGAGCTTCACTTCGGAGGAGTCAAAACCCAGCGGTCGATTTTCATAGTAAGCGCGGTCCACAGCCGGTAGCGCTTTACCCTTGGCCGCAAGAAAGTCCTTGCGCACCGTATCGTCCCACTTCACCGCATCCAGAACCCGGATCGGCGTCTGAGCTGCGACGATACGATCCGACAACGCTCGAATAGTCTGCTGGTACTCGTCCACCCACTGCTCCTTAGTTGGCCAAGCCTTAATTGGTTGGGCGTGTGCCCTGCTTCGGCAAGCGCTGATAACGCGCCACCTCAAGGAAAACATCGGAATTGGCCGGGTCGTTCAGATAGCTGAAGACCTCATCCAGCGGGCTGGTAATCAACAGCCCCTCACCCTTCCCGGCTGGCACTGTTTCGCCAGTCAGTGCCTTTTGCTCAACCCACTGACTGAAACGATCCAGATCAAGGTTGTAGACCACAAGCTCGCCGCTTTCTGCCAGCTCGAAGCCAGCCATCACAAAATGGCCGCCATCTTTGGTCGGTAATCCTGCCGACAAATACCATCGACTGCCGTGCCTTGAGACCGTAAAAGCATATTCATCGCGGTTCTTGCGATCCCCCTTACGATAGCTCAGAGCCTTGTATTCGTTGTCACCTGCCTGGGTTATTTCCAGTTCGAGTGGCTCGCCCCAGGCATTCTTGCTCGTCCAGGTCCCCAGTAGCTGCGAAGGCGCAGCCTCGCGAGCTGGGATCGGGTTCTTGAACGTCACCAGACAACCACTCAACAGCAGAAACGACAAGGCGACACACAGGCGCCAGGCTTTCATTGGCTACTCCCCAAAGGGGCTTATCACTCGTCAACCGGCTTGGTTGTACCCAGTACCAGGTGCATCTGGCGAGTGAGAATACCGAGGTTTTCTTCGTCCGCGTCAGGCTGCGGGCCGTGTAGTAGCCCCTGATATTCCATCCGGCACATTACCCCCGTCAACACTTGAGCGTCCTGAAGTGGCTGAACAGAGCCCATGACCTGCAAAAGTCGGCAGGCGCCTTGCAGGAGAATATCCTGATGGGCATTCACCAGCCGGGCCAGCCTCGGGTTGAGCAGCGCTTCACAATGGAAGGCATATTCGGCAATCAGAAAATCGCGGCGCGTTGCGAGCTGGTGACGAATGTACTCCATGGCCATCAGCGCAATTTCGTCGGCCAGACGCGCACGGCCCACAGGTGTGCCGTTAGTGCGAGCGACCATTTCACGCAACCTGACTTCAGTGCTCTCCCAGAGCTTGGCCATGTAGTTAGCGCTGCGCTCGACGTACTGGAAAAAGGCATCGGTGAGCAGGTCATCGATGTCCTTGAAGTAATAAGTAGTGGCCGACAACGGCACGCCTGCCTCGGCGGCGACTGCCCGGTGCCGCACGGCGCGCACGCCATCGCGAACCACAATGCGCATGGCGGCATCGAGAATGTCCTGCCTGCGTTGTTCGCTGCCCTGGCGACTTGCCTTGCGCCCGCGATACTCGACACTTTGCACCACGGCGCTAGCGGCACCAGCGGCACCATTTTGAGCAATAGAACGGGTCACGACGGTTCTTTCCTTTTGCTTGAAAACGATCTGTCTGGCATGCGCCAAACCGGCAGGAACCGATTTGTCGACGAGGCGGTGTGTCATGCAGGCGCCTCGCGAACAAGTTCGCTCCTACCAGTCCCGCGCTATCACAGATGGCCAAGATGCCATTTCCGGTTCAAATGTAAACCAACATGACTGAACTGAAGCTTTCAGACGCTCAATCGTCACGCAAAAAAAAGCCGCCCATCACAGGCGGCTCGTTTTTCACATCACTTACGCTTGCGGGCGCATGTGCGGGAAGAGGATCACGTCGCGGATCGACGGTGCGTTGGTCAACAACATCACCAGACGGTCAATACCGATACCTTCACCGGCAGTCGGCGGCATGCCGTATTCCAGCGCACGCACGAAATCAGCGTCGTAGTGCATGGCTTCATCGTCGCCTGCATCCTTGTCGGCCACCTGGGCCTGGAAGCGCTCAGCCTGATCTTCCGCGTCGTTCAACTCGGAGTAAGCGTTGGCGATTTCACGGCCGCCGATGAACAGTTCAAAACGGTCGGTTACGTTCGGGTTGTCATCGTTGCGACGCGCCAGCGGCGACACTTCGAACGGGTACTGGGTGATGAAGTGCGGCTGCTCCAGCTTGTGCTCGACCAGCTCTTCGAAAATCATCACCTGCAGTTTGCCCAGACCTTCAAAGCCCAGCACCTTGGCGCCAGCTTTCTTGGCGATGGCGCGAGCCTTGTCGATGTCTTGCAGGTCAGCAGCGGTCAGATCCGGGTTGTACTTGAGGATCGAATCGAACACCGACAGACGCACAAACGGTTCGCCGAAGTGGAATACCTTGTCACCGTAAGGGACGTCGGTAGTACCCAGAACCAGTTGAGCCAGTTCGCGGAACAGCTCCTCGGTCAGGTCCATGTTGTCTTCGTAGTCCGCGTATGCCTGATAGAACTCAAGCATGGTGAACTCAGGGTTGTGACGGGTCGAGACGCCTTCGTTACGGAAGTTGCGGTTGATCTCGAAGACTTTCTCGAAACCGCCAACCACCAGACGCTTCAGGTACAGCTCAGGCGCGATACGCAGGAACATTTCCATGTCCAGCGCATTGTGGTGAGTTTCGAACGGCTTGGCTGCAGCGCCGCCTGGAATGGTCTGCAACATCGGCGTTTCGACTTCAAGGAAGTCGCGCTTCATCAGGAAGCTGCGGATGTGAGCGATGACTTGAGAACGCACACGGAAGGTATCACGCACTTCTTCGTTGACGATTAGATCAACATAGCGCTGACGGTAGCGCTGTTCGGTGTCGGTCAGGCCGTGGTGCTTGTCCGGCAGCGGACGCAGGGACTTGGTCAGCAGACGCACGCTGGTCATTTCAACGTACAGGTCGCCTTTGCCCGAACGCGCCAGAGTGCCTTCAGCAGCGATGATGTCGCCCAGGTCCCAGGTTTTCACCGCGGCCAGGGTTTCTTCCGACAAAGTCTTGCGATTGACGTAGACCTGGATACGCCCGGTCATGTCCTGAATCACCATGAACGAGCCACGGTTGAGCATGATGCGACCGGCAACCTTGACCGGAATCGCCGCTTCAGCCAGCTCTTCCTTGGTCTTGTCCACGTACTGCTTCTGCAGGTCATTGCAGTAGCTGTCGCGGCGGAAGTCGTTGGGGAAGGCCTGACCCTTGGCGCGCTCGGCAGCAAGCTTTTCCTTGCGCAGGGCGATCAGGGTGTTTTCTTCCTGTTGCAGGGCTTGCGGGTCGAGTTGTTGGTCGCTCATGTCTTTAAATATTCCATCACAGGTTCGTTGCCCCCGCGTCTGCACGGGGGTCTTGAAGATCAAGGCTGACGGGTTACAGCCCTTGTTTCAGGCTCGCAATCAGGTATTCATCGATGTCGCCATCCAGCACCTTGTCGCAGTCACTGCGTTCGATGTTGGTGCGCAGATCCTTGATCCGCGAGGCGTCCAGCACGTAGGAGCGGATCTGGTGACCCCAGCCGATATCGGACTTGGTGTCTTCCAGCGCCTGGGAAGCGGCGTTGCGTTTCTGCACTTCCTGTTCGTACAAGCGCGCCCGCAACATTTTCATCGCGGTGTCTTTGTTCGCGTGCTGGGAACGTTCGTTCTGACAGCTCACCACGGTGTTGGTCGGTACGTGAGTAATCCGCACGGCCGAGTCAGTGGTGTTTACGTGCTGACCACCGGCGCCGGACGAACGATAGGTATCGATACGCAGGTCCGACGGGTTGATGTCGATTTCGATGTTGTCGTCGATTTCCGGAGAAACGAAGACCGCCGAGAACGAGGTGTGACGACGGTTGCCGGAGTCGAACGGGCTCTTGCGCACCAGACGGTGCACGCCGATTTCGGTACGCAGCCAGCCAAAGGCGTATTCACCCTTGATGTGCACGGTAGCGCCCTTGATACCGGCCACTTCACCGGCGGACAGTTCCATGATGGTGGCATCGAAACCGCGCTTGTCAGCCCAGCGCAGGTACATGCGCAGCAGGATGTTGGCCCAGTCCTGTGCTTCGGTACCGCCGGAACCGGCCTGGATATCCAGATAAGCGTTGTTCTGGTCCATTTCGCCACTGAACATGCGGCGGAATTCCAGCTTTTCCAGCGACTCGCGCAGGCGCTCGACTTCAGCAGCCACGTCATCGACGGCAGCCTGGTCTTCTTCTTCAGCGGACATCAGCAGCAGGTCTTTGGCATCAGCCAGACCGGAGGACATTTCGTCCAGGGTGTCTACGATCTGCGCCAGCAGGGAGCGCTCGCGGCCAAGCTCCTGAGCATAGCTTGGGTTGTTCCAGACATTTGGATCTTCGAGCTCGCGGTTAACTTCGGTCAGACGATCATGTTTGTGATCGTAGTCAAAGATACCCCCGAATGGTTTCGGAGCGCTCGGACAGGTCCTTGATGCTGTTTAGGATCGGGTTGATTTCCATGGTGGGCAGCACTCGCAGGCGAAATTTTCAAAGCCGGTGAGTATACCCGAGTGAACCGGATGAAGGCAGCCCGTTGGGCAGTACTGTAGTGACCTTATCGCGGCGTAGGTATCTACTACACATCTTTTCCATGCAGGGATTTTTGTGTACATATCCATTTTCGTGGTGATGGCTGATATTCGTTGCGCTTTTACAGCGCCTCACTTTTGTGAATCCGGAAGCCGGCCCAGACAAAAGTAAGCAAAACGCTCTTGCCCCACCACTTGGCACCTCGCTGGTGCTCGGTGTACCCGCCCGCAGATCCTGAACCGTGGGCCGCCGCAATGGGCCATCCATGGCCAGGTGCGGCTAACCCGGCATCCCTGCCGGTTTACCCACGCTTCAGAATCTGCGCTCGGCCAGCGTGGTTTAACGGGACGCTTCAGATCAAAATCAAGAACCCAGCGGCCTGACAGCCGACCTGATTGTGTGGGTTTGCCGGGCATCTGTAGGAGCTGCCGAAGGCTGCGAAGCCGTGTGTCAGACGAAACCTTTGCTGGCTGTGGTGACGTCTCGCGAACGAGTTCGCTCCTACCGGCCCGAGCCCTCTCTGCTTTTGATCTGCTTTTGATTTTGATCTTAGGCGCCCCGTTAAACCACGTCGGCCGGAATTCGACATCGCTGCGTGGGGCAAACCAGCAGGGATGCCGGTTTAGCCGGCTCAGGCCATGGATGGCCGGTGGCGGCGGCCCCACGCAGCAATGTCGGATTACGGGTACACCGAGCGACAGCGAGGTGCCCAGTGGTGGGGCAAGAGCGCTTTGGTTACTTTCGCCTGGGCCGGCTTCCGGATCTTCGAAAGTGACGCGCTGTAAAAGCGCAACCAATATCAGCCGTTACCCCCAAAATGGATATGTACACAGATACAGAAGCTGTGTAGATACCTGTTTGCCCGCGAGGCACTCACCACAATCCCCCCTACGCTACCGAAACCTGATTACGCCCGTTATGCTTGGCCGCGTACAAACCCTTGTCCGCTTCCTGAATCAACTGACGGCTGTTGCTGCCCGGCTGAGGAACGATGGTCGAGACGCCAATACTGACGGTCAACGATGAGCCGGGTGCGGGTGCGATATGCGGGATGTTCATGCCCGCGACGGTCATGCGCAGCTTCTCGGCCAGCAGGCGGGCGCCGCCCGGCGACGTGCTCGGCAGCACCAGCGCGAACTCTTCGCCGCCATAACGCGCTGGCAGGTCCGACGGCCGGGCTGAGCTGGCGCGAATGGCCTTGGCCACCTGGCGCAACGCTTCGTCACCTTCAAGGTGGCCGAAGTTATCGTTGTAGGCCTTGAAGAAATCGACGTCGATCATCATCAACGACAGCTGCGTCTGATCACGTGTCGCACGACGCCACTCCAGCTCCAGGTACTCGTCGAAATGGCGACGATTGGACAGGCCGGTCAAGCCATCAGAGTTCATCAGGCGCTGCAACACCAGGTTGGTATCGAGCAGCTGCTGCTGACTCACGCGCAAGGCCCGGTAAGCTTCGTCACGTTGCAACAGGGTCATGTAAGAGCGTGAGTGATAACGAATGCGCGCCACCAGCTCGATAGTGTCCGGCAGCTTGACCAGGTAATCGTTGGCACCGGCAGAAAACGCCGCGCTCTTGATCATCGGGTCTTCTTTGGTCGAAAGCACGATGATCGGGATGTCTTTGGTCAGCGGATTACTGCGGTACTCACGCACCAGCGTCAGGCCGTCCAGACCCGGCATGACCAGGTCCTGCAAGATGACAGTAGGCTTGATCTGAATCGCCTGAGCGATGGCCTGATGCGGATCGGCACAGAAATGGAAGTCGATGCGCTCCTCATTGGCCAGCCCGCGCCTTACCGCTTCGCCGATCATTGCCTGGTCATCGACCAGCAGCACCATGGCCGAGTTTTCGTCATCTGGCTGGAGGGAGTCCAGCTGCAAGTCACTCATTAAAGAACTCCTGATCAACGCCTGAATGCGAACCCACCTGAATACTCATCGGGCGAACACCTCTTTCAAGCGCATCGAAATAGTCTCCAGCGGTCTGATCTCAACCGCCGCATCAATGGCAGCTGCCGCTTTGGGCATGCCGTACACAGCACAGGACTGCTGATCCTGTGCGATGGTCAAATAACCTTGCTGACGCATGAGCTTGAGACCTTGAGCCCCGTCGCGCCCCATGCCCGTCAGCAAAACACCGACCGCATCTCCGGTCCAGTAACGCGCCACACTTTCAAAAAATACATCGATTGAAGGCCGATAGATTTCATTGACCGGCTCCGCCGTGTAGGCAAGCGTACCGTTCTTGAGTAACCGGATATGGTGGTTGGTACCCGCCAGCAACACGGTGCCCGGACGTGGTGGTTCACCTTCCTGGGCCAACCGCACCGGCAACCCGGACGAGGTGCTGAGCCATTCAGCCATACCCGCGGCGAACACCTGGTCTACGTGCTGCACCAACACAATGGCCGCCGGAAAATTCACCGGCAAGCCCTTCAATAACTGCTCCAGCGCGGCAGGTCCACCCGCAGAGGAACCGATGGCCACCAATTGCTGACGCTGGCCGCCTGCACGCTGCGGTGACGGGACGACCGTTTCCGAACGCTGCTCCGGGCGCACCAACCAGCCAATATTAAGGATCTTGCGCAGCAGCGGTGCCGCAGCATCCCGGGGGTTACCAGCACCGATGGCAGGCGTATCCACAACATCCAGCGCGCCATGCCCCATGGCTTCGAAGACCCGGTGCATATTCTGCTGGCGATCCACTGTAACGATGACGATGGCGCAAGGGGTTGCCGCCATGATCTGCCGGGTCGCTTCGACGCCGTCCATGATCGGCATGATCAGGTCCATCAGAATAACGTCCGGGGTCAGCTCGGCACATTTGCGTACGGCTTCGGCCCCGTTGCCCGCAACCCACACCACTTCGTGCGCAGGCTCCAGGGCCACCGCCCGACGCAAGGCTTCGACAGCCATAGGCATGTCATTGACGATCGCGATCTTCATGCCTGAGCATCTCCAATCAATTCAGCAACAGCGTCGAGCAGCGCATCGTCATGGAAGCTGGCCTTGGCCAGATAGTAATCAGCCCCCGCATCAAGGCCGCGACGGCGATCTTCTTCGCGATCCTTGTAAGAAACCACCATCACCGGCAGGGACTGCAAGCGGGTATCCCTGCGTACAAGCGTGACCAGTTCGATACCGTCCATACGGGGCATGTCGATATCCGTGATGAGCAAATCGAAATCTTCTGCGCGCAATGCATTCCAGCCATCCATACCGTCCACGGCAACGGCCACTTCGTAGCCGCGATTGACCAGTAACTTGCGCTGCAACTCACGCACCGTCAATGAGTCGTCGACCACCAGCACGCGTTTACGCGACACGGCATCAATCTGACGATTGCGCCGGTCAATGCGCTCCAGGCGTCCGGTGTTAAGCAACTTTTCCACCGACCTGAGCATGTCTTCGACATCGATGATCAGTACCACCGAACCGTCATCAAGCAAGGCACCCGCGGAGATATCCTGCACCTTGCCAAGCCGTGGATCGAGGGGCAGAACCACCAGCGTACGCTCACCGATAAAACGTTCGACGGCAACGCCATACACCGCATCACGCTCGCGTATCACCACGACCTTGAGCACGCCTTCGGTGTTCTGACTCGCAGGCCGATGCAGCAGCTGGCTGGCGGCGACCAGTCCGACGTGGCGTCCTTCGTGCCAGAAGTGCTGCCGCCCTTCTAGCTGGACAATGTCGTCGCTGTGCACATCACTCATGCGTTCGATATGCGCCAACGGGAAGGCATACGCTTCGCCGCCAACCTCCACCACCAGGCTGCGCACCACCGACAGGGTCAACGGTACTTCCATCACGAACCGGGTGCCGTGATCTGCCTGCTGCTGAGCGACAACCACGCCGCGCAGCTGACGAACCATGTCATGGACTGCATCGAGGCCGACGCCACGTCCGGAAATCTCGGTAACTTTGTCTTTCAGGCTGAAACCGGGCAGGAACAGAAACGTCAGCAGCTCTTCCTCGCTCAACTGCGCAGCCGTTTCAGCGGGTGACAGTTGACGCTTGATGATATTGCTGCGCAGCCGCTCAAGATCAACGCCGCCGCCGTCATCACTCAGTTCTACCTGCAACTGACCAGCCTGATGCGATGCTTTGAGACGGATCAAGCCTTCCGCTGGCTTGCCCGCTGCAAGGCGGCGTTCGGGCAATTCGATGCCGTGGTCCACAGCGTTACGCAGCAAATGGGTCAACGGCGCTTCAAGTTTTTCCAGAACGTCGCGGTCGACCTGGGTTTTTTCGCCTTCGATTTCCAGCCGGACCTGCTTGCCCAGTTCCCGTCCGAGATCACGCACCATGCGCGCCTGCCCGGCGAGCACATCGGCAAAAGGTCGCATGCGGCACGCCAGCGCGGTGTCATAAAGCTCTTGCGCTCGCTGCCCCGCCACCCAGCCGAACTCATCCAGCTCCGCGGTCTGGTTAACCAGCATCTGCTGAGCTTCGGCCAGCAAACGACGCGCTTCGTCTAACGCCTTTTGCGCATCAGGGCCAAGACCGGCCTCACCAAAGGTAGCTTCCAGATCGTCCAGCGCACGACTGCTGCTGCTCTGAATACGTTTGAGGCGCTGCATATTGGCCAGGTAAGGCTTGATGCGCTGCGTTTCGACCAGCGACTTGCTCGACAGATCCAGCAAGCTGTTCAGGCGTTCGGCGGTTACTCGCAGAACCCGTTCACCGCCCTCGGATGCCCGACGGTTACGCCGCATGGCAGGCGCAGGCGCTGGTTCAGCAAGGTTTTCTTCGGCAGATGTATCCGGACCTGGAACTGACGGGGCCGTAAAACCCGAAGGCGGGTTTTGCGCAGAAAGATCCAGCGCCAGCAACGGATCAACACCGGAAGGCGTTGATTGAGTCAGCGCCATCGCGCGTGCCAGCAAGGCATCATCCGCGGACGGCGTCAGTAACGTCGCTCCGCGCAACGCCCCGCTGCCCTGCGCCATCAGGGTATTCATGCGTTCCACATAGGCGTCGATATCGGCCTGCGCGACATTGCTCACGCCAGGCGTTGCGATGCGCATCAACAGATCGGTGCCCTGCAACAAAGCGTCGATATGTTCAGGCTGAAGGTACAGACGCCCCTCTTGAGCGCTGACCAGACAATCTTCCATCACATGAGAAACGCTGACACCGAAATGGACGCCGACAATACGCGCTGCGCCTTTAAGCGAATGAGCGGCGCGCATGCAGGCTTCCAGGTGATCAGCCTGGGTCGGGTCACGCTCAAGGGCCAGCAAACCTGCGCTCAACACCTGAGTCTGGGCTTCGGCCTCAAGGGTGAACAGTTCGAACAGCGAGGCATCGCGCATTTCATCTGGCGTCATGAAAGGCTCCGATTGACCGCTGACAACAGTTGTTCTTCATCAAGCAAGCGCAGGCTGTAATCCTTCCATTGCAAAACGCCACGCGTGAAGCGGGCGTTGGCATGGGTGCCGGAACTGGACGCCGAATCCAGCAGGTGCTCTTCGATGGCATGAATACCGTGAACTTCGTCCACGGGCACCACTACCGGTCCACCCTCTGCAGCGACAATCAGCATACGCGGCATGATCCGGCCCGATTGCGCAGGCGTCCCCGTCGAATCCAGCCCCAGCAATTCAACCAGCGACAGGCTGGCGACCAGGGCGCCACGTACGTTGGCCACGCCGAGCAACGCCCGAGAGCGCTGATGCGGCAGCGAGTGAATGATTTGCAACGGCGCGATCTCTATCAGGCAACGGGTGGGGAAACCGAGCCACTCCTCGCCCAGACGGAAAACCAGAATGGAGCGTGTCTTGGTCTCGACCTGAAGATCGGCGCCCGGCGCGTAATCGCGATCATCACGCGTGAGCGCATAGCGATCCAGCAACGTCGTGGCAGCCGCTGCATAGACCGGGCAGTTACGGCAATGAATGTGTTCGACCAGCAGCGGACAAGACCGGTCGCCGTGGATCCCGATACGGTTCCAGCAATCATCAATGGCTTGGGCATCTTCGTGAATGAAGCTCGAATAGCTGTAGATTCTGCTCATCGCGGGCTACCTTGCTTGTTCACGCTGCGGGCTGCACGCTCATTGAGTCGACGTGCGCCAGCGCTGTCACCCTGAGCCGCCAGCAACGCTGCAAGTTGCGCCAGTGCTTCCGGATGCTGCGGTTGTAAATAAAGCGCCTTGCGATAAAAACCCTGCGCGTGGGCAATGCCACCCTCGACCTCGCTGAGCAGCCCCAACCAATAAAACACCTGCGCCACAGGCTCGTGACTCTTCAAAAAACGCTCACAGGCAGCGCGTGCTTCAGCGCTTTTGCCTTCATTGGCCAGACTGGCGATGGTGGCCAGCAACGTCGCAATATCGTCTTTGCCGGTCGCCGCAGTACTGGCTCCCGGCGCAAACGAATTTGAACGCTGCGGGGTCACAAGCGACGCCGTAACCGGCCGAGGTGGAGGACGCGGCACGCTTCTTGGTGTAAAGCCTGGCGGCACCAATCCGCTGCGCGGCATGGGCGCAGTAGGCGTTGCGACATCGGCTTGCGGCTCTGTGTAATGGCTGAAAGCGAACGTCTGAGGGATGCCTATGGAGCGCATGCCCATGCGCGTTAACAAACTGCCTTCAGCAGGTCCGATAAACAGAATGCCGTCATCGCGGGTCAGGCGCTTGAGCACTTCGAACACATGCTTCTGCGTGGCCTGATCAAAATAGATCAGCAAGTTGCGACAGAACACGAAGTCGTAGGCGGTCTGGTTCATCAACGCCGGATCGAGCAGATTCCCGGCGCGAAAACTGATTCGTTCACGGATTCGGTCCTGTAGCTCAAAGCCCTCTTCGGTCGCATTGAAATAGCGATCACGAAAGGAAATGTCCTCGCCGCGAAACGAGTTCTTGCCGTACACACCGCGTTGCGCACGCTGGATCGATATCGGGCTGATGTCCATCGCGTCGATCGCGAACTGCTGTGCCAGAGCACCGGCGTCAAACAGAGCCATCGCAATCGAGTAAGGCTCCTCACCGGTGGAACACGGCAAGCTGAGGATACGGATCGGCCGCACGCTGCTCAGTTCGGCAATGCGAGCCTTGGCCAGGTTGCCTAATGAAACAAAGGATTCCGGATAACGAAAAAACCAGGTTTCGGGAACGATCACTGCTTCAATCAGCGCCTGCTGCTCGTCCATCGAAGACTGCAGCAGATGCCAATAGTCATCACTGTCTGCGGCCTTGGTCGCCAGATAGCGCTGGCGTATGGCACGTTCAACGATGGCTTCGCCAATGGAAGCCACGTCCAGACCAATGCGATCTTTGAGAAAACTGAAGAAGCGTGCCTCACGACTCATGGCACCTCTCCTATGAATTCAAACTCCGAGGGCTGCGCCGGATAAAGCAGCTTACGCACCTGATCACTGAGCAGGTCCTGAATACCGATCCACTGCACCAGCCCCAACGCATCCTCACGCACCGGTCCCAGATAAGCAGCATCGGGGTTGTCCAGTCCGTAATCCATGAACTCGTCTGGCGCGCATCTCAGCATGTCAGTGGCTTGTTCGATAATCAGCCCGAGCAAGCGTTTCGGTTGCAGGGCATCGACCTGGTAATGCACCAGCACCAGTCGCGTGCTGGTGCGTGACTTGGCGCTCTGACCAAAAGCCAACGCGGCCAGGTCGATGACCGGGATCATCTGCGCACGATGGGCCAGTATGCCCGCCACCCAGTGTGGAGCCTGGGCAATGACCTTGAGAGGCAGGCGAGGCAACACTTCGGCGATTTCCACCGCCTCAAGGGCATAACGTTCATCGCCAATACGGAATAGCAGGAACAGCTTGTTCTTCGGGGCTACCGAAGAACTGCCGCGACTGACCGGTAGCTCGCTCATGGCCAGTACTCAGACTTTGAAACGCGAGACGCCGCTGCGCAAACCGACCGCCACCTGACTCAACTCATCGATGGCAAAACTGGCCTGACGCAAGGACTCCACAGTCTGGCTGCTGGCGTCGCCCAACTGGACGAGCGCCTGGTTGATCTGCTCGGCACCGGTGGCCTGAGCCTGCATGCCTTCGTTGACCATCAGCACACGAGGTGCGAGCGCCTGTACCTGATGAATAATCTGCGTCAGTTGCTCGCCCACTTGAGTGACTTCGAACATGCCGCGACGGACTTCTTCGGAAAACTTGTCCATGCCCATCACGCCAGCAGATACCGCCGACTGAATCTCACGGACCATCTGCTCGATATCGTAGGTGGCCACGGCTGTCTGGTCAGCCAGGCGACGCACTTCGGTCGCGACCACGGCAAAACCACGGCCATACTCACCGGCTTTTTCAGCTTCAATCGCGGCGTTTAGCGACAGCAGGTTAGTCTGATCGGCAACCTTGACGATGGTGACGACCACCTGATTGATGTTCCCGGCCTTCTCGTTAAGGATGGCCAGCTTGGCATTGACCAGATCGGCAGCGCCCATCACCTGATGCATGGTGTCTTCCATGCGCGCCAGCCCCTGCTGGCCGGAACCCGCGAGAATAGAAGCCTGATCGGCAGCGCTGGTGACTTCAGTCATGGTGCGCACCAGATCACGGGAAGTCGCTGCGATTTCCCGCGAAGTAGCACCGATTTCAGTGGTGGTTGCAGCGGTTTCAGTGGCGGTCGCCTGTTGCTGCCGGGAGGTGGCAGCGATCTCTGTAACCGAGGTCGTGACCTGTACCGAAGAACGTTGCGCCTGAGAAACCAGGCCGGTCAATTCGGTCATCATGTCGTTGAAGCCGGTTTCCACAGCACCGAACTCATCCTTGCGGTCGAGGTTGAGCCGTTTGCTCAGGTCGCCGGTACGCATGGTTTCAAGGATGCTGACGATGCGCTGCATCGGCGACATGATCGAGCGCATCAGCAGCAACCCGCATGCAGTGGCGGCAATGATCGCAATGAGCAGAGAAAGACCCATGCTGATCTTGGCAGCAGTCACGGCAGAAACGATTTCATCGGTCGCCTGATCGGCCACTTTCTTATTGATGACAATGATGTCGTTCAGTTGCTTACGCCCTAAAGACCATACGGGCCGCGTCTGGTCGTAAAACTCTGATTTGGCTTTTGCGTAATCACCACGTTGAAAATTGGTATGAACATCGTTGAGCAGCCGCGTGTAAGTCTCACGCTGACGCTCGAAGTCAGTGAAGTTGGCCTTGTCGGCATCATCAAAAATAGTTTGTTTGTAGTTATCGACCTGCTGCTGAAGACGAGCCTCGAAGTCGTTGAACTGATCCTTTTCCGGTGCCGTCAGCTCGCGGCCTTGCCCTTCGCCAATCAGCTCCAGAGTACGGATATAACTTTCGCCCCACGCACTGCGCAGCAAGGTGCTGTAGTAAACGCCGGGCAATGCATCCAGACGAACTTCCTCTTCACTGGACTGGATCGCCAACAGGCGGGAAAAAGAGACGACAACCATCATGAGCATGATGGCGATAATTACGGCGAAACTCGCCAAAATCCGTTGGCGTAAGGTCCAGTTCTTCACGGTCATCCCTCAAGAGTTCAACACCGGACTTCACGCCGGGTTCAAGAAGCGGACCGACAAACGGCCCAACGCGGCCTGAGTATAGCCCAGCCTCTTACGAACTAAGGGGGTTGTTTCAGAGATAAATTAGGGTTATTCCCGCCAACCTTTGAGAATTTTCTTACAGGCCTTGTGTATTCGAATGAATGCGGGGGTTTTGTTGGATGTTGCGGATCAAAATTTACAGCCTTCACTGCTTTTCGCGCGTCATGCACCGCGCAGTTTCAATTAAATGAGGGTGCTCTTGCGCCTGGTTTCGCCCTGACGGTCGACCCCCTTTGTTTCGGCAAAGGGGGGAAACCATTTATAGCTGACGTCCGGCCCCTGCTTCGCAGGGGTTCCTTCGCTCCGGCACCGTGGTGTGGGCACGCGCCGACGGGCCATCCATGGCCCAACGGCGCTCTCTCGGCATCCATGCCGAGCGACCCACACCACGGCACCTCCACTCAGCCTCCCGACGCTCGATTCGCGGTGTTCGCACTATCTCGGCAGGAAAAGCATCCTGGCGCTGCCGGCCAGTGAATGCTCCAGAAACCCGCTAATACCTACTAGCAACACAGAAAAAAATTGCGCATTTGCAGCCATTAAACCTGCGCCTGACGCACCTGTATCTCCAGTTCCGCCTTCAAAGCCGGTGCCAACTTGAGTTGACGGGCCAGTTCGTCCAGATACGCGCGCTCCATGAAATGCTCTTCATCAACAAGCATCACACTGGCGATGTACATCTCGGCCGCCATCTCAGGCGTCTTGGCCGCGCGGGCGACTTCGGCGGGGTCCAGAGGTTTGTGAAGCTCGGCATGAAGCCAATGCTGCAATTCCTGATCACCCGTCAGCTTGGTGAACTCACCCTCGATCAACTCACGCTCGCGCTCGTCGACATGACCGTCCGATTTGGCCGCTGCCACCAGCGCACGGAGGATGGCCTGACTGTGTTCCTCGACCTGCTCCGGGGGAAGGCGATCAATCGTTTGCGGCTCGCCCTGCGGTGCAGAAGCCTGCTTGGCCTGCCAATTTCCATACGCTTTATAGGCAATCACGCCCAACGCCGCCAGACCGCCATATGTCAGTACTTTACCGCCAACTTTGCGGGCGCCCTTGCTGCCCATCAGCAAGCCCATGGCACCTGAAGCCAATGCCCCGCCACCCGCACCTGACAACAGACTGTTCAAACCACCGCCACCTGCACCGCCCAGCAAGCTGCCAAGACCGCCAGCGGCAGAAGACTTTTTGCCACCTTGCTGATGCCCTGCACCACCGGCCTTGTTCTGCAGCATTTCCTGGCCGGATTTAAGAAGTTGGTCCAGTAAGCCACGCGTGTTCATGGAAAGCCTCCACAGACTTATTCGTTTGGTTGGGTATTGGCCAGAGTAAAACGAAGTGTGTCGGGGCTGTTGTCGGGTGTGCTTCTGGATGTTGCAACGCGACCGGCGCTCCTGCACATTAGCCAAACACTAATAAGCAATAAGCCCCGCAGCCTCGTCATTGTTGCGCTACACCTGTTGATTACTGCCCCGATCATAATTAGATAAGAGGGATTCTGATGTCAGCACACACCACCGCACTCCTGAGCGCGGCAATCACCGCGTTGATCGCCAGTGCCAGCTTGCAGGCAGCCGAAACATTCAAGACCGTCGGTGACGGTGAAGGCCAACTGGATATAGTCGCCTGGCCCGGCTATATCGAGCGCGGCGAGAGTGACAAGGCTTATGACTGGGTTACCGGGTTCGAGCAACAAACCGGCTGCAAGGTCAATGTAAAAACGGCGGCAACGTCTGATGAAATGGTCAGCCTGATGACCAAGGGTGGCTACGATCTGGTGACGGCCTCAGGCGACGCCTCTTTACGTCTGATCGCAGGCAAGCGGGTTCAACCCATCAATCCGGACCTTATCCCAAACTGGAAGAACCTCGACCCGCGCCTCAAGGGCGGTCCTTGGTATGTGGTTGATCAACAAACATTCGGCACGCCCTACCAATGGGGCCCGAACGTACTGATGTACAACACCGAAGTGTTCAAGGTCCCACCCGTTAGCTGGAGTGTGGTTTTCGAAGCTCAGGACTTGCCTGATGGCAAATCCAACAAGGGCCGGGTCCAGGCTTACGACGGGCCAATCTATATGGCCGACGCTGCGCTGTATCTGAAGTCTGCCAAGCCCGAGCTGGGCATCGTTGATCCCTATCAACTGACCGAGGTGCAATACGCAGCGGTGCTCGACCTGCTGCGCAAACAGCAGCCGTTGATCCATCGCTACTGGCATGACGCGACGGTGCAAATGAGTGATGTGAAAAACGAAGGTGTTGCAGCCTCCAGCTCCTGGGGCTACATGGTCAATGGCTTGAAAGCAGACAAACAACCGGTCGATTCGACCATCCCCAAAGAAGGCGCCACGGGCTGGGCCGATACCACCATGTTGCACGCCGACGCCAAGCACCCTAACTGCGCCTACAAATGGATGGACTGGTCGTTGCAACCCAAAGTCCAGGGCGACATCGCCGCATGGTTCGGTTCCCTGCCTGCCGTACCCGAAGCATGCAAGGCCAGTGAGCTGCTCGGACCGCAAGGCTGTGTGACCAACGGTTTCGATCAATTCGAGCACATCGCATTCTGGAAAACGCCGCAATCCGAAGGCGGCAAGTACGTCCCTTACAGCCGCTGGACCCAGGACTACATCGCGATTATGGGTGGCCGGTAACAACCCAAACATTGAACTGACACAGCGCTGTCGCGCAGCAAACAGGGTCCTGTAGGAGCGCGCTTGCCCGCGATGGCATCAGCACAGGCAATACATTCATCGGCTGAAAGACCGAATCGCGGGCAAGCGCGCTCCTACAAATGCCCGCTTGCTGCGCGACGACGAAGTTTCTGAAGGCACTCACTCATCGGAGTTCCACCATGCCCCTCGCAGTCCATTTCAGCAATGTGTCCCGACAGTTTGGCGAGGTGAAGGCCGTCGACGAAGTGTGCATCGAGATTCAGGACGGCGAATTTTTCTCCATGCTGGGGCCTTCCGGCTCAGGCAAAACGACGTGTCTGCGTTTGATCGCCGGATTCGAGCAGCCTGACACGGGCTCGATCCGCATCCACGGTGAAGAAGCCACGGGCTTGCCGCCCTATCAACGCGACGTGAATACCGTGTTTCAGGACTATGCGTTGTTCCCCCATATGAATGTGCGGGACAACGTCGCCTATGGCCTGAAAGTAAAAGGCGTCGCCAGGCACGAGCGTTATGCCCAAGCCGATGAGGCTCTGGCCATGGTCGCTCTGGAGGGCTATGGCGAGCGCAAGCCCGTGCAGTTGTCGGGCGGCCAACGCCAGCGTGTCGCTCTGGCTCGGGCGCTGGTCAACCGTCCTCGAGTTCTGCTGCTGGATGAGCCCCTTGGCGCACTGGATCTGAAGCTTCGCGAACAGATGCAGGGCGAACTGAAAAAACTCCAGCGCCAACTGGGCATCACCTTCATTTTCGTCACTCACGACCAGACCGAGGCACTGTCGATGTCAGACCGGGTTGCGGTATTCAACAAAGGCCGCATCGAACAGGTCGATACGCCGCGTAATCTGTACATGAACCCGGCGACGTGCTTTGTTGCCGAGTTTGTTGGCACCTCCAATGTGCTGCATGGCGATCTCGCTGCGCAATTGAGTGGTAGCCCCCAGCCCTTCTCGATTCGCCCGGAACATATCCGTTTCGCCGAGGGCCCGTTGGCCAGCCATGAGGTTGAAGTCCGCGGACTGTTGCACGACATTCAGTACCAGGGCAGCACCACCCGCTACGAACTGACGCTGGAAAGCGGGCAGCGTCTCAATGTCAGTCAGGCCAACAGCCAATGGCGGGATGACGGCTCGCCATATGAAACAGGACAGCGGCTGCTGGTGCGATGGTCTCGCGAAGCGATGGTCGTCCTCAGGGACATGCCTGTGAACGCAGGTTCGTGAAATGAGCCGCGCCCTGCCTCAGCCGCCAGCCACTGTCATGCGCAGGTTCTGCAACTTGCTTTATCGACGACCGAATCTGTACCTGTCGCTGTTGCTGATCCCGCCGTTGATCTGGTTTGGCGCCGTGTATCTGGGTTCACTGCTCAGCCTGCTGTGGCAGGGCTTTTACACGTTCGACGACTTCAGCATGACGGTCACGCCGGACCTGACCCTGAGCAACTTCTCGGCGCTGCTGCAACCGGCAAACTTCGATGTCATCAAACGTACGCTGACTATGGCAATCGCGGTCTCCATCGCCAGCGGCATCATCGCCTTTCCCATCGCGTATTACATGGCGCGGTATACCCGAGGCAAAACCAAAGCGTTTTTTTACATCGCCGTGATGTTGCCGATGTGGGCCAGCTACATCGTCAAGGCCTACGCCTGGACGTTATTACTGGCCAAAGGCGGCGTGGCGCAATGGTTCATTCAGCACCTGGGGCTGGAACCGGTGTTGCAGTTCATTCTGGGGATACCCGGAGTTGGTGGCAGCACCCTGTCGACTTCGTATCTGGGACGCTTCATGGTCTTCGTCTATATCTGGCTGCCATTCATGATTCTGCCAATCCAGGCTTCGCTGGAGCGACTGCCGCCGACCCTGCTGCAAGCCTCAGCAGACCTGGGCGCTCGCCCCTGGCAGACATTCACGCAGGTCATCCTGCCGTTAGCCATACCGGGCATCGCTGCGGGGTCGATCTTCACCTTTTCTCTGACCCTGGGTGACTTCATCGTGCCGCAACTGATCGGCCCCCCGGGCTATTTCGTCGGCAGTATGGTGTATGCCCAGCAAGGCGCCATCGGCAACATGCCCATGGCAGCTGCGTTCACGCTGGTGCCTATTCTGCTGATCGCCGTTTACCTGTCCATCGTCAAACGACTGGGGGCTTTCGATGCGCTCTGACACTGTGCCCCCGTCAGAACGGGCCTCCATCTGGCTGAAACTGGCAGCCTGGGGCGGCCTGGTATTTCTGCACTTTCCGATCCTGATTATTTTCATGTATGCGTTCAACACTCAGGACGCCGCCTTCAGCTTCCCGCCCCAAGGCTTTACCCTGAAGTGGTTCAGCGTGGCGTTCTCCCGCCCTGACGTGCTTGAAGCGATCAAGCTGTCCTTGAAGATCGCGCTTATCGCAACGTTGATAGCCATGGTACTGGGCACCCTCGCCTCTCTCGCCCTGTACCGGCGTGACTTCTTCGGCAAAGACTCCATTTCGCTGGTGTTGATCCTGCCCATCGCCTTGCCCGGCATCATCACGGGACTGGCCTTGCTGGCGGCGTTCAAAACCCTGGGGATAGAGCCGGGCATGTTCACCATCATCGTCGGCCATGCCACCTTCTGCGTGGTGATCGTCTACAACAATGTCATCGCTCGATTACGCCGCACCTCCCAGAACCTGATTGAAGCGTCGATGGATCTGGGCGCAGACGGCTTGCAAACCTTTCGCTACATCATTCTGCCCAACCTCGGCTCGGCCTTGCTGGCAGGCGGCATGCTGGCTTTTGCGCTGTCGTTCGATGAAATCATTGTCACCACCTTCACCGCAGGACACGAGCGCACGTTACCGATCTGGTTGCTTAACCAACTGAGTCGACCCAGGGATGTGCCCGTCACCAACGTAGTGGCCATGCTGGTCATGATCGTCACCATGCTGCCGATTCTTGGCGCGTATTACCTGACCCGCGGCGGTGAAAGCGTGGCGGGAAGCGGTGGAAAATAATCCAGAGCCAAAAGGAGATGCCCCCCATGCAAACCAAACTGTTGATCAACGGCCAATTGGTGAAAGGTGAAGGTCCCCAGCAGTCAGTGTTCAACCCGGCACTGGGCCGCGTGCTGGTGGAAATCAATGAAGCCAGCGAAGCCCAGGTCGACAGCGCGGTGCGTGCTGCGGACGCTGCATTTGAAAGCTGGTCGCAGACCGCTCCGAAGGATCGCTCGCTCTTGCTGCTCAAGCTGGCAGACGCCATAGACGCCCACGGTGAAGAGCTGGCAAAGCTGGAATCTGACAATTGCGGCAAGCCCTACAGCGCCGCGCTCAATGACGAGATTCCAGCGATTGCCGATGTGTTCCGCTTCTTCGCGGGCGCCAGTCGCTGCATGGGCGGATCGGCGGCAGGCGAGTATCTACCCGGTCATACGTCGATGATCCGTCGCGATCCGATTGGCGTCATCGCGTCGATTGCGCCCTGGAATTACCCGCTGATGATGGTCGCCTGGAAAATCGCGCCGGCACTCGCAGCAGGCAATACCGTCGTGCTCAAACCCTCGGAAATGACGCCGCTGACCGCGTTGCGTCTCGTAGAGCTGGCGGCTGGGATCTTTCCGGCAGGCGTGCTGAATCTGGTGTTCGGACGCGGCACTACCGTGGGTAACGCTTTGGTGAGTCATTCAAAAGTGCGCATGGTGTCGCTGACGGGCTCAATCGCCACAGGCGCGCACATCATCTCCAGCACGGCGGCCAGCGTAAAACGCATGCACATGGAACTGGGTGGCAAAGCCCCGGTGATCATCTTTGACGATGCTGACATCGACGCAGCCGTCGAAGGCATTCGTACTTTCGGCTTCTACAACGCGGGTCAGGACTGCACCGCGGCGTGCCGGATCTACGCACAAAACGCTGTCTATGACGCTTTCGTCACGAAGCTGGGTGAAGCCGTGAGCAGTATCAAACATGGCCTGCAGAATGATCCTGAAACCGAAATGGGACCTTTGATCAGTGCCCAGCATCGAGACCGTGTAGCCGGCTTCGTCGAACGTGCGCTGGCCCAGTCGCACATGCGCCTGGTGACAGGCGGCAAAGCGATAGAGGGCAACGGCTACTTCTTTGAGCCAACAGTGATTGCCGACGCACAACAGGATGATGAAATCGTCAAACGCGAGGTGTTTGGTCCGGTGGTGTCGGTTACCCGTTTTGATGACGAAGCCCAAGTACTGGCCTGGGCCAATGAATCGGATTACGGCCTGGCGTCGTCAGTCTGGACCCGGGACATCGGCCGCGCTCATCGCCTGGCCGCGCGCCTGCAATACGGCTGCACATGGGTGAACACCCACTTCATGCTGGTCAGCGAAATGCCTCACGGCGGCCAGAAGCTCTCGGGCTATGGCAAAGACATGTCGATGTATGGGCTGGAGGACTACACCACCGTGAGGCATGTGATGTTCAAGCATTGAATTTTTTGTGCATGACCGGGATTCGAGACGCGGTGTAAAAGACAATCTGCCGCCGCGGTGCTCAGGAACTCTTATTACAGAGCATGCAAACCAGCGATTAAAACGCATTTCCTGTAGGAGCTGCCGAAGGCTGCGATGCATTCATCCTGGCATACCGCGATCGCAGCCTTCGGCAGCTCCTACAAGCTCGCGTTTTCAGACACCCCCCACCGCGGTGACAAGCCCCATCGATGGCGGGGTGCCTGTCACCTCATCTCTGATCAATCGCGCAAATCAGACTCATGAATCGGCTGGTCACGGTGGGTCGCGCGCTGGTACTGAGCGGGCCAGGTTGCCTTGCGGCCGCCAAGGTCGTCATCAGCGTGCAGTGGCCAATACGGGTCACGCAACAATTCGCGAGCCAGCAGAATGATATCGGCCTGACCGGTACGCAGGATGTGTTCAGCCTGAGCAGGCTCGGTAATCATGCCGACGGTACCGGTCGCGATGCCGGACTCTTTTTTCACTCGCTCGGCAAAACGGGTCTGATAACCGGGGCCAACCGGGATTTCCGCATTGGCAGAAGTGCCCCCGGAGGACACATCAATAAGGTCGACCCCGAGGTCTTTCAGGCGACGCGCCAGCTCGACGGTTTCATCAGGATTCCAGCCATCCTCCACCCAGTCAGTCGCCGAGACGCGCACAAACAATGGCAACTCCTCAGGCCAGACAGCACGCACCGCTTGAGTCACCTCAAGGGTCAAGCGGATACGATTTTCGAACGAACCGCCGTATTTATCCTGACGCTGATTACTCAACGGCGACAGAAACTGATGCAGGAGATAACCGTGAGCGGCGTGCACTTCCACAACCTTGAAGCCTGCCGTCAGCGCTCGCTTTGCGGCTGCAACGAAGGCCTGAATCACTTCCTGAATCTGCCCCTCGCTGAGTTGCACCGGTGCAGTGTGTTTGGGATCGAAGGCAATCGGTGATGGCCCCCACGGGGTCCAGCCGCCCTCATCGGCCTTGATACTGCCCGACTTGCCCAACCACGGGCGCCAGCTACTAGCTTTACGTCCGGCATGAGCCAGTTGTATGCCAGCGACCACGCCTTGAGCATTGATAAATCGGGTGATGCGTTGCAGGCCCTCGATCTGCTCGTCATTCCACAGGCCCAGATCCTCCGGGGTGATCCGGCCATCTTTGGTGACCGCAACGGCTTCGGTAAACACGAGGCCCGCACCGCCCACTGCACGACTGCCCAAGTGGACCAGGTGCCAGTCATTAGTCAGGCCATCCACCGCTGAGTACTGACACATCGGGGACACGGCAATGCGGTTGCGCAGTGTCAACTGGCGAAGGGTATAGGGTTCTAACAACAGGCTCATGGGGACCTCTCAGACAGGAATAGGCGTCTAGACACGCAATGAAAAAACCGTGTCTAGAGCCTAGTCGACAATCCGATCCTGTTGGGGGTTCCTGCTGTGTGTACTACCGAGGTGCGATATGCGCCACCATCAGTTGCACCGTTTCATTGCCGCGAAACTCGTTGAGGTCGAGTTTATAGGCAAGTTCGACCCAACGAATATTAGGGTTTGGCCAGACATCGCGGTCGATGCCAAATGCGATTGCATCGAGCTTCACGCTGCCGCATTCACTCTTGAGCACCATCTTCAGATGCCGCTCGCCTACCACCCGCTGCTCCACTAGCTGGAAGACGCCGTGGAACAACGGTTCGGGAAAGTGCTGTCCCCAAGGGCCGGCATTGCGCAGCGCACGAGCCAGCTCCAGATGGAACTCTTCGACGGCCAAAGCACCATCGGACAACAAACGGCCAGTCAGGTCTTCTTCCTGGAGCTGACGCCGGACTTCCTCATCAAAAGCCGCAGCAAAAGCGGGAAAGTTCTCCTCAGGCAATGACAAACCCGCCGCCATCGCATGACCACCAAACTTGCTGATCAGCTCGGGATGATGTGCGGCCACAGCGTCCAGTGCATCGCGGATGTGAAACCCGGGCACCGAACGGGCCGAGCCCTTGAGCATGCCCTCGCCAGCGCTGGCGAAAGCAATCGTCGGCCGGTGATAACGCTCTTTCATGCGCGATGCGAGAATGCCGATCACGCCCTGGTGCCAGTCGGGCTCGAACAGGCACAGGCCGAATGGCATGGACTCCAGCGGCAGATCCTTGAGCTGGGCAAGCGCTTCACGCTGCATGCCCTGCTCAATGGTTTTGCGGTCCTGGTTCAGCTCGTCCAGTTGCACAGCCATTTCACGGGCCAGGGTTTCATCTTCGCAAAGCAGGCATTCAATACCCAGGCTCATGTCATCCAGACGTCCCGCCGCATTCAGCCGTGGCCCGAGGATAAAGCCCAGGTCAGTGGAGGTAATCCGCTTGTGATCGCGACGCGCCACTTCGAGAATCGCTTTCAGGCCAGGACGCGCACGCCCTGCGCGAATACGCATCAAGCCTTGATGCACCAGAATCCGGTTGTTGGTATCCAGCGGCACCACGTCGGCAACGCTGCCCAAGGCCACCAGATCCAGCAATTCACCCAGATTT
The DNA here is from genome assembly GCF_055283875.1 of Pseudomonas sp. HP_14. Classification (NCBI taxonomy): domain Bacteria; kingdom Pseudomonadati; phylum Pseudomonadota; class Gammaproteobacteria; order Pseudomonadales; family Pseudomonadaceae; genus Pseudomonas; species Pseudomonas sp. HP_14. The sequence goes on along the minus strand of NZ_JBTOQI010000022.1, from coordinate 306,223 downwards.
GGCTGCGCACGCTGGTTTGTCTCGAACCAGCCGGTGTCTCGCAGGCGGGCACGCAACGCCATCAACACGTAAAAAATCACCCCGACACCGGCCAGCGCCTTGCTGGGGAACGTACAACCTGGCTGATTGGGATTGACGATGGCATCTGCGGCTGGCAACTCATGACCGGGCAAATGGTGGTCGGTGACCAGCACCTGTAAACCCGCTGCCTTGGCCGCGGCGACGCCTTCAACGCTGGAGATGCCGTTGTCGACAGTCATCAGTAATTGAGGCTCGCGCTCCAGCGCTACGGCGACGATTTCCGGGGTCAGACCGTATCCATATTCGAAACGGTTGGGCACGAGGTAATCAACATGGGCAGCGCCCAACAATCTAAGGCCCAGCACGCCGACAGTACTGGCCGTTGCGCCGTCAGCGTCGAAGTCTCCGACAATGAGAATCCGCTGGCGTTCGTTCAGGGCGGTGACCAACAGATCAACCGCAGCATCGATTCCCTTGAGCTGCTGATAGGGGATCAACCGCGCAAGGCTTTTATCCAGCTCGGCTTCAGACAACACGCCCCGCGCGGCGTACAGCCGTGTCAGTAGCGGCGGCAAATCACCAAGAAAAGGCAGGGTTTGCGGCAGTAGGCGAGGTTCGATGCGCATGCGGTTTTTTTGATTCCAACCAGACGTTAAATAACTGAGTAACTGAACTTAAATGCTTTTCTTCTGCTTTTCTTCTGTAGGAACTCACAAGCACCGCGAGGCAGCGATGGCGGTCTGCCTGATAAACCGCTATCGCGGCCTCGCGGTGCTCGTGCGCTCCTACAGCAGCCGTTGAGACCTGGACGACCTCAGCCGCGCTCGCCGGTGAGCCATTGCAACTGGACTTCATGCTGCCCCCGATCGTCAGTCACGAAGATCGTCCCTTCGCTGATCATCACATCCCATTTGATGACCCGTGGCATATCCTTGGCCAGCACTTCCAGCACTTCCTGGGGAACGGCTGCAACGTTGACGTTCTTCAGGTTCTTGATGGCAGGAATGACCTTGCCTTCCCAGACCCGCAGGCTGCCGTATGCCAGCAGGCTGGTGCGTTCGGTACGGCGCGAACACCACGTCAATCGATCAGCGTCCGGCTGACCCACCTCGATCCAGTGCAGGACGCGGTCATCCAGGCTTTTTTCCCACAGGGCCGGCTCGTCTACGTCCGACAAACCACGGCCGAACGAGAGTTGCTCGTTGTACCAAAAGGCGTAAGCCAGTAAGCGCACAGTCATGCGCTCTTCGGTTTCGGAGGGATGGCGGGCAATGGTCTGTTTGACGTTCTCGTAAACCCCGCGATCAAGATCGGTAAGGTTGAGTTCGAATTTGTAGGTCGTGGACGGCTGGGCCATGAACGGGCTTCTAGAGACGGGGAAAGGCGGCAAGTCTACCCGATGCCGCCTGATTGAACGACCCGCCCCGGCTGTTCGGCTGCAATGAGTGCAGCGTGCCAATGGTTCAAGTGGTTCGAAAGGTCCAAATACCCCAATAGGCTATCAGGCAAAGCCCGATATTCTCAGCGCAGGCCTCTGAGCGATACTGCACGTCATGTCTGCGTCAGAACGTCTATTCTCTCGTTTGTCAGTTGACACCTACTCAGCCACTTCCCGGGGAAGACATCCGCGAATGCAGATACGCAACTCGCCTCTCGCCCGACGGGTTCTGGTCGCCTGCCTCTCGGTGCTCGGCATGATGTGCTTCACGAGCACCAGCCATGCCAGGGACACCCTCATCTGGCTGCTACGTGATTTGCCCCCGTCGACTATTTTTTCCGGCCCGGATGAGGGGAAAGGCGCAATCGACAGGCTCATGCCGCTGCTCATCGCCAGAATGCCGGAATATGACCACCTGCTGATGCGCGTCAACCGGGCGCGTGGCACGCAAATGCTCAAGGACGGCATTTTCGCTTGCGATCCCACCGTACTCTGGACGCCAGAGCGGGCTAAAAACATTGTTTTTTCGATCCCTACCTACGCCGTGTTCAGCAATGGCCTGATTATCCGCAAGCAGGACATGGCGCAATTCTCACCCTTCGTGAAAGACAACATCATCGACCTGAAGGCGCTGTTCAACAGCCATAGCGTCAAGATCGGGGTAGTTGCCGAGCGCAGCTATGGCCAGGTAATCGACGGAATTGTGGACACCGTCGCGGAAGATGAATTAAGCGTGCACTACGGCAGCGATGCAGTCGGTAGCCTGCTGCAAATGGAGCGGCTGGGCCGACTGCAAGGGTTGATCAGCTACTGGCCCGAGGCGCTCTATCAAGCCCGTCAACAAGGTATCCCCGAACAGGACCTGACGTTCTTGCCGGTAAAGGGCGTTCCCAAATATCAGTTCACCCATATTGGCTGCGCAAACACCCTGCAGGGACGTCAAGCCATGGAAATCATCAACCGTGAAATACGCGTGCTGCGCGAAACGAAGCTGGTAGGCTTCTATGCCCAGTGGATTCCATCGCCCAAGCGCGAGGAGTATCTGGAGGACGCCAAGAGGTTTTTTGAGGAACCCGGTAAATAAATCAGATTTCAGACCGGTTTAAAAAAGAAACCCCGAGCAGCGGGGAGACTACTCGGGGTAAACCGTGGTCCATTCGGGACCAGTACGAACAGGTTGAGCCACCGGAGCACAATGTCTCAACTTGCCGTAAATAGTCAGAGCGTCTATGGACCGTAAGGTTCCAGTGCACTTCAAACAAAACCCTGCGCCGGGATGAACGGACGATCAAGGGCTGCATGGCGCATGGCGGCAATGACACACGGTTCGATTCGGCCCTCGGCAACCATCAGATCACGACGCAAGCCATCGACCACGTCCGTGAGTTGACGCTTGTCGCGTAAATGAGCGGCAGTGAATGTACGTTCAATCACCACTGCACCGGTTACATCCCTGATCGATACCAGTCGCTCACCCAGAATTCCAACAGGCCCGAGAACAGCCTGGTAAGGCGCCAGCGCTTCGCTTAGCAGTAAGCTGATATTTTCCATCTGGATCACCACTCAACAGTTTGAATGCAAAGGTGCTTATCAATGACCATCGCCCTCAGTGGAAAGTTCTCGATGGTTTTGCAATGCGACTACCCGAGCATGCCTGTTGAATATGACAGAGAAAAAACTGCCGGGCTCAGGCGTCAGCGCTGAATGGCTCTGACGCAGCCGCGTTACCCCACACAAGCTCCCTGCGTTTCATGCAACTACATCGATGGCGTCAACCCTGTCGAGCAACGAGCGTGTCGAAACTAGCGCCTCCTCAAGGGCGCTGGAGGGGGTCTGCCCGTTGTGAAGAATGTGTTCAGTTTCAAGCTCCAGCAAGCCAATAATATCCGCCAGCTCCCGGCGTATTTCATGACCTGCGTTGGCCAGGAAGGCGTTTTTTGCCTCACTCGCCCGAAGTGTCTGCTCCCTGACTTCACATAATTGCGTTTCAAGCTGCCTGCGTTCGCTGATATCGATCCAGCCACCCAACAGCCCCTGCACTTCGCCATCGGCACGATAAAACGGTACGGTCCACTGCAAGGCATCAATCTGCTTACCCATCAAACGCATGCTACGGTCAGCGAAAATAGGCTGCCGGGTTTCCAGCAACTTGATGTAGTCCCCATGTAGTTGCTCAGCAGTCTCGCGGGGTATCAGTTCCACATCAATCAGGCGTCGGCCGTTCATCTGTTCGAAGCTGATCCCCAGACTCTCTTCGTAACTGCGATTACAGGAGATCAACCGCCCTTTCAGGTCCCGGACGTACACGGGGTTGGGTATTCCGTCGAACAACGCATGCTTGAACACCAACTGGTCGTTGAGTGCCTCTTCGGCCTTGAGACGTTGGTTGACCTGAATCTTGAGACGACTGCTCCAGACCAGCGAAACCAGCACCAGTAACAGCGCGATACTGAAACCCCAGTAAATCCAGCCCGGAATCCGGCTCCAGAGGCTGGCCTGCGGAGCAGCAGCCGAAAGCCATTTAGTGCGGATCGCGCGCATTTCGGCAATCGGGAATTCCTCCAGAGCCTTGTTAAGGATGTCGAGCAATTCCGGATGAGACTTGACGACAGACATCCGGTCAGAGGACCACCAGCCTTCAACGCCACGACCAACCTTCAATACGCCTCGCGGATCAAGATAAGCCCCCGCTTCATTCTGTATGGTCGCCACTGCAGCGCCGGACGCGACCAATTCCCGGGCTTCTTCATAGCTGGCCGTAGGGATCAGGTTTATGCGCGGGTACTCGCGCCTCAGGATGCCCTCCAGAGCATGCCTGGCAGGCAAGGCCAATGTTTTACCTGCCAACTCGCGCAGAGAATGCGGAGAGGAATCCCCGGCCCGCAATACAAACACCCAACTGTTGCCGCCAAATGCATAGCTGAAGTCGAGCATCTCGCGGCGCTCGGCATTCTCGGCAAGTGTCGTGTTCATCTGAGCGTGACCGCTGCGCATAAGGTTGAATGTCTGCTCGATGGTCGCGGTTTCTTCATGAACGAACTGCAGGCCGGTAATGCGTGATATCCGGGCCAATATGTCAATGTTAAGACCTACCCACTGCCCATCGTTATCCTTATAGATATAGGGCGGGTGTTGTTGTGAAGCGATCGTCACAACCGGGTGCTTGCCAATCCAGCGTCTCTCATTGCGGTTGAGCGCCACTCGCTGGCCACCAGCGTCAGAGCCCAGGCCAAGGGTCCAACGCCCCAATATTTCACGCTTGGTCGCCGGGCTCAGGCTAGCCAGAGCGGCGTCGATCAGAGAGAGCAATTGCGGCTGGTTCGCGTGTACGGCGAAGGAAAAGCTGTCTTGTGGCAACAGACTGTCGTACTGGACCTGCAATCCCAGATAAGGACGTAATGCCATATAAGAACGAGCAATAACGTCGTTACCGATAAAAGCGTCCGCGTCGCCATGGCTGACGGCCTCCATGGCACTGAACAGAGTCGGGGCGATAACGATTTCGCTTTGAGGGTAATCTGCCTGCACAGCAAGCAAATCCACATAACCGTCCAGCACCACCACCTTGTTGCCCTTGAGCCCCTCCATTAGCCCCCGCCCGCCACTGCGACCGACAACTACCGAGCGATCGGCCACATAGCCCGCCGATAAACGCAGCTCGTTGAAAGTACGCTCGAAACCATTTGCGGTCGCAATGATATCGATTGTTCCGTCGCGCAAAGCGTTGATTGCCCCCTCGGGCCTGGGAAATCCACGAACCTGCATCCTGACATTCAGCTTGCTGCCGATCAGACTCAGATAATCGGCACTGATGCCTTGATATCGGTTTCGATCGCTAGCGATATCGATCGGCTCATAGTCGACCGTCACCACGCCGACTCGCAACGCTGGGCGTTCATCAAGCCATTGGCGATCCGACTCAGACATAGCCAGTGGCTCCACCACCATGAACGGAGCACCAAGACTGAAAGACAGGCTTCGTTCGGCCTGGCTGGGCTGAGTGAACAGTACCGCCAGTAATAGTGACAGCACGCATAGCGCGCTTTTTCCGGGGGCGATGTTCTTGCCTTCGAAGGCGCCCCCTCTGTTTGCATTTTTCACAGCGACTAACTCATCCGTAAGTGTCTAAAACTCCCGAAGTTTGGCATGCAGAAACGAGAAGGCCCGCTGGGGGGCGGGCCTTAAGTTGTTACACGGATATACCGTTAGAGCGGTTTACCCCGGTTGCCATGCTGGCTAACGAAGGCCTGTATGGCTTTCAGGTCATTAGGCAAAACGGTGCAGCGTTCGTCACGCTCGAACAAATCAGACAAATGTGCAGGTAGCTCTAGCGCTTTTCCTACACCCGCTTTCTCCACTGCCTCAGGGAATTTGACCGGATGCGCCGTGCCAAGGATCACCATAGGGGTATCCAGGCTCCGGCGACAGGCACGAGCAGCCTTTACACCGATCGCGGTATGCGGGTCCAGCACCTCGCCAGTCTTGGCAAAAACGTCGGCAATAGTCTCGCAAGTCTCTTGGTCGCTGACAGCCAGGGAGTCAAACAGCTTGCGGGTTTCGGTCCAGCGGTCCTCGTCAACACTGAAACCACCGCCCTGCTTGAAGCTATCCATCAGCCCCGCCAGCGTCGCACCGTTGCGACCATGCATATCGAACAGCAAACGTTCGAAGTTCGACGACACCATGATGTCCATGGACGGCGACAAAGTGGCGTGCAGGGTCTCTTTGACATACTGATTACCGCTCATGAAGCGGTGCAGAATATCGTTGCGGTTAGTGGCGACGATCAATTGATTGATCGGCAAGCCCATATTGCGTGCCAGGTAACCGGCAAAAATGTCGCCGAAGTTACCGGTAGGCACCGAGAACGACACCGAGCGGGCCGGGCCACCCAACTGCAGCGAAGCGTGGAAGTAGTAAACGATCTGGGCCATGATCCGCGCCCAGTTGATCGAGTTGACAGCTACCAGGCGCGTGCCTTTCAGGAAACTCTGATCAGCGAAGCTGTTCTTGACCATTTCCTGGCAGTCGTCGAAGTTGCCTTCCACAGCGATGTTATGAATGTTGTCGCCGAAGATAGTCGTCATCTGCCGACGCTGTACGTCCGATACCCGGTTGTGTGGGTGCAGGATGAAGATATCGACGTTATCGCATTTGCGGCAGCCTTCAATGGCCGCTGAACCGGTATCACCCGAGGTCGCGCCAATAATCACCACCCGCTCGCCACGCTTGGCCAGCACGTAGTCCAGCAGACGACCGAGCAATTGCAGCGCGAAGTCCTTGAACGCGAGCGTCGGGCCGTGAAACAGCTCCAGAACCCACTCGTTACCGTTCAGTTGGCGCATCGGTGCAACCGAGCTATGAGCGAATACGCCATAGGTCTCTTCAAGGATCTTTTTGAAATCCGCATCGGGAATGCTGCCGGTTACGAACGGACGCATCACCCGGAAGGCCAGTTCGTGGTATGGCAGGCCTGCCCAGGAAGCAATCTCCTCCTGGGTAAAGCGCGGCAGGTTTTCCGGCACGTACAAACCGCCGTCGCTGGCCAGACCAGTCAACAGCACATCTTCGAAATTCAGGGCCGGCGCCTGGCCGCGGGTACTGATGTAGCGCATAAGATTTCAAACCTTCGGTTTGAGCTTCAAGCTGCAAGCTGCAAGCTACAAGTCCAAAGCAGTACGCTTTCACTTGCCGCTTGCCGCTTGCCGCTTGCCGCTGTGTTTAATTGAGATGTTCGACGCGAATCCGGACGACCGGGCCAACCACGTCCTGCACCGCTTCCAGGGCCTCAATGGCGTCATTCATGCGCTGTTCCACCACGCGATGGGTCAACAGAATCATCGGCACCAGGCCGTCATGTTCTTCGACTTCCTTCTGCATGATCGACTCAATGTTAATCCCGCGCTCCGACAGAATGCTTGCCACCTGAGCCAGCACACCCGGATGATCCTTGGCCTGAATGCGCAGGTAATACGCGCTTTCGCAGGCTTCGATTGGCAGAATTGGATGAGCGGACAAGGCGTCAGGCTGGAAAGCCAGATGCGGTACGCGGTTCTCCGGATCTGAGGTCATCGCACGCACCACGTCGACCAGATCGGCGACCACGGACGAAGCCGTAGGCTCCATGCCCGCGCCAGCGCCGTAGAACAGCGTCGAACCTGCAGCGTCACCATTGACCATTACCGCGTTCATCACGCCATTGACGTTGGCGATCAGCCGGTCAGCAGGTATCAGCGTAGGGTGTACTCGCAATTCGATACCCGCCGCGGTGCTGCGCGCCACGCCCAGGTGTTTGATGCGATAGCCAAGCGCCTCAGCATAATTGACGTCTGCGGTGGTCAGCTTGGTGATGCCTTCGGTGTAAGCCTTGTCGAACTGCAGCGGAATGCCAAAAGCGATGGACGCCAGAATGGTCAGCTTGTGCGCAGCATCAATACCTTCGACGTCGAACGTCGGATCGGCTTCGGCGTAACCCAGCGCCTGGGCTTCAGCCAGAACGTCAGGGAAGGTACGGCCTTTCTCACGCATTTCGGTAAGGATAAAGTTACCGGTGCCGTTGATGATCCCGGCCACCCAGTTGATGCGGTTGGCCGAAAGCCCCTCACGAATTGCCTTGATGACCGGAATACCGCCCGCAACCGCAGCTTCAAACGCTACGATCACGCCCTTCTCACGCGCCTTGGCGAAAATTTCGTTACCGTGCACAGCAATCAGCGCTTTGTTGGCAGTGACTACGTGCTTGCCGTTTTCAATGGCCTTGAGGACCAGATCGCGAGCTACGGTATAGCCGCCGATCAGTTCAATGACGATATCGATTTCAGGGTTGGTTGCCACCGCGAAGACGTCGCTGGTGGTCGGTGTACCGGTAATCTGGCAGTTGGGGTTTGGCGTACGCAGGGCAATTTGTGCCACTTCAATTCCACGACCCGCACGGCGGGCAATTTCCTCGGCGTTACGCTTAAGTACGTTGAAGGTACCGCCACCGACGGTACCCAGCCCACAGATGCCTACTTTGACCGGATTCACTATGAACTCCCCGTAAAACGGTCGGCTTGGAACCAACCGTGGAAAACAGCCGTGCAGCACAGCACGACTCTCTATTTACTCAACGGTCATGGGACACGCTGATTTATTTGGCGCTGAGCGCCAGCTTGGCCACTTGTGCAGCGGGTTGGTAACCCGGAATCAACTGGCCGTCAGCCAAAACGATGGCCGGTGTGCCGTTCACACCGATCGATTGGCCCACTTCGAATTGTTTGGTGACAGGGTTGGCGCACTTGGGCGCTTCGATGTTCTTGCCATCGACCATGCGATCCATGGCTGCCTTGCGATCCTTGGAGCACCAGACAGCCTGCAGTTGTTCGTCGCCCGGTGAGCCGAGGCCCTGACGCGGGAACGCAACATAACGAACTTCGATGCCCATTTTATTCAACTGCGGCACTTCAGCGTGCAGCTTGTGGCAATACGGGCAGGTGGTGTCGGTGAAAACCGTGATGTGTGATTTGGTCTCGCCAATTGCCGGATAAACAACCATCTCGGCGGTAGGGATGCCGTTGATAGTCTTGGCGATAGCCAGACGCTCGGTCTTCTCGGTCAGGTTAACCGGCTTGCCGTCCTGGATCTGAAACAAATAACCCTGCATCACGAACTGGCCATCAGCGCTGGCATACAGCACGCGGCCCCCTTTGAGCTTGACCTCGTACAGCCCGCTCAACGGGCTGGCGCCGATGCTTTCTACCGGCAGTTCAAGCTTGAGCGAATCCAGAGTCTTGCGAATGGCCTGGTCGGCGGGAGCATCCGCCTGGGCGAACACGCTGAAGGTACTGGCCAACGCAACTGCTGCGGCGGCGATAATATTGGTCACGCGCATGAAAACTCCTCGGGCGGTGGGCAGACTGGCCGGGGCAAAAAAAGCGCCCGTCAGCTTCAATCTGCGAAACCGGCAAAGCCTACCACATAAGGCCCGTAAACCTTACCCGGACTGACACAGACTGCCTGCAAAAGATGCAGCCTCAATCGCTCAGCCGCGCGGGTGATGCTTGGCGTGCATGTCTTGCAATCGGGCACGGGCAACATGGGTATAGATTTGCGTCGTAGACAGATCACTGTGCCCCAACAACATCTGCACCACCCGCAAGTCAGCGCCATGATTGAGCAAGTGAGTGGCAAAAGCGTGCCGCAATGTATGGGGTGACAGAGATTTGCTGATACCGGCAACCATGGCCTGATGCTTGATCCGGTGCCAAAAGGTCTGGCGGGTCATCTGCTCACCCCGCTGACTGGGGAACAACACATCACTAGGGCGACCCGCCAGCAACTCATCGCGAGCGCCGCGCATGTAGCGTTCGATCCAGACAATAGCCTCTTCGCCCATGGGGACCAGACGCTCCTTGCTGCCCTTGCCCATCACCCTTAATACACCCTGACGGAGATTCACCTGCTCCAGGGTCAGACTGATCAGTTCGGTGACTCGCAAGCCACAGGCATACAGCACCTCGAGCATGGCTTTGTCCCGCTGGCCGATAGCTTCGCTCAGGTCAGGTGCAGCCAGTAACGCGTCAACGTCTGCCTCCGACAATGACTTGGGCAATGGCCTGCCAAGCTGAGGCATGTCCACCTGCAGCGTGGGATCGACTTGAATCAGTTTCTCTCTCAGCAGGTAACGGTAGAAGCCACGGGCACCTGAAAGAAACCGTGCCGTGGAGCGCGGCTTGTAGGCTTTGTCCACTCGCCAGGCCAGATGATCAAGGATTGCCGAGCGTCCAACGCTGATCAATTCCAGGCCTTGTTCCTGCAACCAGCCGTTGAACAAGGCAAGATCACTGCGATAGGCATCACGCGTATTGTCCGAGAGCCCTTTCTCTAGCCAGAGGGCATCAAGAAACCGGTCGATCAGAGGGTCATCGATAGCAGACATGAGTATTCGCGCTTGAGCAGTGCTACATAAGGTACTGACTGAGGACAATAAAACCCCAGGCACAAAAAAGCAGCCCTTAGGCTGCTTTTTTCTTGCATCGAAAAACTGTACTCAGGACAGTTTTTCCTTGATGCGAGCTGCTTTACCGGACAGGTCACGCAGGTAGTACAGTTTGGCTTTGCGAACGTCACCGCGACGTTTCACAGCCAGGCTGTCGATTTGCGGGCTGTAGGTCTGGAAAGTACGCTCAACGCCAACACCGTTGGAGATTTTACGAACAGTGAAAGCACTGTTCACGCCACGGTTACGCTTGGCAATTACTACGCCTTCGAACGCCTGCAGACGAGCGCGGTCGCCTTCCTTCACTTTCACCTGAACGACAACAGTGTCGCCCGGGGCAAAGGTAGGGATCTCTTTGGTCATCTGCTCTGCTTCGAGTGCAAGGATGATTTTGTTAGTCATGCTGTGCTCCTAAGGTAAATCGTCGGATCTACCATCGATACGTTAACTATCGTCCCGTTCGCGGATGTATTCCGCGAGCAGCTTCTTCTCTTCTCCAGAAAGCGAGCGGCTTTCCAGAAGATCGGCGCGTCGTTCATAGGTCCGCCCGAGGGACTGCTGTAAACGCCAACGCCGGATGTGCGCGTGATTGCCACTTAGCAACACGTCGGGAACACGCTGATCCGCATACACCTCCGGTCGGGTGTAATGCGGGCAATCCAGCAGACCATCAGTGAAGGAATCTTCCTCCGCAGAGTCCGCATGCCCTAAAGCTCCAGGCAGCAGCCGCGTAACCGCATCGATCAGCACCATTGCCGGCAGCTCGCCACCAGACAGTACATAGTCACCAATCGACCACTCTTCATCGACATGAGCATCAATAAAACGCTCGTCAATGCCTTCATAACGACCGGCGATGAGGATAATCGCTTCCTCCTGCGCCAGTTCGCGTACCGCAGACTGATTCAGTTGGCGGCCTTGTGGCGACAGGTAAATCACCTTCGCCGCATCCCCTGCTGCTTGCCTGGCCTGAACCAGAGCATCCTCCAGGGGCTTGATCTTCATCACCATGCCCGGACCACCGCCAAATGGGCGATCGTCAACAGTGTGATGCCGATCCGTGGTGTAGTCCCGCGGATTCCAACAAGTCAGCTGCAACAGCCCTTGTTTCACCGCACGGCTGGTAATGCCGTATGCGCTGATGGCGGAAAACATCTCGGGAAACAGACTGATCACTTCTATGCGCAGGCTAGCCATTGCTAGAAGTCCGAATCCCAATCCACCTTCATCTCGCCAGCTTCCAGGTCAACAACCAACACGCATTGCTCTGTATAGGGCAACAAGCGCTCGCGATCGTCCAGGCTGCCTGCGCAGGGCTTGACCACCATTACATCATTCGAGCCTGTCTCTAGCAGATGATCGATCTTCCCGAGCAATTGCCCTTGATGGTCGATGACCTTGAGACCCTCCAGTTGGTACCAGTAGTACTCGCCGTCGGTCAGATCAGGGAACAGGTTACGCGGCACGCAGATTTCAAAACCGGCCAGAAGACGAGCTTCTTCACGGTCATCGAGACCTTTGAGCTTTGCGACCAGGAACTTGTTTTGCAAGCGTCCGCTGACCAGCTCTACCTGTTTAACGCTGCCTTCGCGCCGAAGCGTCCAGGTTTTGTAATCCAACAGGTTTCCAATCGGATCAGTAAAGGAAAAGACCTTCACTTCGCCGCGAACGCCATGTACCGAATAAATCTTGCCAATGACGATCAAGTCGTCGGCAGTCGTTGGCGCCGCGTTCATATTGCTCAGGCCGCGACCTTGGTCTTGGCGTGTTCTTTCAGCAACTGGGCAACGCGATCGGATGTTTGTGCACCCACGCTCAACCAGTAGTTAACGCGCTCTTCGTTCACGGACAAACGAACTTCCTGACCACGGGCAACCGGGTTGAAGAAGCCAATTTGCTCTTTGTGCGAACCGTCGCGCGCATTGCGGCTATCGGTAACAGTCAGGTGGTAAAACGGGCGCTTTTTGGAGCCGCCCAGGGCAAGACGAATGGTTAGCATTGAACATCGTTCCTGTAGTCGGTGCTGCAAATCTAAGATGCACAGCGGGCATAGGTGCCCGAAAGGCCGCATATTCTAAGGAATATCCGGACTTTTGCAAATGTCTTTTTCTGGCACTTGCTGTTGTGCCATCCAGATTTGCCAGGGAGCCGTCACTTCCGACGGCCTATATAGACCCGCAACGCGGGCTTTTACAGGGGGCGAGCCCCCATGTGGGATGCGCGCAGAGGAACCTGCGCGCGATGCATCACATTTTCGGCATGCCGCCGCCGGGCAACATTCCGCCCATGCCGCGCATCATTTTGGCCATTCCGCCTTTGGCGGAGAATTTCTTCATCATCTTCTGCATCTGTTTGTGCTGCTTGATCAGACGCCCGATATCCTGGACTTGCGTTCCCGAACCCATCGCGATGCGACGCTTGCGCGAACCGCTGATCAGTTCCGGATCACGACGCTCGCCAGGGGTCATCGAGTTGATGATGGCTTCCATCTGCTTGAACTGTTTCTCTGCCGCACCCTGGGCGTTGCCCATTTGCGAAAGATTAACGCCGCCAATGCTTGGCAGTTTGTCCATGAGCCCGCCGAGGCCGCCCATGTTCTTCATCTGTTGAAGCTGATCACGGAAATCTTCGAGATCGAAGCCTTTACCCTTTTTCAGCTTTTTGGCCAGTTTGTCGGCCTTGTCCTTGTCGAGGGTCTGCTCGGCCTGCTCGATGAGGCTGAGCACGTCACCCATGCCAAGGATTCGTGACGCGATACGATCAGGGTGGAACGGTTCGAGCGCATCGCTCTTCTCGCCCATACCGATGAACTTGATCGGCTTGCCGGTGATGGCGCGCACGGACAACGCCGCACCGCCTCGTGCATCACCGTCGACCTTGGTCAGGATCACACCGGTCAACGGCAGTGCATCACCAAACGCCTTGGCAGTGTTGGCGGCATCCTGACCGGTCATGGCGTCAACCACGAACAGCGTCTCAGCAGGCTTGACCGCAGCATGCAGCGCCTGGATCTCGCCCATCATCTCGGCATCGATATGCAGACGACCCGCGGTGTCGAGGATGACGACATCAATGAACTTGAGCTTCGCTTCCTTTATTGCCGCTTCAGCGATATCTACCGGCTTCTGGCTGATATCCGAAGGGAAGAAAGTGACACCAATATCGCCCGCCAGGGTTTCGAGCTGCTTGATAGCGGCCGGACGATAAACGTCGGCAGACACGACCATGACGGTTTTTTTCTTGCGCTCTTTGAGGAACTTGGCCAGCTTGCCAGCAGTAGTGGTCTTACCCGCACCCTGCAGACCCGCCATCAGAATAACGGCAGGCGGCGTAACATTAAGGGTCAGCTCTTCATTGGCTGCCCCCATCATGTCTTCAAGTTCAGCCTGGACGATCTTCACGAAGGCCTGGCCTGGGGTCAGGCTGCGGGACACTTCAGTGCCGACAGCGCGCTCCTTGACCTTGTTGACGAAGTCTTTGACAACCGGCAAGGCAACGTCGGCCTCGAGCAACGCCATACGCACTTCACGCAGGGTGTCTTTGATGTTGTCCTCGGTCAGCTTGGCCTTGCCAGTCACATGGCGCAGCGTCTGCGAGAGACGGTCTGTCAGGTTTTCAAACATGCGCGATCCTTTCAGGCTCTTGGCGAACCCCGGTTGATGCGGCCCGGCCCGTAATAAAATGGCGCTCGGCGAGCCTGTGGCTAGAGCAGGTCGCGGATTATAGCGAAGACTCCGCTGGACTGACACTACGGAGTCTGCATCTGTGGTCTTTCGTGAAATGACGGTTGTATGCCAAACTCAGCGCCTTTAAAGGCCCGTCCATCAGGATTTATGTTCCCTTTGCCACCCAGCCTGCTACCCAGCCTCGCCGCCGCCTGCCTTTATGCCGCTGCGACTATCTATCAGGGCATCCGCCTCAGCCAGGCGAAACGCGCCGACAAACGGCTGCTCTGCCTGCTCGGCACGCTGGCCGTTGTGGCACATGCCTTCGGACTTTTTTCCCAGTTGATCCGCCCCATCGGGCTTGGTCTGGATTTTTTCAGCGCCGCCAGCCTGATTGCCGTTGCGGTGATCGCGCTGACATTGGTCGCTACCGTGCGCATCCCGGTAGAAAACCTGCTGGTGCTTTTATTCCCGCTGGGGATGATTACCGCGCTGCTTGCGCAGTTTGCACCGGCGGGCACGGTACAGCCCATCGTTGAAGAGCCGGGCATTCTCAGCCACATTCTGCTGTCGATCCTGGCCTACGGCATGTTCACTATCGCCGTCGTGCAGGCATTGTTGCTGCTGGTGCAAGATCATCAACTCAAACACAAGCATCCGTCAGGGCTGATCAAGAACTTCCCTCCCCTGCAAACCATGGAAAGCCTGTTGTTCGGGTTTCTCTGGGCCGGATGGTCGCTGCTTTCCCTGTCGCTGATTTCCGGCTGGCTGTTCGTCGAAAACCTCTTCGCACAGCACCTTGTACACAAAACCCTGCTGGCGTGCCTGGCCTGGGTGGTGTTCAGCGTATTGTTGTGGGGCCGCAATCGTCTTGGCTGGCGCGGGCACAAGGCTATCCGCTGGACCCTGGGCGGTTTCTGCCTGCTGATGCTGGCCTATTTCGGCAGCAAGCTGGTCCGCGAATTCATTCTGCACATCTGACGGTTCGCTGATTATGGATAATTTGCCAATCGCCCCGATGCTCGGTGTCGTGGCCCTGTTGATTCTTTGGGCAGCCCTTTTTACGGCTATTGAAGCAGCACACCTGCAACTCAAAGCGCTGCGCAACGGTGACCGTCAACCGGCCCCGCTCTGGCCTGAGCTTAAATTCGAACTGGGCAGCCTGATCCTTGCCAACACCTTGATCAAGGTGCTGATCACCGTAATCGTCACCCTGCTGTCGATGAACTACTGGTATTACAATGGTCCGACGCTGGCCTGGATCAGCGTGACCAGCATCACGCTGATCTTCGCCGAACTCATCCCTCGCAGACTCGCAGCCCGTCATCCGGAAGCAATCGTGCACATGGCGAACAGCCTGCTGCGCATTCCGATGAAACTGCTCTGGCCACTTGCCTGGCTGTTCAACTGCATTGCCAGGACGCTGCTACGACCGTTCGGCCAGCGTAACGCACGGGTGGTCGCAGCGGACGATGACGACGAACGCCCACATGCTCATCACGACGGCGTCAACGAACACCATCCTGGCCGCTCTCCCGTGCTCTCAGGTATCCATGCGCTGGACAGCATCACCGTCAACGACATTCTGGTTCCGCGCAATGACGTGGACGGCGTCAATCTCGACGACAGCATTGAGCAGATTGTCGAGCGCCTGATCATCTCAAGGCACACCCGCCTGCCTGTTTATCACAACGATATCAATCAGGTTCAGGGCGTACTCAACACACGTCAGATCAGCCATCTGCTGCCCAAAGCAGACCTGACCAAAGAGCAGATCCTCGCCGCGTGCTACGAACCGTACTTCGTTCCGGAAAGCACGCCGCTTCAACTGCAACTGCTCAACTTCCACAAACAACAGCGCCGCCTGGGCGTGGTGGTCGATGAATATGGCGAAGTGCTGGGCATCGTCAGCCTGGAAGACATTCTGGAAGAAATCGTCGGCGAGTTCGAAAACGAGCAAACCCTGAACAACCCGCACATTCACCCACAGGCCGACGGCCGACTGGTGGTGGACGGCGCAGCTTCAATTCGCGACCTGAACAAGAGCCTGGGTTGGCACTTGCCGTCCGACGGCCCCAAGACGCTCAATGGGCTGGTAACCGAAGCGCTGGAAACCATTCCGGAAAGTGCGGTATGCCTGAAGATCGGGCCGTACCGGCTGGAAATCCTCGAAACCGAGGACAACCGGGTTACCCGGGTCATGATGTGGCAAAAGCCGGCCACTCGTTAAAGCCCCCTTGTTATGCGGGCGGCGCGGTTCCTATAATCGAACCGCTTACCCAGCCCGCCGATCCGTGTGCTACCCGCACCCCGTGTGATCCGGCCAGTCACTCAGCCTGAACGTATCGTGCATTTCCCTGGCCCTGCCCTACCCCCCGGCACGGCCAACGCCTCTCGCCCGCATCCGGGCTAACCTGATCAGCGCTGTACCCACAATAATTAATGTATGCCTCGTCGAAAGGCACTATGACTGTCAGGAAAACCGCATGACTACGACTTCTGCCGCTCATGAAAATGATAGCGCGCCCGCTCGCCCGGCCAATTCCGCCACACGCGTCGCTACCGCCAGCTTCATTGGCACCGCCATCGAGTTCTATGACTTCTATGTTTACGCCACCGCCGCCGCCCTGGTGATCGGACCGGTGTTCTTCCCCCAGACGTCCGGCACCGCACAAATGCTGTCGGCATTTCTCACCTTCGGGATCGCCTTCCTTGCCCGCCCGCTAGGCTCTGCGCTGTTCGGCCACTTCGGTGATCGCATTGGGCGCAAGTCGACGCTGGTGGCCTCACTTCTGCTGATGGGCGTCTGTACCACACTGATCGGCGTACTACCGGGCTATGCGACGATAGGTGCGTGGGCGCCAATTCTGTTATGCGTGCTACGTTTCGGCCAAGGGTTGGGGCTTGGTGGTGAGTGGGGTGGCGCAGCCTTGCTTGCAACGGAAAACGCCCCCAAAGGAAAGCGCGCCTGGTTCGGTATGTTCCCGCAACTTGGCCCTTCGATTGGCTTCCTCGCCGCTAACGGGCTGTTCCTGACACTGGCCATGACACTGGATGACGAGCAGTTTCGCTCCTGGGGCTGGCGAATCCCTTTCCTGCTGAGCGCGGCATTGGTCATGGTCGGCCTCTATGTGCGCCTGAAGCTGGAAGAAACCCCGGTATTCACCAACGCCATAGCCCGCCATGAACGGGTGAAGATGCCCATAGTAGAGCTGTTCAGCCAATACTGGGCACCGGTACTGCTCGGTGCCGCATCAATGGTGGTCTGTTATGCACTGTTCTACATCTCGACAGTGTTTTCCCTGAGCTATGGCGTGTCCACACTCGGCTATAGCCGCGAAACATTCCTCGCCCTGCTGTGCTTCGCGGTGCTGTTCATGGCCGCGGCGACCCCGCTTGCTGCATGGGCCAGCGATCGTTTTGGACGACGCCCGGTACTGATCATCGGTGGCGTGCTGGCGATCCTGTCCGGCTTCACCATGGAGCCATTGCTGACACATGGCACGACATGGGCCGTAGCGCTGTTTCTGTGTATCGAGCTGTTCCTGATGGGCGTGACCTTCGCCCCTATGGGTGCGATGTTGCCTGAGCTGTTTCCTACACGCGTCAGGTACACCGGCGCGTCAGCGGCCTACAATCTGGGTGGCATTGTCGGAGCATCAGTTGCGCCTTTTTTCGCCCAGAAACTGGTGGCGATGGGCGGCCTGAGCTGGGTCGGTGGGTATGTGTCGGCAGCAGCGTTAATCAGCGTGATTGCCGTGCTATGCCTGAAGGAAACGCGTGAGGCAGATCTGGACAAGATTGCTTAGCTCAGACAAGCGCTCCTGTGAACAGAGGTTTCTGTTGGAGCGATAGGGCGGTGTCTGGGACACCGCCTTATCTGACGCAGCGCTACGTTACAGCTGGACTTTCACAGCCCGCGAAGAACGAGTCGCCTTGGCGCGTGCAGCTTCGATGGACTCGTCACGAGCGAGAGCAACGCCCATGCGGCGCTGGCCGTTGACTTCAGGCTTGCCGAACAGACGCAGTGCGGTATCCGGCTCGCTCAGCGCCTCGTTGAGGTTGGCGAAAGTGGTATTCGTGGACTGCCCTTCCACCAGAATCACCGCCGAAGCCGATGGCCCGAACTGGCGGATCTGCGGAATTGGCAGGCCCAGAATGGCGCGAGCGTGCAAGGCGAACTGCGACAGATCCTGAGAAATCAGGGTAACCAGGCCCGTATCGTGCGGACGCGGCGACACTTCGCTGAACCAGACCTGATCACCTTTGATGAACAGTTCGACACCAAACAGACCACGACCACCCAGCGCTTCAGTAACCGCTTTGGCAACACGCTCGGACTCGGCCAGTGCAACAGGGCTCATGGCCTGCGGCTGCCAGGACTCCTGATAGTCGCCCTTCTCTTGACGGTGACCTACTGGCGCACAGAAGGTAGTACCGCCCGCGTGACGCACGGTCAACAGGGTGATTTCGTATTCAAAGTCGATGAAGCCTTCGATGATGACGCGGCCTTTACCGGCACGACCGCCTTCCTGAGCGTAGTCCCAGGCCTTCTGCACGTCATCAGCAGTGCGCAGCAGGCTCTGGCCTTTGCCCGAAGAACTCATCACCGGCTTGACCACGCATGGGAAACCCAGGTCCTGCACAGCCTTGCTGTAGTCTTCGAAGGTGTCGGCGAAGTGATACGGCGAAGTTGGCAGATCCAGCTCTTCAGCGGCCAGACGACGGATGCCTTCGCGGTTCATGGTCAACTGCGTCGCACGGGCAGTCGGGATGACGGTGAAGCCTTCGGCCTCCAGCTCAACCAGAGTGGCAGTGGCGATTGCCTCGATTTCCGGCACGATGTAGTGCGGTTTCTCAGCTTCGATTACCGCACGCAGTGCAGCACCGTCGAGCATGTTGATCACATGGCTGCGATGGGCAACCTGCATGGCAGGCGCATTGGCATAACGATCAACAGCGATCACTTCAACGCCCAGGCGCTGCAGTTCGATCACTACTTCCTTGCCCAGCTCACCGCAACCGCAGAGCAATACACGGGTCGCGACAGGCGACAGTGGAGTTCCGATTTGAGTCATCTCAGGTCCTCGTGGAGCAGATATCGAGGGCAGCCCGCGTCAATGCGAGCGACCGCTGTGGAGAAAGGCGCGCAATTTACCACGAAGCCCCGTAATTCTCAGCCAGGACAAGCGTTCTTGCGCGCACGCCAGGCCATGATCAGCCAGACGGCAGTAACACCGGCAAACTTGGAAACCAGCGCCGTGATAATCACTGGTGGAGTCAGCGCGTCAATCAAGCCGAAAAAGATGAAGGTATCCACCGGGATACTCAACGCCGAACTGAGCCACAAACGATCACGCAATGGACGCTTGGTGATGGTGAAAACCAGCCAGTCGATGCACTCGGACACGGCAAACGCCGTGGCGCTGGCCAGCGCGATGGTTGGGTCGGAAGTCACATACGACAGCACCAACGCCGCGAGCATGGCCAGGATCGCACCGTGGCCGAAACGAGTCTGCACCATATCGCGCAGCACAAACACCAACCCACCCCAGGCAGACCAGATTACGTCCAGATGCGGCGCGGCGGAAAAAGCGAAGTTGATCAGCACAACGCTGCTGATGTAGGCAATCAGGAAGAGCATGAGGTGAGGCTTATGTGGCGAGGAAGATGGGTAATGGTATCAGCCGATGCCAGGCGATGGCTTATTTGAAATGAGATTCAACCTGTGGGAGCAGAGCTTGCTCGCGATAAAGACACCGCAGATATCAGGTAGATCGCGCCCAGCCTTATCGCGAGCAAGCTCGGCTCCTACAGGAAAAGCGGGACCTCGGACTACATTTTCCAGACAAGCCCACTCGCCTCGGCTCGCTCATGGCAGAGCCTGAGCACGGCGCGGCGCTGGTCGTTGTCCAAGGCGTGCCAGTCGGTGATTTCTTTTACGGTACGCTGGCAACCCAGGCATACATCGTCGTCGTCCAGCGCGCAAATACTGACGCAGGGTGAGGCAACACGGCGTTCGGCTTCCATCAATCGTCCTGCGGTATCAAGTCGCGATCGTAGCGCTGGGCGTTGTGGACGTAGTGGGCGGCACTGGCTTCAAGCATTTTCTTCTGCACATCAGTGAGTTCGCGCACTACTTTACCGGGCGAACCCATGACGAGCGAGCCATCAGGAATAACCTTACCCTCACCGATCAACGAATTGGCGCCGATGATGCAGTACTTGCCAATCTTCGCGCCGTTAAGGATCACCGCGTTGATCCCGATCAGACTGTAATCATCGACGCTGCAACCGTGCAGCATGGCGTTATGGCCGATCGTCACGCCTTTACCGATCTCCAGTGGGGAACCCATGTCGGTATGCATCACCGTGCCGTCCTGCACGTTGCTGTTTTCGCCAATGTGGATCAGTTCGTTATCGCCGCGCAACACGGCGTTGAACCAGACATTGGCCCCTGCCTCCAGCTTGACCTTGCCGATCAGCACGGCATTGGGCGCGACCCAGCTTTGCGGATGGGTTTCGACGCGAAAATCGCCCAGACGATATTTCATGGGTAAGAATCCTCAAGGCTCTGCGGCCCGTTTAATCGACGCTTAGATCACGGAGTGTTCAGGCGGGTGATGCAGACTGATCTTGCTGTCATAAAGCACGTTGATCAACTCAACGATCATGATCGCAGTCAGCCCCCAGATTTTGAACTCGCCGTAACGATAGCTGGGCACGTACCAACTGCGACCTTGATAATCGATGCGGTGTGTATGTTCTCGGGTGTCCTGCCGAAAAAACTCCAGCGGCACGCTGAACACGGCGGCGATTTCAGCATCGTTGGGGCGATACTCGACGAAGTCGGGAATCAACCCAACATAGGGTGTGACCTTGATACCGTGCTTGGAGATCAATGGACTGAGCGGCCCGATCACTTCGACCAGCCCCGGCGGCAGACCGATCTCTTCCTTGGCTTCGCGCAGTGCAGTAAAGATCAGGTCACTGTCTTCAGGGTCACGTCGCCCACCCGGAAAGGCAACCTCGCCGCCGTGGGTCGACAGCCCGCTGGCACGCAGAGTCAAAATCAACTCCGGCTCGTCACTACGGGTAATCGGCAGTAACACTGCAGCTTCGGGAAAAAGTCGATCCGTCTCAAATGTGCTCGGCGTATGACTGCTTACACGGCGAAGTAGCTCATCCAGCATGGGAAATCTCGATCTGTTGCCTACCCCGCATCATGCACCAAAGCGGCCAACCGCCCAAGCCCTTGTAGGACAATGTAAGCAAGACTAAAGGGCTGCTTGCCGATGACCCGCAGCACGCGCCAAGATAGCGGCTGAATTCAGCAATCGACTCATTCCATGAAATTCTGCAGCCAGTGCGCCAAACCGGTTATCCAGTGCATTCCTGAAGGCGATAGCCGCCTGCGTTATGTCTGCGAACATTGCAAAACCATTCACTACCAGAACCCGAATATCGTGGCGGGCTGCCTGGCGGTGTGAGAAGGCAAGGTGTTGCTGTGCCGTAGGGCTATCGAACCACGCCTGGGGTTCTGGACACTGCCGGCCGGTTTTATGGAAAACGGCGAAACCATGGAGCAGGCAGCACGCCGGGAAACCGATGAAGAAGCCTGCGCAACGCCGGGCGATCTCAGCCTGTACATGCTGGTAGACGTTGCGCACATTAATCAGGTGCATGTGTTCTTTCGGGGCGAACTGGCTACACCAGACTTCGCCGCCGGAATTGAGAGCCTCGAAGTTCGCCTGTTCGACGAAGCGGACATACCGTGGTCAGAGCTGGCTTTCATGACGGTCCGCCGTACCCTAGAATGCTTTTTCGCGGATCGTCGCCAACAGGCTTACCCTGTGCGCAACGAGTCCCTGCCGCCATCGCGGCCCATTCAAGACACTTAATCAGGCCAGCCAAAAAAGGCACCGCCTCAGGGATACCGTTTAGATGCGTTGGTTGCTCGCAGTTTTGTGCTTGTCATTCATGCCGCTGTCTCAGGCCTCGTTCACTCAGACTATTGTTCCGAAAGGCAGCGAGCAGAAGATCGTCGGCGAAAAAGTGATCAACGTCGAGAACATCGCTGACAAGAAAATCGACAAAGTGCTGGTGCTCAAATCAGCCCGTCAGTTGCAACTGATCAGTGGTGGCGAGTCCCTGAAAACGTACCGTATTTCGTTGGGCAAACAACCCAAAGGCACCAAACTCAAGGAAGGCGACCAGCGTACACCCGAAGGGTTTTACTGGCTCGACTGGCGCAAGACCAGCACCAATTACAACCTGTCGATGCACATTTCCTACCCGAACGCTGCTGACGCAGAGCGCTCAAAACGCGAAGGGGTGAAGCCGGGCAGCATGATCATGATTCATGGCACGCCAGTGGATGAGGAATATCCGGAGTGGTACTTCCACACGCTGGACTGGACCAACGGCTGCATCGCGCTGAAGAACAACGACATGCGGGAAGTATGGAGTCTGGTGAAAGACGGCACGATGATTGAGATCAGGCCGTAAAGAGAACGCTGGACTCCTGTAGGAGCTGCCGAAGGCTGCGATGGCGGTATCAGATAAATCGCATCGCAGCCTTCGGCTGCTCCTACAGGGGATTACAGATCCTCCAGCCGCCAAACCTCGTAGGCGGGCGTTTCATAGGGGTGGCTCTGCTTGAGAGCCACCACTACTTGCTGAATCAACTCATCCGCAACGACAAGCTCTACCTTCCATTCCTGCACCTGCTCGACCACGCCGCCCTGCCCTATAAATGGCTGGCTGCCATCCAGCGGGCGGAACTGACCTTGGCCAAGCACTTGCCATGAACACTGATCATAAGCACCGATTCGCCCTGCACCAGCGGCGAATACGGCACTTTTGACCTGCTCTACATGGCTCGGCGGTACAAAGAACGCGAGCTTGTACATGACGTCTTAGTTAACCCAGGCACGCGCATTGCGGAACATGCGCATCCACGCACCATCTTCGTTCCAGTCTTCCGGACGCCAGGAGTTCTGCACGGCACGGAATACACGCTCAGGGTGCGGCATCATGATAGTGACGCGACCGTCGCGAGTAGTCAGGCCACCGATACCGCGCGGCGAACCGTTCGGGTTGGCCGGGTAGGCTTCGGTGATCTTGCCGTGGTTGTCGACGAAACGCAGCGCGACCGTGCCGGAAACATCGGCAGCGACCAGCGCTTCATCGCTGGAGAACTCAGCGTGACCTTCGCCGTGGGCAATGGCGATCGGCATACGCGAACCGGCCATACCCTGCAGGAAGATCGACGGCGATTCCTGGATCTGCACCATGGCAACCCGGGCTTCAAACTGCTCGGAACGGTTGCGCACAAAGTGCGGCCACAGCTCGCTGCCTGGAATCAACTCGTGCAGGTTGGACAACATCTGGCAACCGTTGCACACGCCAAGGGTGAAGCTGTCCTGACGCTCGAAGAAGCTCTGGAACGCATCACGCGCACGGCTGTTGAACAGCGCCGATTTGGCCCAGCCTTCACCAGCGCCCAGCACGTCGCCGTACGAGAAGCCACCGCAAGCAACCATGCCCTTGAAGTCGTTCAGATCGACACGGCCGGCGAGGATATCGCTCATGTGAACGTCAATCGCGTTGAAACCGGCGCGGTCGAAAGCAGCTGCCATTTCGACCTGACCGTTGACGCCCTGCTCACGCAGTACAGCCACTTGCGGACGCACACCAGTCTTGATGTACGGCGCAGCAATGTCTTCGTTGACGTCGAAGCCCAGCTTGACCGTCAGGCCTGGATTATCCTCTTCCAGCAATGCGTCGAATTCCTGATCCGCACATTCGGCGTTGTCACGCAGGCGCTGGATCTGGTAGCTGGTTTCAGCCCACTGACGCTGCAGCAGACGGCGTTGGCCGCTAAAGACCGGCTCGCCGCTGAAGCTGATGGACACTTCGTCGTTGTTGACCGGCTGACCGATTACAGCAACGCAATCTTCCAGACCCGCCGCACTGAACTGAGCCAATACGTCCGGAGTGGCGTCCTGACGCACCTGAATCACTGCACCCAGCTCTTCGTTGAACAGGATGGCAGCCAGTTCAGCCGGCGTCTCAGCCAGGCCGTCCATGTGCAGGTCCAGACCACAATGGCCAGCAAAGGCCATTTCCAGCGTGGTGGTCAACAGACCACCATCGGAACGGTCGTGGTAAGCGAGCAGATGGCCGTCAGCATTCAAGCCTTGAATAACGGCAAAGAACGCCTTGAGGTCTTCCGAGTCATCGACGTCCGGCGCAACACGACCGAGCTTGCCGTAAACCTGAGCCAGGATCGAAGCACCCATACGGTTCTGGCCACGACCCAGGTCGATCAGGATCAGGTCTGTGACGCCCTTGTCCATACGCAGCTCTGGAGTCAGGGTCTTACGGATATCAGTCACCGGCGCAAAGCCGGTCACGATCAGCGACAGCGGCGACGTTACGCTCTTCTCGACGCCTTCATCGCTCCAGCGGGTTTTCATGGACATTGAGTCCTTGCCCACCGGAATGGTGATACCCAGTGCCGGGCAAAGCTCCATACCCACAGCCTTGACCGTGTCGTACAGACGAGCATCTTCACCTGGGTGACCGGCAGCGGACATCCAGTTGGCAGACATTTTGATATCGGACAGCTTTTCAATGCGCGACGCAGCGATGTTGGTCAGCGTCTCACCAATGGCCATACGGCCCGACGCAGGAGCGTCGAGCAAAGCCAGTGGAGTACGCTCGCCCATCGCCATGGCTTCACCGGTATTGACGTCGAAGCTGGTGGCAGTGACTGCAACGTCAGCCACCGGGACCTGCCAAGGGCCTACCATCTGATCACGAGCGACCAGACCGGTAATGCTGCGGTCACCAATAGTGATCAGGAAGCTCTTGCTGGCTACGGCCGGATGATGCAGAACGCGCTGAACGCTTTCTTCGATATCCAGCACGCTCGGGTCGAAATCATCACCCAGCTCGTTTTCGCGATCAGCACTGCGGTGCATGCGCGGCGCCTTGCCCAGCAGGACTTCGAGCGGCATGTCGACCGGGTTGTTGCCGAAGTGGCTGTCGGTTACGGTCAGTTGTGGCTCGGCAGTCGCCTCGCCCACTACTGCGAACGGGCAGCGCTCACGCTCACAAATGGCTTTGAAGCGCTCGAAGTCTTCGGCGCCCACAGCCATCACGTAACGTTCCTGGGACTCGTTGCTCCAGATTTCCAGCGGGGCCATGCCCGGCTCGTCGTTTGGCACATTACGCAATTCGAAGCGACCACCACGGCCGCCGTCATTGACCAGTTCCGGGAAGGCGTTGGACAAACCACCCGCGCCGACGTCATGGATGAAGCTGATCGGGTTCTTGTCACCCAGTTGCCAGCAACGGTCAATGACCTCCTGGCAACGACGCTCCATCTCAGGGTTTTCACGCTGAACGGAAGCAAAGTCCAGATCCGCAGAACTGGTACCGGTGGCCATCGAAGAAGCCGCACCGCCGCCCAGACCGATCAACATCGCCGGACCGCCGAGTACGATCAGCTTGGAGCCAACGGTGATTTCACCTTTCTGCACGTGTTCGGCACGGATGTTACCCATACCGCCCGCGAGCATGATCGGCTTGTGGTAGCCGCGAACTTCATCACCGTGTGGTGTGGTGATGGACTGCTCGAAGGTACGGAAATAACCGGTCAGGGCTGGACGGCCGAATTCGTTGTTGAACGCCGCGCCACCCAATGGGCCTTCAAGCATGATATCCAGCGCGGTCACGATGCGCTCAGGCTTGCCGTAGTTCACTTCCCACGGCTGTTCGAAGCCTGGAATCTGCAGGTTGGAAACAGTGAAACCGGTCAGGCCGGCTTTAGGCTTGGCACCGCGACCGGTTGCGCCTTCGTCGCGAATCTCGCCACCCGAACCAGTCGATGCACCCGGGAACGGGGCAATCGCAGTCGGGTGGTTGTGAGTTTCGACTTTCATCAGAATGTGCACAGGCTCCTGCACCGCACCGTACTGGCGGGTTTCAGGGTCCGGGAAGAAACGACCTGCCACACTGCCGACGATCACCGAAGCGTTGTCCTTATAAGCAGACAGGACGCCTTCACTGTGCATCTGGTAGGTGTTCTTGATCATGCCGAACAGGCTTTTTTCCTGACTCTCGCCGTCGATATCCCAACTGGCGTTGAAAATCTTGTGACGGCAGTGCTCGGAGTTCGCCTGGGCAAACATCATCAGCTCGATGTCGTGAGGGTTGCGCCCCAGACCATTGAAGCTGGTGACCAGATAATCGATTTCGTCTTCAGCCAGCGCCAGACCGAGGTCAACGTTGGCTTTTTCCAGTGCTGCACGACCGCCGCCCAGCACGTCAATTGCAGTCAGCGGCTTGGGCTCGGCATGCGTAAACAGGCCTTCGGCTTCCTGTACGGAACCCAGCACCATCTGGGTCATGCGGTCGTGCAGGCAACCGGCAATGACCTCAGCCTCAGCTTCGCTGAACTGGCCTTCTACATAGAAGGTGATACCGCGCTCGATGCGCTGAACTTTGGCCAGACCGCAGTTACGGGCGATATCGCTCGCCTTGCTGGACCATGGCGATATGGTGCCGAAACGTGGCAACACCAGGAACAACCGGCCGGTCGGCTCTTGAACCGGCACGCTCGGGCCGTATTTCAAGATGCGAACGAGAACTTCCTGTTCCTCGCCAGTCAGATCGCCAGCGACTTCGGCAAAGTGGGCAAATTCGGCATACAAGCCACTGACAGCTGAAACTTTTTGTTTCAGTTGCTCAAGTAATTTGCTGTGGCGAAAGGCAGAAAGGGCAGGAGCACCGCGCAGGATCAACATCTTCGGGACAGCCTCGGGAAGGGGGTGTGCTTTGAGGCCGTGCATTCTAGCCTAAACGTACTGTTTGAGCACCCAAAACGGCCAGATTGACAGTGTCCGAATATCGGCGGCCCGAGTTGCCCCTCAAGTTACCTATAAGAAAGGCCGCGCTCTAGCAGACCCGAGCCTCGCTGTCGAGATATGGCGGCGGGTGCGCTTTGCGTATACTGCCCGGATGTTTTCCCAATCAGACTTCCGCCCTCGTTGTGCCAGATGGCTCATCGCAACCGGACTCTTCCTGATGCTCGGCGCCTGTGTGGATAAACCCAACACACTGGAGCGAGTAAAGGAGGACGGCGTGCTGCGCGTGGTCACTCGCAACAGCCCCGCGACCTACTTCCAGGATCGCAACGGGGAAACCGGTTTCGAGTACGAATTGGTCAAGCGTTTCGCCGAAGATCTCGGCGTAGAACTGAAGATCGAAACAGCCGACAATCTTGACGACATCTTCGACCAGATCCAGAAACCTGGCGGCCCGGTCCTGGCAGCCGCTGGTTTGATTGATACTGAAGAGCGCAAAAAGCAGGCTCGCTTCTCTCATTCCTACCTTGATGTCACTCCGCAGGTCATCTATCGCAATGGCCAGTCACGCCCAACGGAGCCTTCGGATCTGGTGGGCAAGCGCATTACTGTCCTTAAAGGCAGTAGTCATGCCGAGCAAATGGCTGCACTGAAAGCGCAAAATCCTGCAATTGAGTACGAAGAATCCGACGCTGTTGAAGTAGTCGACCTGCTGCGCATGGTGGATGAAGGCCAGACCGACATCACGCTGGTGGACTCTAACGAGCTGGCGATGAATCAGGTTTACTTCCCTAACGTGCGCGTCGCGTTCGATCTGGGTGAAGGCAAGGGACAACGCTGGGCCGTAGCGCCAGGCGAAGACAACAGCCTGCTTAACGAAATCAACGCTTATCTCGACAAGGTCAACAAGAACGGCACCTTGCAGCGCTTGAAAGATCGCTATTACGGGCACGTCGATGTGCTTGGTTATGTGGGCGCATATACCTTCGCCCAGCATTTGCAGGAACGTCTTCCCAAGTACGAAAAACACTTCCAGGCGTCTGCCAAGAAGGAACAGGTGGACTGGCGCCTGCTGGCGGCTATCGGTTATCAGGAATCACTCTGGCAGCCGGGCGTTACCTCCAAGACCGGTGTACGCGGCTTGATGATGCTGACGCAAAACACAGCGCAGGCCATGGGCGTGTCGAACCGGCTGGATGCCAAACAAAGCATTCAGGGTGGTGCCAAGTACTTCGCATACGTGAAGGAACAGCTGGATGACACGATTTTAGAACCGGATCGTACGTGGTTTGCTCTCGCTTCCTACAACATTGGTGGCGGACATTTGGAAGATGCGCGGAAACTGGCTGAGAACGAGGGCCTGAATCCAAATAAATGGCTCGACGTTAAAAAGATGCTGCCGCGTCTTTCGCAGAAGAAGTGGTACAGCAAAACCCGATATGGTTATGCCCGAGGCGGCGAACCGGTGCACTTTGTGGCCAACATCCGCCGCTACTACGACATCCTCACCTGGGCCACGCAGCCACAACTGGAAGGCAGCCAGGTTGCAGAAAGCAATCTGCATGTGCCGGGCGTCAACAAGACCAAGCCTGCAGAAGAAAATCCTCCGCTTTAACAATTCCTCTACCTGCCTATCTAAAAAATCTCCAACTCAGACGCGATCCCCTGTGGGATCGCATTTCAAATCAAGCTTAGCGTTAGCCCTTCGCCCGCCTCATCCTGAAAAACTCACTCAGCATCGTTCCGCACTCCTCACCCAACACCCCGCCTTCAAACAACACACGATGGTTGAGAAAGCCCTGAGTGAAAAACTGCCCCTGGCTCTGGACAATGCCAGCCTTGGGCTCAAGTGCGCCGTAGACCACGCGAGTAATACGCGAATGGACGATCAGCCCCGCGCACATGCTGCACGGCTCCAAGGTGACGTACAGCGTGCTGCCCGGCAGCCGGTAATTGCTGACCGCCTGCGCCGCAGCACGTATGGCGACCATCTCGGCATGAGCACTGGGATCACTGCCGCTGATGGGGCAATTGAAGCCACGGCCTATGATCTCGCCGTCCTGCACCAGCACCGCGCCCACCGGCACTTCACCTAGCGCCGCCCCTTGAGCCGCCAGTAACAACGCTTCGCGCATGAAGTCCTGATCACGACTGCGATCAATGATTTGCGGCTGCCGCATCAAGAAACCTCTATTGCTGCCATAAGTCCGGTTTCCATGTGATCGATCACATGGCAGTGGAACATCCACACGCCGGGATTATCCGCCACCAGCGCCACGCGTGCGCGCTCGTTTCTGCCCAACAGGAACGTATCCGTGAAATACGGAATAATCTTCCTGCGATCCGAAGCCAGCACCTTGAAGCTCATCCCATGCAAGTGAATCGGGTGCTGATACTGGGTCATGTTTTTGAGCTCAAAGATGTAGCTCTTGCCCAGTACCAGTTTCGCAATAGGCCGGTCGGCGCAGGTCTTGTCGGTGATATCCCAGGCCTCGCCATTGATCTGCCACAGACTTGGCGGCTTGCCGTTATCGACATTGACGGAGACCGAGCCGACCCACTCAAAGTTGAAGTTGAGCTTCTCGGCGTTTTCAAGATCCGGCTCGGCAATTGGATTGGCTGGCAGCTCCGGAGGCCATTCACCCGGCGCATCATTATTGGCGACCGAACGAAAAGTCCCCAGGCGCACCGGACCATTTCGAAATGAAAGCTCTTCACCCGCAGGCGGTGCCTTGATCGCCAGGCAAAGGCGCATTCCTGGCCCTAGCCAATAATCCTTGCCTAATGGGCGAGGCTTGATCGGATTGCCGTCCAGCGCATAAATCTGTGCCTCGGCTCCCGGCAGATTGAGACGGTAGGTCACGGTGTTATCAAGGTTGAGAATGCGCACCCGAGTGATCTGTCCGGCAGGCAACTCGATAACGCCCTGAGGAATACCATTAATAGTAGAGAGACGCCCCGCCGTCCCTTCACGAGCAGCCTCGCGAATCACGCTGAACTCAGTGAATGCGCCCTCTTCGTCCACATGCCAGCTTTTCAGACTGACCGTGCGCTCATGTTTGAAGCCAGTGGGCTCGCGCTCTTCAATGATCAGCGGCCCGACCAGGCCGCGCCCCAGCTCTTCGCTGCTGCTGACATGCGGGTGATACCAGTAGCTGCCTGCATCCGGCACCAGAAACTTGTAATCGAAATACTCGCCCGGCTTGACGGGTAGCTGCGACACATAGGGCACGCCATCCATTTCCAGCGGCAAGCGGATGCCATGCCAGTGAATCGTGGTTTCAACCGGCAAGTGATTGATAAAGCGCAAGCGCAGCCACTCGCCCTGTCGCACCCGCAGCTCGGTACCTGGCGCAGACCCGCCAAATGCCCAGGCTGGCGTCTGATGCCCGGCCACTAATTCAACGTCCAGCGGCGCGGCAATCAGCTCGAAGTCATGCCCCTCGCCCGGCCCACGGCGGCCCAGCCAATAACGTGACGCCCCTCCCGCCCCAAGCCCAACCACGGCAAGACCGACAAGGCCACCGAGTATTTGTCGACGGGTAAAAGACATAAACGCGCACACCTCAAAAAACCAGACACGAGTCGCAGTCGAGAGTCGCTGCGAGGGCGAATACGATACACCTGCATCTGGCAAAATTTAAGCGCAGTTGCGTCACGCAGCAAACATTGGACCTGCGGGAATCAGCCTGAACCCAGAGACGATCACCAACAGACTTATTTGAAATGGATGAGTTGATCTTTTCATAAATGAACCGTACTGTACGGTTTAGAAAATCACCATCCATCGAGGTCTATGTCTATGCGTTCCAAATTCGCTTTAGCCGCAGTTGTAGCGCTCTCACTCCCCATGGGATCGGCAATGGCCGATTCGTTCTGGCGCAATGTACTCACGTCGGGGGCCACCACCGGCTCCAGCTACCTGACATCCAAAGACAACAAGCAGATCCTCGCTGCCCAGGACGACGCCAGTAGCTTTGTCGCCAGCGGCGGAAGCATCCGCGGACCGTATCTGGAGGCGGCCATTGCGAGTGCACGCGCTGAAAATCCGGAGCTGCAGGCTTCGGATATGGAGTTAGCCACGGCAATTCTCTACCAGAACCTGCCAACTGACCGCTGATACTTGCTCACTATCTGCAGATAATGCCGGGGGGATATCTCCCGGCGTTTCGTTTGTCTGGATAAATAAAATAACTAGCCGCCTCACGCTCATATCAAACAAACATACTCTTTAAAAAGAACTGCATTATCTGTAGGAGTGCGCTTGCCCGCGATAGCGTCGGCGCAGCCAATATAGTTATCGACTGACACACTGATTCGCGGGCAAGCGCGCTCCTACAGATAAAAAGCACTTCAATCAGATAGTTGATATTGTTGGGTGAGAGCGCGACTCTGTTTTTCAGCCAACGTATCAACCAGACTGTCGGCCCCTCTTTCAATACCCGATCTCGCGGCAGATAAGCGGCCATACGTCGAACTGATGTCATACACCTTCGGATATTGTCGGGAGACATAGGACTCAAGGAGGCGCATTGATGACGCGTTGTAGATCTCGACCACGTAACTGACTGACCCGGTAAACGTTCCCTTGCGATCCCGTGCAGCCTGAACGAGATTATAAGAACCCATGCCGATATCGAACCTCGAGAACGTTGCCAGCACCGGCGTTGTTGTTTCCACTCCGGTCAAGGTCAGTCGAATCCTCAGTGTATCGGGTCGCGGCGTGGACACGAACCGGAAGCGTTTGCCCAACGCCTCGGAAAATTCGATGGTCATGTAGTTGGCCAAATCACGTTTATCCTCCGACGTAATCCCGGAAAACTGCTCATCTGCGCCGGAATAAAGTGTCACTGGCTCCAGCATGACATTCTTGTACCGACTCCAGTCCACGCGAGTTCTATAGGCATACGGAACGCGATCAGACTCATCCGCCTTATTCGGTCGCATCTCTCGAGCAGACTCTATGCCTGCGTACGGAAAAGGCTCTTGAGACGCGCACCCGGCCAACGCCAGTGCCAACAGTAAAAATACACCCGCTTTGGGTTCTTTATCTGCGCACATGTCTGTTTCTCCGAAGGTTAAACACGATAGAGTGTTCAATGGCTATTGCTTGATTTACACATTGCGGACGCAGGGATTCAGCAGATAGATTCATCTGCCATAACCAGAACGGCCACGCCGCCCAGGACTTTCTTGAATCAACTATTCAGATAACGCTGCGCTAATTTCAGTAAGAGGCAAGGCCAGACTTAGACAAAGGAGCGTCAACTTTTAGGACGTTTGTTTATAACGGCCGCCGCAATGGCTATTCAGCCTATAAATACCAGCGACATTACACCGCTTGAAACTCAATTAACGACGCTCTCCGCCACATCGCCCAAAGCCGTACTAGCCTGTATACTTTTAGCCGCTTACCGAGCTACCGTCAACACTAAAATGTACACAGGTGTACTCTTTTGGAGAGGCAATGAAGGTTCGTACCGAGAGTCGACGCACCGCCATCGTAGAAACGGCTGCCAGCGTATTCCTTGAGTTGGGATACGAAGGCGCATCCATGAAAGAAGTGTCGACACGAATCGGAGGTTCCAAGGCCACTCTCTACGGTTATTTCGCCTCCAAAGAAGCGCTCTTTATCGCCGTCGTCCAGATGTATGCGACCTCGCATCTGTACAACGCCGTGGCGGATCTGACGGCCAAATCGGAGAACAGCATCCCTCTCGAAGAGAAGCTTCTGGAGTTCGGGCGTCAGATACTGATGATCGTCACCAACGACTCGACCGCCATTAAGGTTTACCGGATGGTACTTGCCGAGTCGGGTCGCTCAGACATCGGCACGTTGTTTTACGAATCAGGTCCCAGCCAGGGCATCGACGCGCTCGCAACGCTGATGTCGGCCGCGGTAGAGAGCGGGGAATTGCGCCCGGGTAACCCCAGGGTCAGGGCTAAACAGTTCCTTTCGCTAATCACGGCAGAACCTGAAGAACGCCTCTTCCAGCAAGCGCCCGAGCCCATGACCCGAGATGAAATAGAAGGAATGGTGACAACGGCCGTAGACATGTTTCTAAAAGGCGCCGCGCCACACTAGGCAGCGCGGGTTGGGGAAGCCAATGACCAACATGGTTACTCGAACGGCTCCTCACCCTCCAGCTTTGTGCGATGCATCATGCGTGAGCAACTCGGGTCATAGGCTTCCGCGCGGTGCATGGTGCCGGTGTTGTCCCAGATCACCAGATCACCTACCTGCCATTCATGGCTATAGCTGAATGGTTCGGCTGTCGCCCACTCCCGGAGACCAACCAGAACCTGGGCGCTTTCAGTAACACTCAACCCGGTAACCTGCAGCGCAGTGCAGCCGAGAATCAACGACTTTCGCCCTGAACGATGCTTCCATACCAGCGGCAGCTCCTTCTCGCCGATGGCTTGCATCGCCTGCAACTTTTGCAGGCTGGGCTCCGGTTCGTAGTACAGCAACGACGCCCAGGGGGCGTGAGTAACGCGCATCTCCTCATAACGTTGCTTGTCAGCTTCCGACAAGGCCTCGTAAGCAGCGTAGGTATTACAAAAGCCCGTGTTGCCACCCCACGTCGCGGTCACCTTGCAGGACAACAACGAAGCCAAGATAGGTGACTCGTTCCGGGTGCCGTCGATGTGCCAATACAGTGATCCCTTGAGAAACTCGGCACCGGCCGGGTTCTCCTTCGCATCGAGGGTGATCTTGGTAATGCCCTGACCATCACTGACTTCCGGCGCGAAAACCCCAAGCGTTTGTGTGAACGCTATCTGCTCTGCGTCAGTTAAATGAAGCTGCGGAAACACTAAAACGCCGCGCTGCGCCAACAGATCGCGTAATTCACTGGCCAGTCCGCCAGATATCAAATCGTCCTTGCCATTGAGCACACGACTGCCAATTAACGGTTTAATCAGTGTGTGAGCCAGAGAAGCGCTGCTGGTTGTCATGACTGCTCCCTCTCTATAAGTGAACACAACTGTACGCTTATAAAGATATCAATACAATCCGCCTTTTTATAGCGGCCGGACAATTGGTCAGTGCGGGAATTCGCGATCTGAAAAACGCAAAAAGCCCGCAAAGATACGGGCTTTTTGATGCTGTCGGTGCCACCAGCGATTGCCTTCAGATAAGCCGGTATGCGCTTGAGGCGAGCAGAGCCATAAAACAAATGCTCCGCGCGCTAGCAGCACCACGATCACCTGACCTGGCTATCTGTTGTTATCAGATTTTAGGCTTCACACCCTTGGCTTGCTCGTCCGAAAGCTTTTTCAAGCGCTCAGTTTCTGCCTGAGCATCACGTGCGGCCAGCTCGTCAAACATTGTTTTGGCGTCGATAAGGGAGACGGTGTAATAGGGCACCATGCCGTCAGGCTGTTCCGTCGTTGATACGACAATCAACTTCCCGCATGTCGGACTGAACGACTCAGGTGCACCCACTGTTACGCCGGGAAGATTGCTAACGCCCCGCATCATGCTATCGCAAGGCCCCGCTGTACCAGGACCGAAGTACTGTTTCCCTTCGCGGTCGAATTGCCAGACAAAACCGTAGCCCAAGCCGGGGGAGGAAGGCTTACCAAATTTTTCCGTCAATGAAGCCTCAAGCGTATCGGTCTTGATGCGCGCACCCTGCTCAAGACGCTGAACGCGAGCGATGAACCAAACCTTGCCTGAGTCAGTTTGAAGTGCTGCAAACTCGTCAGAAGGACGTTTTACGCTACCCACACCTGCCTCAGGTATCAGGTCCGCACTCACCGCTGTTACCCCTCCCTCATTGCCGTTTCTCAACATGAGCGGAGAAAGCTTTAAGTCGGGGCTTGCCTTGGCGATGGCTTCTTTGGCATCAGCTAACGAGGAACCAAGCGTCACGCCCGAAATATCGTCTGCTGCCATGGCGGTCAGGCAGGTAAGCGTAGCGAGAGAAGCGGCGACAACAGAAAGGTAAGAGCGCATAAAGACGGGTCCCTGATAAGAGCATCATTTCCATAGAGCATGCGGCCGGCTTTTGCGGCTGGTCGTTCACTGCCCGATTAATAAGTGAGCATTTTCTTGTGTACACATGAAGCCGCAGGTTGGACCGCTGCGATTAGTGAAAGGTGCGTTGACGCATAATGACTTGCAGTGTTTATGTGATGAATATCTCAAAATATAAGCACGCGACTTTTCGATTTTCTGGCGGGTTCTTCTATAGCAAGAGTTAGCCGTTATCGCAGGCATAAAAAAACCGGCCAAAGCCGGTTTTTTTATGCAGCGCTGTAGGGAGTTATTCCCACTCGATCGTCGCAGGTGGCTTGCTCGACACGTCGTAAGTGACGCGGGAGATGCCTTCGATCTCGTTGATGATCCGGCCGCTGACGGTTTCCAGCAGTTCGTAAGGCAGATGCGCCCAACGTGCGGTCATGAAGTCGATGGTTTCCACGGCACGCAGTGCAACGACCCAAGCATAACGTCGGCCATCGCCTACCACGCCAACCGATTTAACCGGTTGGAACACCACAAACGCCTGGCTGACCTTGTGGTACCAGTCGGCTTTGCGCAGCTCTTCGATGAAGATATGGTCGGCGCGACGAAGCAGGTCGGCGTATTCCTTTTTCACTTCACCGAGGATCCGTACGCCAAGGCCAGGGCCTGGGAATGGGTGACGGTAAACCATGTCGTACGGCAGACCCAGTTCCAGACCGAGGCGACGTACTTCGTCCTTGAACAGCTCACGCAGCGGTTCGACCAGCTTGAGGTTCATTTCTTCTGGCAGGCCGCCCACGTTGTGGTGCGACTTGATCACGTGAGCCTTGCCGCTCTTGGCGCCAGCCGACTCGATCACGTCCGGATAGATCGTGCCTTGGGCCAGATACTTGATGTTGTCCAGTTTGCAGGACTCGGCATCAAACACGTCGATGAAGGTACGACCGATGATCTTGCGCTTCTTTTCCGGATCGCTTTCGCCAGCCAGGTTGTTCAGGAACTGGTCTTCAGCATTGGCGCGGATAACTTTGACGCCCATGTTCTCGGCGAACATGGCCATAACCTGCTCGCCTTCGTGCAGGCGCAGCAAGCCGTTGTCGACGAACACGCAGGTCAGTTGATCGCCGATGGCTTTGTGCAGCAGAGCCGCAACCACGGAAGAGTCAACGCCACCGGAAAGACCCAGCAGTACGTTGTCGGTACCCACTTGGGCGCGAACCTGAGCGATAGCGTCTTCAGCAATCTTCGACGGAGTCCACAATGCTTCACAACCGCAGATGTCGAGGATGAAGCGCGACAAAATGCGACCGCCCTGCTTGGTGTGAGTCACTTCAGGGTGGAACTGCACGCCGTAGTAACCGCGAGCGTCGTCTGCCATACCGGCAATCGGGCAGCTCGGGGTGCTGGCCAGAATGTGGAATTCTTCAGGCAGTTTGGTGACCTTGTCGCCGTGGCTCATCCACACGTCGAGGCCGAACAGGCCGTCGGCGTCGATGTGGTCTTCGATACCATCCAGCAGACGGCTTTTGCCGACTACGTCAACACGGGCGTAGCCGAACTCGCGGAGTTCAGAGCCTGAAACCTTGCCGCCCAACTGCTCGGCCATGGTCTGCATGCCGTAGCAGATACCGAAAACCGGCACGCCCAGATCGAATACCGCTTGCGGGCAGCGCGGGCTGTTGGCTTCGTGTACGGACTCGGGACCGCCGGCGAGAATCACGCCTTTTGGAGCGAACTCACGAATGGCTTCGTCGTCCATGTCGAACGGGTGCAGCTCGCAGTAAACGCCGATTTCACGCACGCGACGGGCGATCAATTGGGTGTACTGGGAACCGAAGTCGAGGATCAGGATACGGTGGGCGTGAATGTCGAGGGACATGGAAAAGGCTCTGAAGAGCAGCTGCGAGCTTCAAGCCGCAAGCTGCAAGCTAATCGGGATGTATGCGATGGCTGTGTCACCACAGCCATCGCTTGCAGCTAGAAGCTTGGAGCTTATAGCTGGTCGGCTTTAGCCGACCCTATAGTTCGGCGCTTCCTTGGTGATCTGCACGTCGTGGACGTGGGATTCAGCCATACCGGCGCCGGTGATACGCACGAATTCAGGCTTGGTGCGCATCTCTTCAATGTCAGCGCTGCCGGTGTAACCCATGGAAGAACGCAGGCCGCCCATCAACTGGTGAATGATGGCGGTCAGCGAGCCTTTATAGGCAACACGGCCTTCAATACCTTCCGGCACCAGCTTCTCGGCACCTTCGGACGAATCCTGGAAGTAACGGTCGGACGAGCCCTGAGCCTGAGACATGGCACCCAGAGAACCCATACCGCGGTAAGCCTTGTAGGAGCGACCCTGGAACAGTTCGATCTCGCCTGGCGCTTCTTCAGTACCGGCGAACATCGAACCCATCATCACACAGGACGCACCGGCTACGATGGCCTTGGACAGGTCACCGGAGAAACGGATACCGCCATCGGCGATCAATGGAACGCCAGTGCCTTCAAGGGCTGCGGCGACATTGGCGATCGCGCTGATTTGCGGCACACCCACACCGGCGACGATACGCGTGGTGCAGATCGAACCAGGACCGATACCGACCTTGACTGCGTCAGCGCCAGCGGCAACCAGTGCCTTGGCAGCAGCGCCAGTGGCGATGTTGCCGCCAATGACCTGTACTTCAGGGAAGTTTTCCTTGACCCAGCGTACGCGGTCGATCACGCCTTTGGAGTGACCGTGAGCGGTGTCGACAACCACTACGTCAACGCCTGCTGCGACCAGCGCAGTGACGCGTTCGCCAGTGTCTTTGCCGGTGCCGACAGCAGCACCTACGCGCAGACGACCCTGGTCGTCCTTGCTGGCCAGCGGATAAGCCTTGGCTTTTTCGATGTCCTTGACGGTCATCATGCCCTTGAGCGCAAACTTGGCGTCGACGATCAGGACTTTTTCCAGACGGTGCTTGTGCAGCAGCTCGCGTACTTCGTTCTTGTCAGCGCCTTCGCGAACAGTGACCAGACGCTCTTTAGGGGTCATCACTTCGCGAACAGGCACGTCCAGACGGTTTTCAAAGCGCACGTCACGGGACGTCACGATGCCGACCAGGTCGCCATTGTGCAGGACAGGTACACCAGAAATATTGTGCAGGCGGGTCAGTTCGAACAGGTCACGAACCGTGGCGTCAGCCTCGATAGTGATCGGGTCTTTCACGACACCGGCTTCGAACTTCTTGACCTTGCGGACTTCGGCAGCTTGCTGCTCGATGGTCATGTTCTTGTGGATGACACCGATACCGCCTTCCTGAGCCATGGCAATTGCCAGACGGGCTTCAGTCACGGTGTCCATGGCAGCGGAGACCAGCGGAATGTTCAATTCGATGCCACGGGTCAAACGGGTTTTCAGACTGACTTCGTTAGGAAGTACCTCGGAATAACCGGGCACAAGGAGAATGTCGTCGAAAGTAAGTGCTTCTTGGCTGATACGCAGCATCGCGGGGGCTCCCGAGCGGGAAATTGGAAGCGCGCCATTATACCCAGACACCCCCGCCGGCTCAATGTAAACCTTAGGCAATTATCACACGACGTTATAAACGTACTTTGACGAAGGAAACCGGACGATCCAGACGTTCGGCGAAGTCATCCAGAAAGCTCTGTTTGAAGGATGCATCAAGCCAGTCATTGAAGATGAACCCCAGGTCCGAGAAGCCACACGGCTGCAGGAACAGAAAGCCGTTGATGTCGTCTTCATGGCGACATTCAGGGCAGATGAAGTTGTCAGTGTGGCCAGGCATCCACTCTTCGAGACTGTCGAACAGCGCCTCGCCGATTTCCTTGCGGCACTCGGGGCAACCGGCTTCTTCGGCGAAATCCTTGAGCGGTGTATAGATACAGCGTTTGGTAACAATCTCCAGGCCGTTGACCGGCTGACCGAAGGGCAGCGCCTCCGGATGCTCGACCACTGCACGAGCACCGGGCGCAATGGCATAGGCCATCTTGTTGTAGGTTCGCCCACAGGTGGTCAACTCCGGCTCAACCACGTTGAGCTTCACCAGCCAGCGCAGAATCAGACGCGCCCGAGCCTCACGGCCGGGGAAACCTGAAATCAGCGGGACGATAATACTTTGGCTGCTCATGATGCTCTTTGGCTAATGTGTGCGAGGGTCGGCAGCTTAATGCTCCAGCGGCTCAGGTCAAGTCAGAGTCAATGTGCAAAATAGCGCCCTATCAGCACGATACCGCTGACCAGCACCAGCCAGGTGACCAGCCTGACGAACGTTTCCCGCGACATGCGCAGGGTCAACCGACGGCCGATCCACGATCCCAGCGCCATGGCGGGTAGCAAGCACAACGCCAGAAGCAGCAGCGGAATTTGCGCATACACCCCGGCAATCAGAAACAGGCCAAGGCGCACTATAGTGCTGCAACTGATCAGCGCACTTTGTGTGGCTCGCACCTGCTCTTTGGATTCAAGTCGGCTGTTCAGGTAGATCGCATATAAAAAGCCACCACTCCCGAACAACGCACCGAACAGCCCGCCGACCGTCCCCATCGGAATCGCCCAGCCTGCGGCCAGTTGCGTCGGCCTTGCTTTGACCGCCAAGGTATAAAGCGCATAACAGGAGATGAACACCCCCATTAACAGGAGAAGCAGATCGGACTTCAGGTTGAGCAGAAATACCACGCCAAGGCTGCACCCTACCGCCATGCACGGCAGCAGACGTACGAGCTCGGACTTGACCACCGACTGACGCGAAGGCAGCAGATTGCCAAATGCGGCGATGAAATCCAGCAGTACCAATAAAGGAATGATCTGCGACAGCGGCATGAAGTTGATCAGGATCGGACCGGCGACCAACGCGGTGCCGAAGCCTGCGATGCCAAAGACTATATAAGCCGCAACGATACCCGACACGATGAGCAGCCAGTTCAGGGGCGTGAAGCCCAGTTGGGTGAAGGCTTCGATGACATTGATGTTGCCCATTGATCTTCTTCCTTGAGCTTCGCCTGAATCTAATGCATTTCCTGTGGGAGCACACGAGCAGCGCGAGGCCGCGATTGCGGCGTATCAGGCAGACCGCCATCGCGGCCTCACGCAGCTCGTGCGCTCCTGCAGGGACAGATAAATTTCCCGCCGTGCGCTTGTTGCGCATTGCCTTTATCATGCCCGTCATGATTAAAGACCCCTTCGCAAGACTCGGCCTCGACCGGGAAATCCTTACTGTCAGCCAGCTCAACGGCCGCGCCCGGGTGTTGCTGGAGGATGTGTTCAGCAATATCTGGGTCGAGGGGGAAATTTCCAATCTCTCACGCCCGGCGTCCGGTCATGTGTACTTCACGCTGAAGGACTCGGGGGCTCAGGTCCGTTGCGCACTGTTCCGGCAGAGTGCAGCGCGGGTCCGCCAGGCGCTCAAGGATGGTTTGCAGGTCAAGGTACGCGGTAAGGTTTCCCTATTTGAAGGTCGCGGCGACTACCAGTTGATCCTCGACACAGTGGAGCCCGCCGGTGACGGCGCGCTGCGTCTGGCCTTCGATGCGCTGAAAGAGAAGCTCAGCGCCGAAGGCCTATTCAGTGCCGAGCGTAAAATCGCCCTGCCCCTTCACCCGCAACGCATCGGCATTATCAGCTCGCCGACCGGCGCCGTAATCCGCGACATCATTAGCGTGTTTCGCCGCCGTGCACCTCAAGTCGAACTCACGTTGATTCCTACTGCCGTTCAGGGCCGCGAAGCCATCAGCCAAATCGTTCGCGCCCTCAAGCTGGCGGATGCGCGTGGTTTCGACGCACTGATTCTGGCCCGTGGCGGTGGTTCGCTGGAGGATCTCTGGTGCTTCAACGAAGAAGCCGTGGCCCGTGCCATTGATGGCTGCGTAACGCCAATCGTCAGCGCCGTTGGCCATGAAACCGATGTCTCGATCAGCGACTTCGTGGCCGACGTCCGCGCGCCAACGCCTTCCGCAGCGGCCGAACTGCTGGCGCCCGACTCCAGCGACCTGCATCGCCGGGTAGACAACCTGCATCGTCGACTGGTCAGCCGTATAAAAGACAAGCTGATGCGCGAGCGCCTGCGTCTGGAAGGCATTTCCCGCCGCCTGCGCCACCCCGGTGAACGTCTGCGCCAGCAAGCGCAACGTCTGGATGATCTGGACATGCGTATGCGCCGTGCATTCGAGCAGCAAACGCACAAGCGCCAGGTCAGACTTGCACACTTGGAAAGTCGCCTGGCCGCACAGCATCCGGGCCGGACGCTGGCGTTTCTGCGCCAGCGTCTGGACGTTCTGGCCGAGCGTTTGCCCAAAGCAATGCGCGATGCGCTGAAAACCCGCCGCCTGCAATTGCAGACCCAAGTACAAACCCTGCACGTGGTCAGCCCGCTGGCGACGTTGGGACGGGGCTATAGCATATTGCTCGACGAGCGCGGCCACGCAATTCGCACTGCAGCACAAACCCGAACCGGCCAGCGGCTAACCGCGCGACTTGGCGAAGGCGAACTGCAAGTGCGCGTCGAGGACAACCACCTGACGCCTGTCACCCTTTCTCTTCTGGATTGAATACTGATGCTGCGTTTTATCGCCCCGCTGCTCGCTGCTTTTCTGTGCCTGCCTGCCCACGCTGACAGTTACATCACCCGCCTGCTGAACAAGCCGGTGCCTGGGGGAGTTGCAGTGGTCGATCTGGGCAATGGCGCACAAGCGCCAAAAGCCA
The DNA here is from genome assembly GCF_055283875.1 of Pseudomonas sp. HP_14. NCBI lineage: Bacteria > Pseudomonadati > Pseudomonadota > Gammaproteobacteria > Pseudomonadales > Pseudomonadaceae > Pseudomonas > Pseudomonas sp. HP_14. The sequence continues at coordinate 264,587 of NZ_JBTOQI010000022.1, read as the reverse complement.
CGTACGACGGCAAACCAGTGTTAGTGGTCAAAGAACAGGGCGTGCGCTGGCTGGCAATTATTGGCGTTCCGTTAACGGTAAAACCGGGCACTCAGCAACTGGTCACCAAAGATGCCAGCGGCAGCCGCACCCTGAACTTCGCGGTCGGTAGCAAGAAATACCCCGAACAACGTATCACCCTGAAAAACCAGAGACAGGTCAATCCAAACCCGGATGACCTTAAGCGCATTGACGGTGAGCTGGCCGAGCAGCTCAAGGCCTATCGCAGTTTCAGCCCAGGCACACCGAGCAATCTGGCGCTGGACAAACCGGTGGCAGGCCCACTCTCCAGCAAATTCGGCGTGCGCCGCTTCTTTAATGGTGAAGAGCGCAACCCGCATTCCGGTCTGGACTTCGCGGTTCCCGCGGGCACACCCATCAAAGCCCCTGCAGCCGGTAAAGTGATCCTGACCGGTAATTACTTCTTCAACGGCAATACCGTGTTTGTTGACCACGGCCAGGGGTTCATCAGCATGTTCTGCCACATGTCGAAGATCGACGTGAAGGTCGGCGATGCAGTCCCTCGTGGCGGTGTTGTCGGTCGTGTGGGTTCAACCGGTCGCGCAACGGGTCCGCACATGCACTGGAACGTCAGCCTTAATGACGCACGGGTTGATCCGGCGATATTCATCGGCGCGTTCCAGCCATAGGAATTTTCTGTAGGAGCTGCCGCAGGCTGCGAAGCGATAGAGCAGGCAAAACTGTTTCGCAGCCTTCGGTAGCTCCTGCAATCAAACAAAGCCCAGCAATAAATAGTTTACCCCCCAGAGATTCGAGCTATAAAAAACTACAAAAAACAGATTTAAGAGAACTTATCTCAATTTTTTTCAAGTGCTTGCCAACTTTCACCTCAATGAGTACGGTTGGCCTTATGAAAACCTCTCAAACCCTCATTCTGTTGCGGCAACATCGCTGTCTCAGCCTGGTCAGTGCACGACTGCCAAGCTAGATCGCTGTGCCTCACCCCGCCTCTCGCTTCACCGGTTGGCCGCCTTCTCCCGGCCCATACAAAATAAGTACCCAAAGGATTCGCTCCAATGCCAATGCTCAAAGATCCCTCGAAGAAGTACCGCGCTTTTCCGACCATCGACCTGCCTGACCGCACCTGGCCTTCAAAGACCATTACTGCGGCGCCGATCTGGTGCAGCTCGGACCTTCGTGACGGTAACCAGTCGCTGATCGAGCCAATGGATGCGGTGAAGAAGCTGCGCTTCTGGAAGACTCTGGTCGCCGTAGGCGTGAAAGAAATCGAGGCATCGTTCCCAGCGGCTTCACAGACCGACTTCGACTTCGTACGCACGCTGATCGAAGAAGGCCACATCCCGGACGACACCACTATTCAAGTGCTGACCCAGGGCCGTGAAGATCTGATTGCGCGCACCTTCGAATCCCTGCGCGGCGCCAAGAAGGCAATCGTTCACCTCTACAACGCCACCAGCCCTTCCTTCCGCCGCATCGTCTTCAATCAGGACAAGGCTGGCGTAAAAGAAATCGCGGTCAGTGCAGCCAAGCTGTTTGTGAAGTACGCCGCAGAGCAGCCTGACACCCAGTGGACGTTCGAATACTCCCCGGAAACCTTCAGCGCGACTGAGTTGGAGTTCGCCAAGGAAGTCTGCGACGCGGTCATCGAAGTCTGGAACGCCACGCCTGAGAACAAGGTCATCCTCAACCTGCCCGCCACGGTTGAAGTCGCTACCCCGAATATCTACGCCGACCAGATCGAATGGTTCTGCCGCAACATCAATCGTCGTGACAGCGTGATCATCAGCCTGCATACCCACAACGACCGTGGCACCGGTATCGCTGCCACCGAGCTGGGCCTGATGGCTGGCGCAGATCGCGTTGAAGGCTGCCTGTTCGGTAACGGCGAGCGCACCGGCAACGTGGACCTGGTGACCGTGGCACTGAACATGTACACCCAGGGCCTGGACCCGCAGCTGGACTTCTCCGACATTGATGGCGTGCGTAAAGTCGTCGAGGAATGCAACCAGATCCCGGTCCATCCCCGCGCCCCTTACGTGGGCGACCTGGTTCACACCGCGTTCTCCGGTTCGCACCAGGATGCAATCCGCAAAGGCTTCGCCCAACAGAAAGACGACGCTCTGTGGGAAGTGCCTTACCTGCCAATCGACCCGGCGGACATCGGCCGCAGCTATGAGGCTGTGATTCGTGTCAACAGCCAGTCCGGCAAAGGCGGCATCACTTATTTGCTGGAACAGGAGTACGGTATCTCGCTGCCGCGTCGCATGCAGATCGAGTTCAGCCAGGTGGTTCAGGGTGAAACCGATCGCCTCGGCCTGGAAATGAGCGCCCAGCAGATCTACGCGCTGTTCAAGCGTGAATACCTGCAGGCCAACAAACCTTACGCACTGATCAGCCATCGCCTGCAGGAAGAAAACAACACCAGCGCAGTAGATGCCGAAGTCAGCGTCAACGACGAAACCCAACGCTGGAAAGGCAAAGGCAACGGCGCACTCGAAGCGCTGGTATCAAGCCTGCCGGTTGGCGTGGAAATCATGGATTATCACGAACACGCGATCGGCGCCGGTACCACAGCCAAAGCGGCTGCCTACATCGAACTGCGAGTCAACGGTGATCGTGCGGTCCACGGTGTCGGGGTTGATGAAAACATCACCACGGCAAGCTTCAAGGCACTGTTCAGCGCGCTGAACCGCTCGCTGAGTCAGGCTGAAGCGAAAGCCGCCTGATCCGCCTGGCGCTGCACCTGTAGCGGCGCCGGACGAACAAAAAAGGCCCTGAAGTGAAAGCTTCAGGGCCTTTTTGTTTGCGCGAGAATCAGGCTGTCGTGTTTACATTGCCCTTCATCACAGTCAGCAAAGCTGCCTGCAAAGTCGCCAACTGAGCCTGGGTAGCGGAAATCTGCTGCTGGATAGACATCACCTGCTGAGCTTTTTCCTCTTCAGAACCCTTGCTGTTCTGCGCCGCAGATAGCTGCTGTTGCTGACGCAGGAGTTGCTTCTGCACGTCTTTGATCTGTTTCTGGATCCGCTCGATCTGTTCTTCAGCAGGACTCGACGGAGCAGCAGCGCCCGCTTTCGCATCGTCCCCCGTCTGATACACATTGCCACGAAGGTTCACATCAACCGAAGTCACCTCACCCGACTTGGTGTCGGACGCTTTGGAGTCTGTGCTGGTTTTGATTGCAGCCGTAAAACCGCTGGAATACATGCCAAGCGAGCTTGTATTGATGGTGGTCATGGTCAACTCCTGGATTGATACAGCGATATCGGCCGCCCGCATCAAAACTTCAACGTAACGATGAAATCTTTTGATACACGTATTTCATCGCCCGACAGCGACAACGCTTCAGGAGCGACCAAGCAGGATGAAAACCGGCGTTAATCAACACCGGTCAGCAACCATCAAGCCGTGGTGTCGATACCACCGGACGTGGTCAACTGCACCAAAGCCGCTTGCTGAGAGGCGAGCGTAGCGTTGGTGCTGGAAATCTGCGCCTGAATGGCCATGGCTTTCTGGGCTTTCTCCTCAGGAGTGCCATTGCCGTTTTGCGCAGCGGCCAGTTGCTGTGCCTGCTCTTTCAGCAGCTTTTCAGTCTGCTCGATCTGCTTTTGCAGCTTCTCGATGCTCTGCTGAGTGGCATCGGACGTCGAACTGCCTGCCGCCCCGCCTTCGGCAGATGCTCCGCCAGCGGCAACTTTGGTGCTGTTGGTGCTCGTCTCATCACTCGTCACGGTGGTGGCTTCGGAGTTTGTAGCCGTGGTCGCCGCGTCGTCTTTCTTGAGCGTGACACTGTAAGAGCTTGTATAGCTGCTGAGGGAAGAGGTGTTGATGGTGGTCATGTCGATCTCCAGATAGAAACATTTAGTCATCTCTGGTTTTTGTATCGACCTGCACCACCACCGCTGAACGGATTTAGTGTATCTCGAATGTATCGGCGTCGAGATGAGCCGGAAACTTTGTCCGGTAAGCCGCGAGATCCGCAGCGTTCAACGACACCTCAAAAACGCCGTCAGCCTCTCCGGCGTTAAACAGGCTCTCTCCCTGGAAATCCAGCACCTGACTGTCACCGGTATAAGCGAAGCCTTTGCCGTCGGTGCCTGTGCGATTGACTGCGGCGACGTAACACAGGTTTTCAATGGCCCGTGCCGGGAGCAGTCGATTCCAGTGCATGCGTCGGGCGCCCGGCCAGTTTGCGGTGTAGAGCAACAGATCGGTGTGCTGCCCGTCACGGCTCCAGACAGGGAAGCGTAAGTCGTAGCAAATCAACGGACGTATACGCCACCCCTTGAGTTCGAACTGCACTTGCCGCTCGCCAGGGCTGTAATGCTCATGCTCACCCGCCATGCGAAACAGATGGCGCTTGTCGTAATGCAGCAGCTCGCCGTCGGGACGAGCCCACAACAGCCTGTTGCGGTGACTGCCATCAGCATCCTTGACGATGACGCTACCGGTAATCACCGCGTTGAGCAGCCTGGCCTGCTCAAGCATCCATTTGGATGTGGGACCTGCTTCTGGTTCGGCGAGGGTTTCAGACGCCATGGAAAAGCCCGTGGTGAACATCTCCGGCAGGACCACCAGATCGGCGCCCTTGATGGGAGCCAGGAGCATGGCGAAGTGTTCAAGATTGGCCTTGCGGTCATGCCAGACCAGCGAAGTCTGGACCAACGCCACATTCAGGTTGGGTAGTTCACTCAGATCGCGCATAATTTTTCCGCTGCCTGACGCAACGTCTCCTCACGCTTGGCGAAGCACAGCCGGATCAACCGCTGGCCTTCAGGTGGTTTCTGGTAGAACACGGAGACAGGAATACTTGCCACGCCATGCTCACGCGTCATCCACAGCGACATCTCCACGTCGTTGAGGTCCGGTCGGATCTGCGCGTAATTCACAAGTTGAAAGTAGGTACCGCCAACACGATCAAACGTGAAGCGCGAGCCCTGTAATTGATCGCAGAAGAAATCACGTTTGGCCTGATAGAACCCAGGTAGCTCTTCGACGTGCTCAGGGTGCTCGGCCATGAAATCCGCCAGTGCCCATTGCAGCGGCGTGACGCCACAGAAACTGACGTACTGGTGAACCTTTCGCAACTCGGCGCTCAATGCTGGCGGCGCAACCACGTAACCGGTTTTCCAGCCTGTGACGTGATAGGTCTTACCGAACGAGCTGACCACAAAGGCGCGCTGGTACAACTCTTCGTGGCTCAGGATGCTGACGTGCTGAACACCATCGAATACCAGGTGCTCGTAGACCTCGTCGCTGACAAGGTAGATATCACGCTCGGCGATCAGCGCAGCCAGTTGATCCAGTTCGGCACGGCTGATCAACGCGCCACTCGGGTTATGCGGGCTGTTGAGGATGATCATCCGGGTGCGGGGGCTCAGCGCATCACGCAGTTTCTGCCAGTCGATGGAGAAGTCGTTTGCGTCCAGCTGCACATGAACACAGCGGCCGCCTGCCAACTCAACCGAGGGCTCATAGCTGTCGTAGCAAGGATCAAAAACGATCACTTCGTCACCCGGACGAATCACGGCCTGGACTGCACAGAAGATCGCCTGGGTAGCGCCCGGAGTAATAGTGATTTCAGTTTCAGCGTTGACCTGGCGGCCATAGCTGCGCGCAATCTTGGTGGCGACCTGCTGGCGAAGCGCAGGCAAACCGGTCATTGGTGCGTATTGGTTGTGCCCTTCAGCGACGTGACGGCTCAGCGCATCGCGCAGCGCCTGAGGACCATCGAAATCCGGGAAACCCTGGGACAGGTTGATCGCGCCCGTCTCGGCTGCGAGCTGAGACATGACGGTAAAAATAGTAGTGCCGACATTGGGCAACTTGCTGTCAATCATTGGGCCTGTTTCCTGCTCTACGCCCGGCTCGACGGCGGCACGGGGTCAGGCAGGATAGCCCATAGCGCGCGCATAAAAAAAGGCGCTATTAGCGCCTTTTCCTGAGAAAGCTTTTTACCCAATCCGCGGGACTGCGCAGGCTCTGTGGGAGCCGGGCTTGCCCGCGATACAAGCGACCCGGTTTGAAAGCAGACCGCATCATCGTTCTTCGCGAGCAAGCTCAGTTCCCACATAAGCCCTGCGCAGGCAACGCTATCAGCGCTTGTCTCTACGCTTCTTGTCGGCTTTCTTGTGGTGCGACATCATCCGACGCTTCTTGTTGACCTGACGGTCTGTCAGCGTGTTCTTGTTACCCTCGTAAGGGTTCTCGCCGCCTTTGAACTCGATACGGATCGGTGTACCGACCAGTTTGAGCACACGGCGGTAAGTGTTTTCCAGATAACGAACGTAGGACTTGGGTACTTTCTCGACCTGGTTACCGTGGATCACGATCAGCGGCGGGTTAGCACCACCCAGGTGAGCGTAACGAAGCTTGATGCGACGGCTACCCACCATCGGTGGCGCGTGCTCGCTGACCGCATCTTCAAGAATCTGCGTCAGGCGGCTGGTCGGCCAGCGGGTTACCGCGGACTTGAAGGAGTTCTGTACCGACTGGTACAGGTTGCCAACGCCCGTGCCGTGCAGCGCCGAGATGAAGTGGATATCGGCGAAGTCGACGAAGAACAACCGGCGTTCAAGCTCGGTCTTCACGTAATCACGTTCGCTCGGGACCATACCGTCCCATTTGTTCAGCGCAATAACCAGCGCACGACCTGCTTCAAGGGCGAAGCCCAGCAGGTTCAAGTCGTGGTCAACCACACCTTCGCGAGCGTCCATGACAAAGATCACCACGTTGGCGTCTTTGATGGCTTGCAGGGTTTTCACCACCGAGAACTTTTCAACTTCCTCGTGGATCTTGCCGCGCTTACGCACCCCGGCGGTGTCGATCAGGGTGTACTTCTCGTCGTTGCGCTCAAACGGGATGTAGATGCTGTCACGCGTCGTGCCCGGCTCGTCATAAACGATAACCCGGTCTTCACCCAGCATACGATTGACCAGCGTCGACTTGCCGACGTTAGGACGACCGATGATCGCGATCTTGATGCCATCCTTTTCACTCGGACCCGGGATGCGCTTGGCTTCCTGGCCTTCAGCAACCACCTCGGCTTCGCCTTCCTCGTCCTCTTCACCTTCATCTTTCGGGAATTGGCTGAGGGCGATTTCCAGCATCTGGCTGATGCCGCGACCGTGAGCACCGGCTACCGGAATGGCATCGCCCATACCCAATGGAGCGAACTCGGCGCGGGCCATTTCAGGGTCGATGTTGTCGACCTTGTTGGCTACCACATAAGAGCGCTTGCCACGTTTGCGCAAGTGCTCGCCGATCATCTGGTCGGCCGCAGTGAAACCGGCTTTGGCATCAACAAGGAACAGCACGACATCGGCTTCTTCGATAGCCAGCAGTGACTGCTCGGCCATCTTTTCGTCCATGCCGTGTTCGTCACCGGAAATACCGCCGGTGTCGATCAGAATGTAGGAGCGCCCTTGCCACTTGGCCTCACCGTATTGGCGATCACGGGTCAGACCGGACAGATCGCCGACGATGGCGTCGCGAGTCCTGGTCAGGCGGTTGAACAAGGTGGACTTGCCGACGTTCGGTCGACCCACCAGGGCGATTACGGGAACCATGCGGCTCTCCACTTCGTTATTTCAGAAAATACAAAAGCCGCTGCAGGGCAGCGGCCGGAGTTCGGGGCAGCACTCAGAGTGCTGCAGACCCCGCCGAAGCGGGGTCCTGATCAAGCATAGACATCCATTACTTGATCGTCAGGGCTTCCAGCTTGCCGCTGTTGCCGTAGACGTAAATCATGTCGCCAACCACCAACGGACGAGCACGCAGGCCGTCACTGTCAATGCGCTCGCGGCCCACGAAACGACCATCAACCTGGCTCAACAGGTGCAGATAGCCTTCCATGTCACCGACAGCTACATAGCTTGAAAACACTTCCGGCGAACCCAGTTGACGACGGGCCAGCGCTTCGTTACTCCACAAGGCAGAGGACGAACGCTCATCGATACCCTCGACGGTGCCGGAGGCCAGGCTGGCATAAACACTGCCAAAGCCCTGTGCTACGCCAGAGTAACTCGATGCATCGCGCTGCCAGATCACACGCCCGCTTTCCAGCTCAAGACCGGCAACCCGGCCCTGATAGGTAGCGACGTACAAAGTACCACCGGACAGCAACAGACCGCCGTCGATATCAACGACGCGATCCAGCTCCGAGCGACCCTGAGGAACAGCGACACGTTGCTCCCAGACCGGCACGCCGTTGGAGGTGTCCAGTGCAACCACTTTACCGGTCGACAGGCCAGCCACCGCCAGGCGGTTGGTCACGATCGGCGCGCCCGTACCGCGCAGGGTCAGTACTGCCGGAGTGCTTTCGTAGATCCAGCGCTGGTTACCAGTCGCTGCATCCAGGCCGACAATACGGTCATCCTGGGTCTGAACCACGACCACATCACCGTTGGTGGCAGGCGGAGCCAGCACTTCGCTGGTCACGCGAGCACGCCATTTTTCTTCACCGGTGCTGGAGTCCAGAGCGACGACTTCGCCTTTCAGGGTTCCCACCATGAGCATGCCGTAACCCACGCCAACGGCGCCGGATACACGCAACTCAAGATCTTTTTCCCAGATGACCTTACCGTTCATTCGGTCCATCGCGACAATGAAGCCTTCAACGTCGCTGGCGAAGATACGGTCGCCATCAATGGCCGGAACCAACATGTTGTAGGTTTCGCCCTGGCCCTCACCGATAGAGCGGCTCCACTGCTTCTGCAGCACGACTTCTTCTTTGAAGTCGGTCAGCTCGGCCGGTGGCAATTCCTTTTTGCTGTTGCTGCTGCAACCCGCGGCCAAAATGGCCAGAGCCAGCAATGCTGCATGTTTCCAACGGATCACGTCACGCATCCCCTTTGGCCAAGTCGTCGAGCTTCATTTGTAAGCCACCTACGGCCGCTTCTTCAGACAGCGCGGATTTGGCTTTTTGGTATGCAGCATGGGCCTCGTCGGTACGACCCAGCTGTACCAGCAGGTCGCCCTTGAGTTCTTCACGGCTGGCCAGGAATGCCTTTTCGGCATCGCCGTCGAGCAGCTTCAACGCGTCGTCAGCCTTGTTCTGTGCAGCCAATACGCGAGCCAGACGCTGGCGGGCGATTTCGCCCAACGTGTCGCTGGCAGGCTTGTCGGTGACCAGCTTCAACTCGGCCGCAGCATCATCGAGCTTGCCGTTGTCGACAGCCACCTTGGCTACGAACAGGCTGCCGTATTGAGCGTAGGCAGAACCACCAAACTCGTTTTTGAGCTTGTTGGCGATATCAGCAACACGGGCCGTATCAGCCTGGCCACTCGGCGTAAGGGCTGTTTCCAGCAACTGCTGGTAAAGCGCCGAAGCACCTTGCGATTGATTGCTTTCGTATCTGGTCCAGGCCTGCCAGCCAAGCACCACTACCAGCGCCAGCAAACCACCCGTCACCAGGGGTTTACCATTACGCTGCCACCAGTCCTTCATTGCCGCCAGTTCATCATCTTCAGTACCTGACACCCCAATACTCCTATTCGCTAAATCGGCTGTAAATCAGCTTCAACCCTGCACAACGCAGGAGGCCAGGTGCTCAGACAGAGCATCCCAGGCAATATTTTGTTGTTCACCCTGACCACGCAGGGGTTTGACGCCGATGATCTGCTGCGCCAGTTCCTCTTCCCCAAGGATCAACGCAAACAGCGCACCACTCTTGTCGGCTTTCTTGAACTGACTTTTGAAACTGCCAGCTCCCGCGTTTACCTGCAAGCGCAGGTTCGGCAGTTCATCACGCACACGCTCGGTCAGCGCAAGTGCTGCCAGCTCCGCCGCTTCGCCGAAGGCGCACAGGTACACGTCAACCTGACGGGATATCTCTTCAGGGACCTGCTCAAGTGTTTCAAGCAGCAGCACCAGACGCTCGATACCCATGGCGAAACCGACGCCACTGGTAGGCTTGCCGCCCATCTGCTCGACCAGTCCGTCATAACGGCCGCCCGCGCATACAGTGCCTTGGGCTCCCAGTTGATCGGTTACCCACTCGAAAACGGTTTTGCTGTAGTAATCGAGACCACGAACCAGCTTCGGATTGATCACATACGGAATACCCGCAGCATCCAGACGCGCCTTGAGGCCTTCGAAGTGGGTGCGAGACTCGTCGTCCAGGTAATCCGCCAGTTTCGGCGCATCGACCAGCAGGGCCTGGGTTTCAGGGTTCTTGGTGTCGAGTACGCGCAAAGGGTTGGTTTTCAGGCGGCGCTGGCTGTCTTCATCCAGTTCACTGAGGCGTGCTGACAGGAACTCGACCAGCGCATCGCGGTAACGCGCTCGCGCCTCGCTGGTGCCCAGGCTGTTGAGTTCGAGCTTGACTGCGTTGCGGATACCCAACAGGCCCCATAGACGCCAGGTCAGGACGATCAGCTCTGCGTCGATGTCCGGACCATCAAGGTTGAACACTTCGACACCGATCTGGTGAAACTGACGATAACGGCCTTTCTGTGGACGCTCGTGGCGGAACATCGGACCGATGTACCACAGTTTCTGTACCTGACCGCCACCGGTGATACCGTGTTCAAGCACCGCACGCACGCAGGCTGCCGTGCCTTCCGGGCGCAGTGTCAGAGAGTCACCGTTGCGATCGGCGAAGGTGTACATCTCTTTTTCGACGATATCGGTTACTTCACCGATGGAGCGCTTGAACAGGTCGGTGAATTCCACGATAGGCATGCGAATCTGTCGGTAACCGTAGTTATCCAGCAGACGCGAGACCGTGCCTTCGAAATGACGCCACAGCGGGGTCTGATCGGGCAGGATATCGTTCATGCCACGAATGGCTTGCAGAGACTTACTCACAAAAAATCCTTAGCAATTCTGTTTAGCCGCGCGCGATAAGGGCTGCGTCAGCTTCGACCTTTTCGGCCGCTTTCTGGCGAATCAAGCGTTCCAGCTCATCCACCAGATTGTCATTGGTCAGCTTCTGTGCCGGCTTGCCGTCGATATAGATCAGATTCGGCGTACCGCCCGTCAGACCTACATGCGCCTCTTTGGCTTCACCAGGCCCGTTGACCACGCAACCGATGACCGCAACATCCAGCGGCACCAGCAAATCCTCAAGCCGCCCTTCCAGTTCGTTCATGGTCTTGACCACATCGAAGTTCTGCCGCGAGCAACTCGGGCAGGCGATGAAGTTGATCCCACGAGAACGAAGGCGAAGCGATTTAAGGATGTCGTAGCCGACTTTCACCTCTTCGACCGGATCAGCGGCCAGCGAGATGCGGATAGTATCGCCAATTCCTTCGGCGAGCAGCATACCTAGGCCAACTGCCGATTTCACCGTGCCTGAACGCAGACCACCCGCCTCGGTGATACCCAAGTGCAATGGCTGGACAATTTCCTTGGCCAGCAAGCGGTAGGCTTCGACGGCCATGAACACATCGGAAGCTTTGACACTGACCTTGAAGTCCTTGAAGTTCAGACGCTCGAGGTGCTCGACGTGGCGCAGCGCAGATTCTACAAGCGCCGCTGGCGTTGGCTCGCCGTACTTCTTTTGCAGATCTTTTTCCAGCGAACCAGCGTTGACGCCAATGCGAATCGGAATACCACGATCACGAGCGGCATCGACCACAGCCTTCACCCGGTCTTCGCGACCGATGTTGCCCGGGTTGATACGCAGGCAATCGACACCCAGTTCGGCGACCCGCAAGGCAATCCGGTAGTCGAAGTGAATGTCTGCAACCAGCGGGACCTTCACCAACTGCTTGATACGACCGAAAGCCTCAGCTGCGTCCATATCCGGTACCGAAACCCGGACGATGTCCACGCCAGCAGCTTCAAGACGATTGATTTGCGCAACCGTCGCAGCGACATCATTAGTGTCACTGTTAGTCATGCTCTGCACCGCGATAGGCGCATCGCCGCCTACCGGTACCGAGCCCACCCAGATTTTCCGGGATTCGCGACGCTTGATCGGAGATTCACCGTGCATGACTTATTGTCCCAGCTTCAGGCGAGCAGTTGCGCCAGTGGTGAACGGAGCCACATCGACTGACATGCCGTTGTAGCTGACCTGAGCGCCAGCTGCCGCCCCCAGGCGCACATTGAGAGGTGGCTTGCCATTCACGTCCAGAGTGTCGCCCTTGCGCTTCAAACCGCTGTACAGAACCTTGCCACCTGCGTCAGTGACCTGAGTCCAGCAATCAGCGATGAATGTGATGCTCAACTGGCCAGCACCGGCAACCGGAGCTTCAGTGGCGACTGCAGGAGCAGCCGGTGCAGAAGCAGCAACCGGAGCTGATGGCGCTGGAGCGGTCGCAGGCGCGCTGTGCGTCGGCGAAGCTGCAGGAGGCGTAGTCGACGACGGGGTTGCAGGCGTCTGAACCGGGGCCTGAGCAGGTGCCTGTGCTGGCGGCGTAGAAGGATTCAGGGCCAGAGGCGCCGAGTCGGACGTTTGCGCTTCAGCAACGGCCTGATCTTCAGGCTCGTCCAGCGGATGAATCTGGGTGGTGCCATCAGCGCTTTCAACTTCAACGTGCTCAAGGCTCAGACCTGCGTCCTTGCCACGCAAGGACGTCTGATCCTGCCACCAGAAGAAACCACCACCAACCAGCACAATCAGCAACAGCAGGCTGACGATTCGCAAAATATTGTGGGAAAGGCGCACCGGCTCTTCGATACGACCCAAGGCATGCACCGAACTGCCCGCGCTGTCTGTACCGGTGTACTGATCGAACTGGGTGACCAATGCGGCCTGATCCAGCTCCAGCACCTTGGCGTATGCGCGCACATAACCGCGGGCGAACGTATGACCCGGCAATTTTTCAAAGTGGCCAGCCTCGAGGTTACTCAACGAGGTTACGGTGAGATTCAGCCTCAGGGCGACGTCTGGCAGCGACCAGTTTTTACTCTCACGAGCCTGACGCAAGGTATCGCCAGGATTGACGCGAGTGGCTGCTACGACTTCGGGATGCACCGCTTTCATCATTGCTCCGACAGGTATTGCTGATATTCCGGCGTACCGGGATAGAGTCTTTTGAGTTGCAGGCCAAAACTGGCTGCCTTGTTGCGATCTTCGTAGATTTTTGCCAACCGCGTACCGAGCAATAGACTACGTGCATTTTGCTCGCTCAGTTGGCTAAACCGGTCGTAATAATCACGCGAGGGCACATAATGCCTGTCTTCGTAAGACAACTCAGCCATTTCCAGCAATGCGCGTGGCAATTGACGATCCATGCGCAAGGCTTTGGTGAAATGAGCAGCGGCAGCTTCGCGGTTACCCAGCATAACGGCAGTCATGCCCAGATTTTCGAATACCCGCGAACGCTCAGGATAAAGATTATCGGCGGCAGCTTGCTCAAAACGCTCATAAGCCTCTTTGTAGCGCTTCTGCTCGTAAAGAAAACTGCCGTAATTGTTGAGGATACGTGCGTCGCCCCGGCGCGAGGACAGCGCTTTCTGGAAATGCTGATCAGCCAGCTCGGGCTCCATCTCGACCTGGAAGACCAGAGCGAGTGCGGCATTGGCGTCCGCATCGGAACTGTCGAGCTCCAGCGCCTTTTTCAATGGCACCTTGGCCCGCTCAGTCTGCCCCTGTTGCAGATAGCCAATACCCAGCTGTACATAAGCCTGACGTGCAGCGTCGCGACCTTTGCTGGTGCTCATCGGATCGACATTACCCGTGGTCACGCAACCAGCCAGCGCGGTCAAAAAGCAGAGCAGCAAGGCGGCACGCACGGACATTGAGATTCTCTCGGCCAGGTTCGCGATCAGGTTCGAGTCGCGGCGCTTTGAGCCACACTCGCCTCGCTACTCAATTCACGTACGGCGATATAACGCTCGCTGCGGCGTGTTCGGTCCATGACCTGCCCTACCAACTGACCACACGCGGCATCGATATCTTCACCCCGAGTGGTGCGCACCGTGACGTTGTATCCAGCCTGATGCAGTTGGTCCTGGAAGCGACGAATCGCATTGTTGCTTGGACGCTCGTAACCAGAGTGCGGGAACGGGTTGAACGGGATCAGATTGATCTTGCAAGGCGTGTCCTTGAGCAACTCGATCATCTCAACGGCGTGCTCGACCTTGTCGTTGACGTCCTTGAGCAGGGTGTACTCAATGGTCAACACGCGCTTTTCACCCAGCGTCGCCATGTAGCGACGGCAGGATTCGAGGAGCATTTTCAACGGATACTTCTTGTTGATGGGTACCAACTGGTTACGCAACGCGTCGTTAGGCGCGTGCAGCGACAACGCCAGCGAAACATCAATGTGCTCAGCCAGCACGTCGATCATCGGTACCACGCCAGAGGTGGATAGAGTCACCCGGCGCTTGGAAATACCATACCCCAGGTCATCCATCATCAGATGCATGGCGGCAATGACATTATCGAAATTCAGCAGCGGCTCACCCATGCCCATCATCACCACATTGGTGATGGCACGGTCGACGGTAGCCGGGACGCTGCCAAAGGATTTGTTGGCAATCCACACCTGACCGATCACTTCGGCGGCGGTGAGGTTGCTGTTGAAGCCTTGTTTGCCGGTAGAGCAGAAACTGCAATCCAGCGCACAGCCCGCCTGGGACGAAACACACAAGGTGCCACGCTTGCCCTGAGGGATATAAACGGTTTCGACGCAGCTGCCGGACGCCACACGAACCACCCATTTACGGGTGCCATCGCTGGAGATGTCCTCGCTGACGACTTCAGGACCGCGAACCTCAGCACAGGCCTTGAGCTTTTCACGCAGGGCCTTGCTGACATTCGTCATGGCGTCGAAATCATCGACGCCAAAGTGGTGAATCCACTTCATGACCTGACCGGCACGGAAGCGCTTCTCCCCGATTGAATCGAAGAATTTTTCCATTTCCGGCTGGGTAAGACCCAACAGGTTTGTTTTGCCAGTCGTTGCAATCATGAATTCACCCTTCACTCGTTAGTCCAGGACTTAGCGAGCGGTTACCTCTGTAGCTGCGAAGAAGTACGAGATTTCGCGAGCAGCGGCTGCTTCGGAATCGGAGCCGTGAACAGCGTTGGCGTCGATGGAGTCAGCGAAGTCAGCACGGATGGTGCCAGCAGCAGCTTCTTTAGGGTTGGTAGCGCCCATCAGCTCACGGTTCAGAGCGATAGCGTTTTCGCCTTCCAGAACCTGAACAACAACAGGACCGGAGATCATGAAAGCAACCAGGTCGCCGAAGAAGCCACGAGCGCTGTGCTCAGCGTAGAAACCTTCAGCTTCAGCCTTGGACAGTTGCTTCAGCTTCGAAGCAACGACGCGCAGACCGGCTTTTTCAAAACGAGTGGTGATCTCGCCGATTACGTTCTTAGCAACGGCGTCAGGCTTGATGATGGAGAAAGTACGTTGAACAGCCATGGTGTAACTCCAGAAACGATGATTAAAGCGAAAAATTAAACCCGCGAATTATACGCGGGTTCTGGGGGATTTCCTAACTGCATAAGTAACAGAGCTTAGTCTGCTTCTTCGATCCACAAGCCCTGAATGGCTTCGAGGACCTTTTCACCGCCGCGGTCCGGGACATCATCGAACTCGGGCAGATTCATAACCAGATTGCGCAGCTTGACGAAATTCACCGACAGCGGATCGACATCCGGGTGTAACTCGGCAAGCTGGATCGCTATTTCCTGCACATCAACCCATTTAAGGCTCATGAGACTTCCTTGAATCAGTGCGGCGCTTCAGCCGCATGGTTAAGCGAATACTTCGGAATTTCAACGGTCAGGTCTTCATTTCCGACGACTGCCTGACAGGACAGGCGGGACTGAGCTTCCAGCCCCCAGGCCTTGTCCAGCATGTCTTCTTCCAGCTCGTCTGCTTCATTAAGAGAGCCAAAACCCTCGCGAATGACGCAATGACAGGTAGTGCAGGCGCAGACACCGCCGCAGGCGCTTTCAATCTCGATGTGATGCTCATGAGCAATTTCGAGGATGGAAGTGCCAGGCTCAACCTCCAGAACCAGCCCTTCCGGGCACAACACGGCATGGGGCAGAAAAATCAGCTGCGGCATCAGTTATTCCTCAATGTCATTCAGGTTGCGCCCCGCCAGAGCGGCTTTTACCGTCACGTTCATGCGGCGGGCAGCAAAAGCATCAGTCACCTGCGACAGACGCTTGGTCTGCTGCTCAATGGCCGGGCCATCGGTGCCTTGCATCAATTCGCGTAATTCCTGCAACTGCAGGTCGATCACCATGCGCTCTTCCGCATCCAGCAAGCGCTCGCCATCAACCTCAAGGGCTGCCTCTACAGCCTCCACAAGACGCTGAGCATCAACCTGCTGCTCGCGCAAAACGCGGGCGACCTTATCATCACTGGCGTACTCGAAGGAGTCCTTGAGCATCCGGGAAATTTCGCCATCAGTCAGCCCATAGGAGGGCTTGACCTGAATGCTCGACTCAACACCCGAACCCAGCTCACGAGCCGCGACACTGAGCAGACCATCGGCATCGACCTGGAAAGTAACGCGAATTTTCGCTGCTCCAGCGACCATGGAAGGAATACCACGCAGTTCGAAGCGCGCCAGCGAGCGGCAGTCACTGATCAATTCACGCTCACCTTGCAGCACGTGAATCATCATGGCCGACTGACCATCTTTGTAAGTGGTGAAATCCTGAGCGCGCGCCACCGGGATGGTCGTGTTACGCGGAATGACCTTCTCCATCAGGCCACCCATGGTTTCCAGCCCCAGCGAGAGCGGAATCACATCAAGCAGCAGCAGCTCTTCGCCGTCGCGCTTGTTGCCAGCCAGCGTATCTGCCTGGATCGCCGCACCAATGGCGACCACTTGATCCGGATCGATCTCCGTCAACGGCTGGCGATCGAACAATTCAGCTACGGCACCGCGCACACGCGGCACACGAGTAGAACCGCCAACCATCACCACCGCTTCAACTTCATCCAGTTCGATGCCCGCATCACGCACGGCACGGCGGCAAGACTTGAGGCTGCGCGCCACCATCGGCTCGATCATCGCCTCGAAGGCGTCACGCGTCAGGGTGCTTTTCCAGTCGCCATATTCGACGGCGACCGAACTGTCAGTGGTCAGCGCCTCTTTCGCAGCACAAGCCGCCCGCAAAAGGCTGCGCTGCGCAGCGGGGTCGATGTCGGCAGACAAACCTGTTTCGCCAATGATCCAGCTGGCAATAGCGTGATCGAAGTCATCGCCACCCAACGCGGTATCACCGCCGGTTGCCAGAACCTCGAACACGCCGCCAGTGAGACGCAAAATAGAGATGTCGAACGTACCGCCGCCAAGGTCATAAATCGCAACAACGCCCTGGGCGCTTTGATCCAGACCATAAGCCACGGCCGCAGCGGTCGGCTCATTGAGCAGGCGCAATACGTTAAGACCCGCTAATTTGGCGGCGTCTTTGGTGGCCTGACGCTGAGCGTCGTCGAAATACGCCGGAACAGTGATCACCGCCCCAACCAGATCACCACCCAATGCCTGCTCAGCACGCTGACGCAGAACTTTGAGAATATCGGCGGAGACTTCTACCGGGCTTTTCGGCCCCTGTACAGTCTCAATGAACGGCATATGCGACTCGCCGCCTACAAAGCGGTAAGGCAACTGCTCGCCCAATTGCTTGACGTCGGAAAGACCACGACCCATCAAGCGCTTGACCGACAGTACGGTGTTGAATGGATCTGTCGAGGCGGCGGCTTTTGCAGCCAGCCCCACCTCGACGCGATCGGCATGGTAGCGCACAGCAGAGGGCAGAATGACCTGCCCTTCTGCATCAGCCAGCGGTTCGGAGAGGCCACTGCGCAACGCAGCGACCAGCGAATTGGTTGTGCCCAGGTCAATACCCACGGCCAGACGGCGCTGGTGAGGTTGAGGACTTTGACCGGGTTCGGCGATCTGCAGTAGAGCCATGCTTTATCAGAATTTCACAGGCGCGCTGCCAGAAGCAGCACGGAGTTAATCGTCGAGGCGCTCTTCAAGCTGGCGCACTTCGTAAGAGAGCTTGTCGAGGAACTGCATACGTCGCATCAGGCGCTCGGCCTGCTCGCGCTGCGCAGCATCATCCCAACAGGCAGCGAAGCTTTCGTTCAGTTCGTCCTGAGCAACCTTGAGGCGCTGCTTGAAAACAGCTACCCCGGCCAGATCCGCTTCGTCCTGCAGATCCTCAAGCTCTTCGCGCCATTGCATCTGCTGCAGAAGAAAATCGGGATCGTGGACAGTGACTTCAAGCGGAACCTCGTCACCGCGCATCGCCAACAGATAGCGTGCCCGCTTCGGAGCGCTCTTGAGCGTCTGATAGGCTTCGTTGAGGCTGGCGGAGTGTTCAAGTGCCAAGCGCTGCTCGCGCTCGGAGGCGTCCGCAAAGCGATCAGGATGAACCCCGCGAGCAAGCTCGCGGTAACGGCTCGCCAACTGATCGAGATCGAGGCGAAAGCTCGGCTTGAGCTCGAAAAGAGCGAAATGACAAGGAGTACCCACAATAAGCCTCAGACGTTGAAGCTTTCGCCGCAGCCACATTCACCGCGCGAGTTGGGGTTGTTGAACTTGAAGCCTTCGTTCAACCCTTCCTTGACGAAATCGAGCTCGGTGCCATCGAGGTAGACCAGGCTTTTCGGGTCAATGATCACCTTGACGCCGTGCAATTCGAACACGGAATCTTCGCTTTGCGCCTCATCGACGAACTCAAGCACGTAGGCGAGACCTGAACAGCCTGTGGTGCGAACACCTAGACGAACGCCATCACCTTTGCCACGCCCGTCAAGGGAGCGTCGTACGTGATTTGCGGCAGCTTCTGTCATGCTGATAGCCATCGGAACTCCTTATTACTTCACACCAGCTTCTTTAAAAAACGCTGCTATTACAGCAGGCCTTTCTTCTGCTTGTAGTCACGAACAGCCGCCTTGATGGCGTCTTCAGCAAGTACCGAGCAGTGAATTTTCACCGGAGGCAAAGCCAGTTCTTCGGCCAACTGAGTGTTTTTGATGGTCTCTGCTTCATCCAGAGTCTTGCCTTTCATCCACTCGGTTGCCAGAGAGCTGGAAGCGATAGCCGAACCGCAGCCATAAGTCTTGAACTTGGCGTCTTCAATGACACCCTGCTCGTTGACCTTGATCTGCAGACGCATGACGTCGCCGCAAGCGGGGGCGCCGACCATGCCGGTGCCAACATCGGGGTCTTCCGCGTTCATCTTGCCGACGTTGCGCGGGTTTTCGTAGTGGTCAATGACCTTTTCGCTGTAAGCCATGATGCTATTCCTCTATCAGGGAGCCGCTCTGCAAGCCATGCAACTACAGGTTAAACATGGCCTGTCGGTAAGGCGGCTTTAAATTAGTGCGCCGCCCACTCGATCTTGGAAATGTCGACGCCGTCTTTGTACATGTCCCATAGCGGCGAAAGTGCACGCAGCTTGGTGACCGCTTCGCAAACTTTCTGCGCGGCGTAATCGATTTCTTCTTCGGTGCTGAAACGGCCGAAGGTGAAACGTATCGAGCTGTGTGCCAGTTCGTCATTACGACCAAGGGCGCGCAGCACATAAGACGGTTCAAGCGACGCGGAGGTGCAAGCAGAACCTGACGATACAGCCAGATCCTTGAGCGCCATGATCAGCGACTCGCCTTCGACGTAGTTGAAGCTCAGGTTCAGGTTGTGTGGCACACGAGCAGTCAGGCTGCCGTTGACGTACAGCTCTTCCAGATGCTCAACCTGCTTGTAGAAACGATCGCTCAGGGCTTTGACACGCACGTTTTCTGCGGCCATTTCTTCCTTGGCGATACGGAATGCTTCACCCATGCCGACGATCTGGTGCGTCGCGAGGGTACCGGAACGCATACCACGCTCGTGACCGCCACCGTGCATGGCCGCTTCGATGCGAACACGCGGCTTGCGGCTGACGTACAGCGCGCCGATACCTTTAGGGCCATAGGTCTTGTGTGCAGAGAACGACATTAGGTCAACCTTGAGGTTGGCCAGATCGATCTCGACCTTACCGGTGGACTGCGCAGCATCGACATGGAACAACACGCCGCGGGAACGGGTCAGCTCACCGATGGCGGCGATGTCGTTCACGGTGCCAATCTCGTTGTTCACGTGCATCACCGACACCAGGATGGTGTCGTCGCGCAGTGCAGCTTCTACCAGTGCCGGAGTAATCAGGCCATCTTCCCCTGGCTCGATGTAGGTAACTTCAAAACCTTCACGCTCAAGCTGACGCGTGGTGTCGAGCACCGCTTTGTGCTCGATCTTGTTGGTGATGATGTGCTTGCCTTTGCTGGCGTAGAAGTGCGCGACACCCTTGATTGCCAGGTTGTCGGACTCGGTAGCACCCGAGGTCCAGACGATTTCACGCGGATCAGCGTTAACCAGATCGGCGACCTGACGACGAGCATTCTCGACCGACTCCTCAGCTTTCCAGCCGAAGACGTGGGAGCGCGATGCCGGGTTACCGAAGTTTCCGTCAGCGGTCAGGCACTCAATCATTTTCTGAGCGACACGCGGATCGACCGGGGTCGTCGCGGAGTAATCAAGGTAAATCGGCAACTTCATTGAATCTCTCCTATCAGGCAGGCGCACCGCTGATTCATCTACGCTCATTCAACGGCGGACGTTTCAATCTTATCCAGGTACTGGGTCTTGGCGCTGGTGCGACGCAGATCCTGGCGCTGGGCAACTTCTTGTACCTCACGGCGAGTGACAAGGTCGGCCAGACTGATACCGCTTAGAAATTCGTGAATCTGCTCACTGAGGTCACACCACAAATGGTGAGTCAGGCAGGTATCACCGGCATGGCAATCACCCAACCCCTGGCAACGCGTTGCATCGACAGACTCGTTGACCGCATCGACAACCTGAGCAACCTTGATGCCGTGCATATCACGGGACAACTGGTAACCGCCGCCTGGACCACGAACACTGGAAACCAGATTGCCACGGCGCAGCTTGGCAAACAGCTGCTCAAGGTAAGACAGGGAAATACCCTGGCGCTCGGAAATATCGGCCAGAGACACTGGCCCGTTCTGCGCATGTAACGCCAGGTCAAGCATGGCAGTTACCGCGTATCGGCCTTTAGTTGTCAGTCGCATGGCGTGTACCGCAGAGGTTCGGAATAGGGGCGAGTATGCTATTCCCGAGTATTTAAGTCAACTATAAGACCTAGCAAAACAGTCGGGATTAAGCACAAAAGAGCGGCCGCATCATAGCAAACACTAGGGCGCATGACACGCCCCGGATTCAAGGCGCATCAGCCGACCTTGCTTTCGCTCTTGTCCTTTACGCAGTCAAAGACCTCATCGCGCAACTCGGGCAGCTCTTTGGCGCAATAGTCGCTGCCCAGGCCTTTAAGGGCTTCGCACATCCCCTCCAGACGACCATCCACAGCCTGCAGGTGATCCAGCAATTGACCGATCGCACGGGCAACCGGGTCCGGCATGTCTTCGCTAACCCCATAGGCATCGAAACCCAGCTTCTCGGCGATTGCCTTGCGCTTGGCTTCCACGTCATCACTGGACTTGATAATGATCCGCCCCGGAATACCCACCGCAGTAGCCCCTGCAGGCACAGCCTTGGTCACCACCGCATTGGAGCCGATCTTCGCCCCGGCACCCACCGTAAACGGCCCAAGCACCTTGGCACCCGCTCCCACCACCACACCATCTTCAAGCGTTGGATGGCGCTTGCCGGCATTCCAGCTGGTACCACCGAGCGTCACACCCTGATAAAGCGTGACGTCATTGCCGATTTCAGCCGTCTCGCCAATCACAATGCCCATGCCGTGATCGATGAAGAAGCGCCGACCCACTTTGGCGCCCGGATGGATTTCGATCCCGGTCATCCAGCGACCAAAGTTGGAAACCACGCGCGCAGGCCACTTCCAGCCATTGCGCCACAGGATGTGTGCCAGCCGGTGCAACCAGATGGCATGCATGCCGGGGTAGCAGGTCAGCACCTCGAAGGAGTTCCGTGCAGCAGGATCACGATGAAACACACTCTGAATATCTTCTCGCAGACGCTCGAACATCATTGTTCCTTCCGCTTATAAGGTTCGCCACGTGCAGCCTTCTGGGTTTCAGTAAGGATGCCGCGCAAAATACTGATCTCGGAACGGTTCACCTCGCTGCGCCCATACAGACGACGCAGACGAGCCATCAAATGGCGAGGTTTTTCCGGATCGAGAAAGCCGATAGCCACCAGCGTTGACTCAAGATGACCATAGAAGCCTTCCATCTCATCCATGGTTGCCAGATCAGCACTGCGCACCGAGGTCACTTCGACTTTCTCTACCTTGGTGGGCTGCCCCTGCGCAGCCAGCCACGACATGCGTACCTCGTAACTGAGGACTTGCACCGCTGCAGCGAGATTCAGCGAACTGAACTCGGGATCAGATGGGATATGCACGTGATAATGGCATCGCTGCAATTCCTCGTTGGTCAGGCCTGCGTACTCGCGACCGAACACCAACGCAACCTCTGCACCCTGCCCCGCCTGCTCGGCAGCCAACACACCGGACTCACGCGGATCAAGCAGCGGCCACGGGATGCGGCGGTCACGAGCACTGGTACCCAATACCAGATTGCACCCCACCAAGGCATCTTCAAGGGTCGCAACCACTTGGGCCTTTTCCAGAATATCGCCAGCGCCGGAAGCACGAGCATCAGCTTCATGGTGAGGGAAAAACTGCGGATCAACGAGCACCAGGCGCGAAAGCCCCATGTTTTTCATGGCACGAGCAGCCCCACCGATATTACCGGGGTGACTGGTACCGACCAGGACAACACGAATGTTTTGCAGCAAGGCGAGTGCTCACAGATAAGTAGGAGGGGGTGAAATCTTACAGAACCACCGTAGTGAACGCTATGAACGGTTGCGGTACCGTATGGAGAGCCTTTGTGGGAGCGGCCCAAGATAGAATCTCCCACAGTTCATGTACGCACTATTATCAACACACGCAGCGCTGGAAAAATTCCGACACAGCCAATACAATGTTCGGCTTTCTTTAACGACCTAGGTGAAACGTCCATGCAGCCCATGCTGAATATCGCGCTGCGCGCCGCCCGCAGCGCCAGCGAATTGATCTTCCGCTCCATCGAGCGCCTGGATACCATCAAGGTCGATGAAAAAGGTGCGAAGGATTACGTCAGCGAAATCGATCGTGCCGCCGAGCAGCTGATCATCACCGCCCTGCGCAAAGCCTATCCGACTCACGGCATTCTCGGCGAAGAAACCGGCATGCACGAAGGCAGCGGCGAAGGCGCCGACTACCTGTGGATCATCGATCCACTGGACGGCACCACCAACTTCCTCCGCGGCATCCCGCACTTCGCAGTCAGCATCGCCTGCAAACATAAAGGCCGCCTGGCTCACGCAGTGGTTCTGGATCCGGTTCGCCAGGAAGAGTTCACCGCCAGCGCAGGTAACGGCGCGCAACTTAACGGTCGCCGCATGCGCGTCAGCCCGCGCACCAGCCTTGATGGCGCCTTGCTCGGCACCGGCTTCCCGTTCCGCGACAACCAGATGGACAACCTGGAAAACTACCTGGGCATGTTCCGCAGCCTGGTAGGCCAGACCGCAGGCATCCGTCGCGCAGGCGCTGCCAGCCTGGACCTGGCTTATGTAGCAGCGGGTCGTTTCGACGCGTTCTGGGAATCAGGCCTGTCCGAATGGGACATGGCTGCAGGCGCACTGCTGATTCAAGAAGCAGGCGGCCTGGTCAGCGACTTCACAGGCGGTCACGACTTCCTGGAGAAAGGCCACATCGTTGCCGGTAACACCAAGTGCTTCAAAGCTGTTCTGACCTCCATCGCGCCGCACCTGCCGGCCACGATGAAGCGCTAAGTCTCAGCCCATAAAAAAACCGGCCTGGCGCCGGTTTTTTTGTGCCTGCTACTTTCAGACCTACAGAAATAGAAAAAGCACCCGAAGGTGCTTTTTCTCATCTACACAGACTCAAAACTTATTGCTGGTTTTGACCCAGAATCAGCTGACCTTCCTTGTTGACCGGAATCTGGCCACCCGGATCACGATCCATACGCACCTGACCCACCTTGTCATTCAGCTTGTACTTCACGTCATAACCCACGACCTTGTCGCTGATGTCATTGACCGTGTTGCAGCGAGTTTCGGTGGTGGTGTAAGTGTCGCGGTTCTGCATACCTTCCTGAACCTTGTTGCCGGCATAACCGCCGCCAACAGCGCCTGCTACGGTGGCGATCTTCTTGCCGTTGCCGCCGCCTACCTGGTTACCCAGCAAGCCACCCGCAACAGCGCCGATCACACTGCCCACAATCTGGTGCTCATCCTTGACCGGAGCACGCTTGGTTACGGTTACATCTTTGCAAACTTCACGCGGCGTTTTTATTTGCTGTTTAACCGGCTCGACTGCCAGTACATCCGCATATTCCGGGCCGCTTTTAACGAGGCTGTAGGTGGCAACAGCACCGCCAGCCGTAACAACGGCAGCGCCCAGCACAGCACCAACAAGCAACGATTTGTTCACGTGAACCTCCTGACCATCTCAAACGTAGTTTTCCTACGCAGTACTTGGGATCGTCACCGTTTCAGCGTAAGCGTCGGCAATCCACGAACCCAAGCCTTGGAGCACAAAAAAGGGCATGAGTTCAAAACTCATGCCCTTTTGGTATCACTCTCGGGAAGCGCAGCGATCAGGGAAGATCGTCAGCCTTCTCGGCGACTACAGGAGGAATGAGATCCTCTGTCGTCAGGTTCAGCCAGATCAGCACCACGTTCGCGATATAGATGGAGGAGTAAGTACCCGCCACTACACCGACGAACAGCGCGATGGAGAAACCTTCAAGGTTGTCACCACCAAACACCCACAATGCCGCAATCGCCAGCAAGGTCGACACCGATGTTGCAACGGTACGCAGCAGCGTCTGAGTCGTGGAGATGTTGATGTTTTCGATCAACGATGCCTTGCGCAGCAAACGGAAGTTTTCCCGCACACGGTCAAACACCACAATGGTGTCGTTGAGCGAGTAGCCGATGATGGCGAGCACTGCCGCTAGCACCGTCAGGTCGAAGGTAATCTGGAAGAACGACAGGATACCCATCGTCACAACCACGTCGTGGATCAGGGAGATGATCGCACCCACCGCGAACTTCCACTGAAAGCGGAAGGCCAGGTAGATCAATACACCACCCAGCGCCAGCAGCATGCCCAGGCCACCCTGGTCACGCAGCTCTTCACCAACCTGCGGCCCTACGAACTCTACACGCTTCACGGTAGCCGGGTTGTCGCCACCTGCTTTACGCAGCGCATCGGCAACCTGAGAACCCAACTGCGGATCTTCACCGGGCATACGCACCAGCAGATCGGTAGTAGCGCCGAAGTTTTGCACCACAGCATCGTGGTAACCGGAGCTGACCAGTTCCTCACGAACCTTGCCCAGATCGGCAGGACGCTCGTAAGTCAGCTCGATCAGCGTACCGCCGGTGAAATCCAGACCATAGTTGAGCCCCTTGTGGAACCAGCTGAACAACGCCAGAACGGTAAGGAGCATCGTGACGGCGAACGCAACATTGCGCACGCCCATGAAGTTAATGGTACGTAACATGGCAGCCCCTTAAATCCACAACTTCTTGAAGTCACGCCCGCCATAGATCAGGTTGACCATTGCGCGGGTCACCATGATGGCCGTGAACATCGAGGTAAAGATCCCGAGCGACATGGTCACCGCAAAACCCTTCACCGGGCCGGTGCCCATTGCGAAGAGAATGCCGCCGACCAGCAGCGTCGTCAGGTTGGCGTCGAGGATCGCGGTATAAGCGCGGTCGAAACCTTCATGGATCGCACGCTGAACGGTCATGCCGTTGGCGATTTCCTCACGTATCCGCGAGAAAATCAGCACGTTGGCGTCAACCGCCATACCCATCGTCAAGACGATACCGGCAATACCCGGCAAGGTCAGCGTCGCACTCAGCAACGACATCAACGCCAGCAGCATGACCATGTTCAGCGCCAGAGCGACTGTCGCGATCAAGCCGAAGAAGCGATAGATCGCCATGATGAACAGCGAAACGAACAGCATGCCCCACAGGGAAGCGTCGATACCCTTGGTGATGTTGTCTGCACCCAGGCTCGGACCGATTGTGCGCTCTTCAGCGAAGTACATCGGCGCAGCCAGACCACCGGCACGCAGCAACAGCGCCAGCTCGGAAGACTCACCCTGACCATTCAGGCCGGTAATCCGGAACTGAGCGCCCAGTGGCGACTGGATGGTCGCCAGACTGATGATCTTCTTTTCTTCCTTGAAGGTCTGAACCGGCACGTCTTTCTCGACGCCGTTGACAGTCTGCTTGGTGTAGGTAGTGGTCGGCTTCTGCTCGATGAAGATCACCGCCATGCTACGCCCCACGTTGCTGCGGGTCGCACGGCTCATCAACTCGCCACCGTGACCGTCCAAGGTGATGTTCACCTGTGGACGACCGTGCTCGTCAAAGCTGGCCTTGGCGTCAGTGACCTGGTCACCCGTGATGATCAGACCACGCTCCACCGGTGCTGCCGGACGACCGCCTTCGCGGAACTCGAACATTTCGGTGGTGGCTTTCGA
Source organism: Pseudomonas sp. HP_14 (assembly GCF_055283875.1). NCBI lineage: Bacteria > Pseudomonadati > Pseudomonadota > Gammaproteobacteria > Pseudomonadales > Pseudomonadaceae > Pseudomonas > Pseudomonas sp. HP_14. The sequence continues at coordinate 238,073 of NZ_JBTOQI010000022.1, read as the reverse complement.
ATCATCAGGGCCTGCGCCCAGACGGAACTCAAGGTTGGCAGTCTTGCCCAGAATACGCTTGGCTTCAGCGGTATCCTGCACGCCCGGCAGCTCAACCACGATACGGTTGGCACCCTGACGCTGAACCAGAGGCTCGGCAACACCCAACTCGTTGACACGGTTACGGACCGTGGTCAGGTTTTGCTTGATGGAGTAATCGCGGATCTCGTTGATCTTCGCCGGGGTCATTGCCAGACGCAGCACAGGAATGCCGTTCAGCTCAGCCGGGGTGATTTCGAAATCGGTGAAATTCTTGCGAACCAGAGCGCGGGCTTCTTCACGGGCAGCGTCATCGCTGAAACCCAGTTGAATTGCGCCACCCAGTTGCGGCAGGCTGCGATAACGCACCTTTTCCTTGCGCAACAGGCTTTTGACTTCGCCTTCATAAACTTTAAGACGCGCATCCAGGGCCTTGTCCATGTCAACTTCCAACAGGAAGTGCACACCACCGGACAAGTCCAGACCCATCTTCATCGGAGTTGCGCCCACATTGCGCAACCAGTTCGGAGTAGTCGGGGCCAGGTTTAGTGCAACGACATAGTCATCGCCCAACGCCTTGCGCACAACATCCTTGGCTGGCAGTTGGTCTTCCTGCTTGCTCAGACGCAACAAACCGCCTTTGCCATTCTCGGCCAGCGAAGAGGCCTTGACCGCGATTCCGGAATCAACAAGCGCTTTGCTCGCCCGTTCCAGATCAGCCTGACCCACCTGCAGCGCAGTGCTTGCGCCGCTGATCTGGATCGCTGGATCGTCAGGGTAGAGATTGGGTGCGGAATAAATAAAACCGATCACCAGCACCGCCAGGATCAGTACGTATTTCCACAGAGGGTATTTGTTCAGCATCACGCCGCCCGCTTATAACGCGGGGCGCCTTGCGCGCCCCGTCGATTGGTAAAAGTCTGAATCTTAAATCGCTTTCAGGGTGCCCTTTGGCAGCGTGGCAGCAATAGCGCCCTTCTGCATTTTCAGCTCAACAGTGTCGGAAACTTCGATAACAACGAAGTCATCAGTCACTTTAGTGATCTTGCCAGCGATACCGCCGGTGGTAACCACTTCGTCGCCCTTCTGCAAGTTGCCCAGCAGGTTCTTCTGCTCTTTGGCGCGCTTGGCCTGTGGACGCCAGATCATCAGATAGAAGATGACCAGGAAGCCGACTAGGAAGATCCATTCAAAACCGCCACCCATAGGGCCAGCAGCAGGTGCAGCAGCGTCCGCGAAAGCGGGAGAGATGAAAAAGCTCATTTAGCACTCCAGTTGCATAATTAAGTAAAAAGCAGAAAAACTTGTTTTGACTCAGTCCATCGGCGGCGTTGGAATCCCGCGCTTGGCATAGAAGGCATCGACAAAGGCGGCCAATGTACCTTGTTGAATAGCCTCGCGCAAACCAGCCATAAGGCGCTGGTAATGCCGCAAATTGTGGATCGTATTAAGCATGCTTCCCAGCATTTCGCCGCACTTGTCCAGGTGGTGCAGATAAGCGCGCGAGAAGTTCTGACAGGTGTAGCAATCGCAGGTCGGATCCAGAGGCGAATCATCGTGACGATGGAACGCGTTACGGATCTTCAATACACCTGTATCAATGAACAAATGACCGTTGCGGGCATTGCGGGTCGGCATCACGCAATCGAACATGTCGATTCCGCGGCGCACACCCTCAACCAGATCTTCAGGCTTGCCTACCCCCATAAGGTAACGAGGTTTTTCAGGAGGCATCAGGCCAGGCAGGTAATCCAGCACCTTGATCATCTCGTGCTTGGGCTCGCCCACCGACAAACCGCCGATGGCCAGGCCATCAAAGCCAATCTGATCAAGGCCTTCCAGCGAACGTTTGCGCAGACTTTCATGCATGCCGCCCTGGACAATGCCGAACAGCGCGGCAGTGCTTTCGCCATGGGCGACTTTCGAGCGTTTGGCCCAGCGCAGCGACAACTCCATGGACACACGGGCGACATCTTCGTCAGCCGGGTAAGGCGTGCATTCATCGAAAATCATCACGATGTCGGAGCCCAGATCACGCTGAACCTGCATCGACTCTTCCGGCCCCATGAACACCTTGGCGCCATCGACCGGAGAAGCGAAGGTCACGCCCTCCTCCTTGATCTTGCGCATCGCGCCAAGGCTGAACACCTGAAAGCCGCCCGAGTCAGTCAGAATCGGACCATTCCACTTCATGAAATCGTGCAGGTCACCGTGAGCCTTGATGACCTCGGTACCCGGACGCAGCCACAGGTGGAACGTGTTGCCCAGAATGATCTGCGCGCCGGTGGCCTCGATGTCACGCGGCAGCATGCCCTTGACCGTGCCATAAGTGCCCACCGGCATGAACGCCGGGGTTTCAACCACGCCTCGCGGGAAGGTCAAACGACCACGACGCGCCTTGCCGTCAGTGGCCAACAACTCGAAAGACATACGACTGGTGCGGCTCATGCGTGATCCTCTGGGCCCGATGCCTTGGGAGCGGTCGGCGCGGGATTGCGGGTGATGAACATCGCATCACCGTAACTAAAGAAGCGGTAGCCGTTTTCCACCGCCGCCGCGTAGGCAGCCATGGTTTCGGGATAACCGGCGAATGCCGAAACCAGCATCAGCAGCGTGGATTCCGGCAAATGAAAGTTGGTCACCAGGGCATCTACCACATGGAAGGGACGCCCCGGAAAAATAAAGATGTCGGTGTCACCACTGAACGGCTTCAACACACCGTCACGGGCGGCACTTTCCAGCGAGCGCACGCTGGTCGTACCCACCGCAATCACCCGGCCGCCGCGTGCACGACATGCGGCCACGGCATCGACAACATCCTGGCCGACTTCCAGCCACTCGCTGTGCATGTGGTGATCTTCAAGCTTCTCGACCCGCACCGGCTGGAACGTACCCGCGCCCACGTGCAGTGTGACAAACGCCATCTCCACGCCTTTGGCTTGCATGGCATCCAGCAGCGGCTGATCGAAATGCAAACCCGCGGTCGGCGCAGCAACCGCACCGGCACGCTGGGCGTACACCGTCTGATAACGCTCGCGGTCGGCGCTGTCATCCGGTCTGTCTATATAAGGAGGCAACGGCATATGCCCGACACGCTCCAGCAGCGGCAACACCGGCTCGCTGAAACGCAGCTCGAACAAGGTGTCGTGACGCACGACCATCTCGGCCTCGCCGCCGCCATCAATAACAATCATCGACCCCGGCTTGGGCGATTTGCTCGACCGCACATGGGCCAGCACGCTGTGCGTGTCCAGCACCCGTTCCACCAGAATCTCCAGCTTGCCGCCCGACGCCTTCTGGCCGAACAGCCGCGCCGGAATCACGCGGGTATTGTTGAACACCATCAGATCACCGGGGCGCACATGCTCCAGCAAATCGGAAAAATGTTCGTGAGCCAGCGCGCCCGTGACCCCGTCCAGGGTCAACAAACGACTGCTGCGGCGCTCAGCCAAAGGATGGCGAGCGATCAGGGAATCAGGGAGGTCGAAGGTAAAGTCAGCAACGCGCATGATGGAGTTCGTCTAGCAGGGCCGCGAAGTTTAGCGGAAAGAGACAAAATTGACCATGAAAGGTGATTGACCAACGGTAATACCGTCTGTAGACTTCGCCGCCATTGAGCCCTGATGGCGGAATTGGTAGACGCGGCGGATTCAAAATCCGTTTTCGAAAGAAGTGGGAGTTCGATTCTCCCTCGGGGCACCACGACACACTTCAAGCTGCTGCTCAATGCAGCTTGAATACAAAGAAACCGGCCATTGCGCCGGTTTTTTTGTGGGTGGGATTTGTGCTTCCCCTTATCTGCGACTCCCCCCCTCTTCCACCCTCCACTGCTTCCGCATCCAAGACAACAGCAACACAAAACAGGGGCGACTCAGTCCGCCGTCTGTGGTCAGCTCAATAAACACCGGCGCCCGGGAATCGTTGCTGATGCCCCACACCCATGCCTTGTGAGTTATCGACCTCTCGGCCGTGTGCAGTCTCCTGAGCCGTTATGACCTTAAAATCGTATAGGGGCGAGCGGGTGGTGACGTCGCACTGTCCAACTTGCCGCTTCATTTCTTCGTAGATGCCCACCGCCCTTTCTTGCCTGAGCGCAATTTGCCAGCGAGCCATGACAGCGTTATCGCCGGAATTGAGAGGAAGGCCGCATAGATGATCCCGACACCTAGCAACGGGGATGATGTACCGGAAATCGCCAAAACCACTGGGATCTGAGAGAGCATTACAACGCCGCCTGCGGACCACTGTGAGCTTTTTAGAACTGCTCCAAGGATCACTGACAAAGCTAACGCGGCGGGATAGATGATGGTCCAGTAACTCGCCAGGTCCCAAGGCTCCTTAGCCCCTGTGATTACTGAAACAACAGTCCAGAAAACCAGGGACACAACGCAGGTAATAATGAATGCCATGAACAATTCCCAGACCTTCGGAGCAAATCGGCTTTGAGTGTTTTTTTAGTCTACTGGTTGTCCGGTCACCAACCCCAAAATAACAATAGCCAGCTAATAGGTCATAGCCTCTAGCCCAAGTCGTCGGAGTGTTCGCTGATCTTCGGAACTTCATACTGAATGTGAGCAACCGATGTCTGACCTGGGCTTAGTAAGGCAAATCACTGGAGTGGAATTGGCAACACGAGTTTTGACACGGTCTGAGCCATAAACGGTCACTCGACATCTGCATTTACGATCTGCCAGAGTATCAACCGCAAGCCTCGCCCCTTATCGAAGGCCTATTCTTGATCCGTTTAGCTGAAGCAAAAGACGAGCCTGCGATCAGACACTGTGCTGAACAGGCCTACGCCCGCTATATACCTGCAATCGGGCGCAAACCCGCTCCAATGACTGCCGACTACGGGGCGCAAATCGCGGCGGGCATTGTTTACGTGGCCACGGATGAAACCACCCGCGTCGAAGGCTTTGTGGTGTTTTATGCCGAGCAAGGGTATGTGCTGCTTGAAAATGTGGCCGTGCTGCCCAGCGCGACAGGACGTGGGGTAGGTAAATCACTGATCAGCTTTTGCGAAGATGCCAGCCAACAGCTGGGAATGAATGCGGTGCATCTTTATACCAACGAGAAGATGACCGACAACCTCTTGATTTATTCCAGGCTTGGGTATGTTCAAGTGGGGCGACGCACCGAGCATGGTTTCGAACGCGTGTATTTCGAAAAAACCTGGGGTGATGCAACTCGACAGTGCGTTACGTCTGACTGATTGCGACTGAGCCTTAGCGTTCTATCGGCCAACTGGCGCCGGTCAAGAGTGGCTGCTTTGGGTAGGTGTCAGCCGGTCGTGGCAGGCAGAAATCGGCCAGAAGCAGCCGCTGTCAGACGCTTTCAGTGAGGTGGCGTTACCTACTTGTAGCCGTCCTCGCTCACCAAGGTTGGCGGCCATGACTTCCAAAAAAGCCGCCCGTTGGCCCTTCTGGTCCAAGCAATGCCATTTTGATCGCCGTTGCTGCGCCCTCTTCAGGCGTTAACACACCAGAATTCCCATTGAGATCAGTACGCACATGTCCGGGTTCGACTGCGTTCACCTTGATTCCCAGCGGCGCTAGCTCTTTTGCGAAAGAAACCATAACAGCGTTCAGCGCCACCTTGGACGAGGTGTAGTCGAGAAGGTTGACGGTCGAGTAGATCGAAGTCGGATCAGTTATTAAAGTCAGTGAACCCACCCCGCTGCTCATCATCACGATCCGTGCCTGGTTGGCGGCCTTGAGCAAAGGAAGGAAGGCCTGGGTAACGCGCACTGGACCGAAGAGGTTGACCTCAAAAACCGCTTTCATATCCTTCATCTGGACTTCGCTAGGAGGCTTAGTCATATCAACGGCAATGCCAGCATTGTTGATTAGAACATCGAGCGAGGTAATTTGAGAGGTTAAGGTAGCAGCGGCGCGATGCACGCTGGCTTCGTCTGCGACGTCCAGCTCAATCAATCCCACATCGAGTCCGTGCCCACGTAAATCTGCAACGGCAAGCTCGCCACGCGCGCTGTCCCGAGCGCCAATCCAGACGAAAAAGCCAGCCTCCGCGAGGCCTCTGGCGATAGCCAGACCAATGCCTTTATTGGCGCCAGTGACCAGCGCCTGTCGTTTGTTATTCATGTTTTTTTCCCGTTGGTTCGGAGGTTTCGCCACATGATCAAGTCATCAGAACTGTCTGACTCAAGCCTGACATGGAGACTGAATTTTGCTTTCAGACTGTCTGCGCCACCGCTTCGCTTTGTGCACCTTGAACGTGGTGCCGAAGGTCGCCAGCAAAGCGCAATGTCACTTCACGGCGACTGAACCGCCACTCACCGTCATGACATTCAAACTGATCAAGGTATTTGCCGGCGCAGATAGGCTGTAAGGGGAAGCCATCAAGTTGCTGGTGTACGGTGTAATAGCTTTCAGAACTCGCCCTATCGCCCGATGGAGCTACGTCGATCAGCACGTTGGTGATGGAATGCCAAGTGCGCGGGGTTCCATCTGAATGGACTTGAAGGCCGACCTGAAAGAACTCCAGTAGTCCCTCCAGCGTGGACGCTTCGTTCCCAAGTACATGAATCACGGCATGCTGAAGCACGTCTGCCACGCCAGGAAAATCACCGCTGTCCAAGCGATGAATGTAGGTGGCGTGAAGTCGATGGATCGCACTCTCGGCGGCGAGGCGTATGACGATATCCAGGTTGTTGCTCATGTTTGCTCTCCTGGGCACTAGCCCGGTAGGTATGAAATCCAGGATCGGATATGAGGTTTCGTGAACGCGACAAGGGGCCTTGGTTAACATCCAAAGGCCTACCGAGAAGCAGTTTTGTCAGGTGATTCGTTCGCTATCCAATGACCACTCGGGTCATTTCGATACTCCTCGCTTGAGGATCAGAATCAGGGTTGTGCAGGCAGCGACGAAGGAGAAAACCGCTGCCACACTGAAGGCCGTTGGCAGTCCAGATGCGAAGTTGCCGGGCACCGCAGCCGCAGCGAATACCGACGTCACTGCGGCGATACCCAATGCGCCGCCAATCTGCTGGTCCATCTGCAACAGCCCGGATACGGCGCCGGAATGCTCGGCTGGAACACCGTCCATAGTCAGGACCGTGCCGGGAGTAAAGACAAAAGCGATACCAAGGCTATGAATCAGCATTGGCCCCAAAATCGCCCCTATATAATGGTCATCAATCCCCATGAAGGAGAAGCCGACGAAGCTTGCAGACACGAGAAGGCATCCGACAAATTGAATCCGGGCTGCGCCGAATCGCGTCATCAAGCCAGGCATGAAATGCGTCATCAAGCCAGGCATGAAATGCGTCACCACGAAGACCGTAGCCGTCACCGGCAAATAGGCCAGACCTGCTTCCAGAGGGCCAAAGCCTAATACCCGCTGAAAGAACTGCACCACCAAAAACAACATTGAGAAGTGCATGCCTACAATGATCGCCATCACGGCCAACGCGGTTACTCGGGTCTGATTACGCAGCAGGTCGAGATTGAGTAGTGGGGCCCGTGCCTTCCCCTCTATGAGCCAGAATGCGGCCAACAGAAAAACCGCAGCGGCGAAAGCCGGCAATGTGAACGGGTGGGTCCATCCATGCTCAGCAGCGTTGATAAAGCCAAAGACTAATGCGATTGAACCTGCCGTCGCTGCAAGTGCTCCACTGATATCAAACCCAGAGGGCTGCCGGTCTGTCTCGGCCACTACCCTGCTCACCATCATCAGGATCCACACACCCACTGGGACATTGATCAGCAACGACCACCGCCAGGAGAGGTATTGCGTCAGCGCACCTCCCAGAACCAGACCCGCCGAGGCACCGACCGACGAAACTGTGATGAAGAGAGCAAGCCCGCGATTACGTTCTGCCTCATTGCGCGCAATATTGGTCACCAACGCCAGCACACTGGGCGCCGCGACGGCGGCGCCAATGCCTTGTAGTACTCGGGCAGTGATTAATATAAGCGGGCTCTGAGCCAGCCCGCCCAGTAAAGACGCCAGCACGAACAATGCAATGCCGGTCTTGAATGCCCTTACCCGTCCATAGGCGTCCCCCAACCGACCGCCAAGCAATAGCAGGCCGCCAAGGGCCAATGCGAAGGCATTTGGCGCCCACGACAACGTTGCCGCTGAAAAGCCCAGGTCGATCTGGATCTGAGGCAATGCCACCATCACGATCAAAAAGTCCATTTGGAGCATAAGCTGCGCGCCAAGGATGATGGCCAGGGCCAGGCCTCGGCGGCTATAGCCTTGAGATGCAGTTGTAGCGAATGCTCGCGACGAATGGGGCATGGTCTTTTCCTGCACGGATGGATGGCAACCGAAAGGTGTTCGAAAGAAGCTTATGGCGTCAGACCTGGGAAGCCCCTCCATCAGCGAACAGCTCAACGCCATTGATATAGCTGGAGGCATCACTGGCCAGAAAAGCTACCGCCTTACCGATTTCATGCGCCTGGCCTATGCGCCCGATGGTGCTTTTTTCGCTGAGCGACTTGATGACGGCGTCTGCGTGTTCGGCAAGCATATTGCGCAGCGAATCGGTATCGACGGGGCCGGGGCTCAGCAGATTGATCCGTACCCCGCGACCTTTGATATCGAGAACCCAGCCCCTCACCAGCGTTCGCAACGCTGCCTTGGTCGCGCCATAGACGCTCAAGCCTGGGCCGGGATCGATTGAAGCGGTGGAACCAATGATGACGATACTGCTGCCCTTGCTCATGAGCGGCATTGCGCCCTGAACGGTGAACGTCACGCCTTTCACATTGGTGTTGAACGCTCGATCAAAATGCGCCTCGGTAATGCTGCCTAGCGGAGCAAGCTCCCCCACTCCCGCGTTAGCCACGAGCACGTCGATCCGCCCGTGACGTGACTCGATCTCGCCGAACAACCTACTGAGGTCGGCGCTGCTTGAAACATCCGCCACCACGGCGCTAGCGCGGCTGCCGAGGCTGGGTAGCGATTCGTCCAGTTGCTGCTGGCGCCGCCCGGTAATCACCACATGAGCCCCCTGCTCTGCTAGCTCCTTGGCGATGGCGAGCCCCAAACCCGATGACCCGCCGGTGACTAATGCGACTTTGTCCTGGAATTGCATGGCGATGTACCCCTGTCTGCGCTGAAGATTGATCAAGATATATAGTGAACACTACATAGGCGCACAGAGAGATGCAAGATATTTAGTGACTGCTACATACGCGAAGCGTGCGGTGGCAGGTATTTGATCTCGGATATAGTGGTCGCTACAATATTGATCCCATTGACGAGGTTCCCATGAACGACAAGGTCCGCCAGCGCCGTCCCGCTTTCGATAGAGAAGCGGGGGTAGCCATCGCCCAGGCACTGTTCCACGAGCGTGGCTTCGATGCGGTGAGCCTCACGGATCTGGTCGAAGCCATGGATATCAAGCCGCCCAGCTTCTATGCCGCGTATGGCAGCAAGGCTGAGTTGTTCGAGAAGGCCATGCTGCGCTATGCCAGCGAGCATGCTTTGCCCTTGGACAAACTGCTGGCGCCGGACCGGCCGGTGCCTGAAGCGCTCGCCGCCTTGCTAATCGCAGCGGCAAAGCAGTATGGAAAGGACAGTGTTCTGCGAGGCTGCATGATCACTGAGGGCATGCGCGCCGACGACGACGTGGCCCGCCAGCTGGCGCAGACGTTGGCGGACGCAGGCATCAAAGTGATTCGGGATTATCTTGATCAGGCACTGCCCGAAAAAGCCCAATGCCTTACCGACTACCTCTCGATTACCCTGCGCGGGCTATCGTCTGCGGCGTGTAACGGCATGCCGCGTAAACGGCTGATCGAGGCCGCGCAGACGGCGGGCCGGTTCATTGCTCATGAGCTGGGTCAGGAGCAGCAAACGACCCGCTAGCGCACACGCCCGTCACCGAGTGCCACATTCCGAACTCAGCTGTTCTGTCCACCATCCACATTCAGCGTTGCGCCCGTGATGTAGGCAGCATCCGGACCCACCAAGAACGCTACGGCTGCGGCGACTTCTTCAGGCTGGCCATATCGACCCAAAGCCGTCATCTGCTTGACCATCGACGCCATGTCACCGGTCTCAGGGTTCAGCTCGGTGTTGATGGGACCGGGCTGGATGGTATTGACGGTGATATGACGCGGCCCCAGATCCCGAGCCCAAGCCCGGCCATATGCGGCAACTGCGGCTTTGCTGGCTGCGTAGTCGCCAATGCCGGGAAACGGCGCGCGGATGGCGAACATGGTGCCGATCGACACGATACGGCCGCCGTCTGTGAGCAAGGGCACGGCTGTGCGTACTGCTGCGACGACACCGCCGATATTGATGGCTTGCTGGCGATCCAGCTCGGCGATGTCCGCCTGGGGATCGCCGATAACGCCCGTTACGAAGACGCCTGCGTTGTTGACCAAAATGTCCAGCCGACCGAAGTGCTCGTGTGCTTTGCGGACAAACGAAGCGACTGCATCGCTATCCGCCTGATCGGCCGCAACCGCCAACACCTTCACGCCTAGGGCTTCAATCTCGCTGGCCACCGCCTTCGCACGCTCTGGCGAGCTGGCGTAGCTGAAAGCGATATCGGCTCCCTCCGCTGCCAGGCGCTTTGCAATAGCGGCACCGATGCCGCGTGATGCGCCGGTAATCAGCGCAACTTTACCTCTCAAAAACTGAGTCATGGGGTGTCCTTTATGAAACGTGAGCGCTGCGGGTCGCAGGCCAGAGCAATCACAGTAAGCGCCATCTCCTGCGGGATAAACCGATCAAAGAGGTATATAAAATCCCTGAAGGGGTGATAATCGACGGCTCTCGTCGCTGCGGATTGCCCATGGACTATTTTCTGGCCGTAAAAGCGTTCAATCGCATCGTGGAGACAGGAAGCTTCGTCAAGGCAGCCACGCAGCTCGACCTGCACCCCAACGTTGTGACCAAACTGGTCCAAAGCCTCGAGTCGCACTTGCGGGTCAGGCTGCTTAACCGAACGACCCGCCGCGTGACATTGACCAACGAAGGCGATGTTTACTATGAACGGATGAGCCGGCTGCTCGACCAATGGCTGGAGGTCGAGTCGGAAATCGCCCTCACCCACGCCAATCCCAAAGGCCGTATACGGGTAGACATGGGCACGACCATTGCCACGCATCTGGTGATACCGGCCCTCGCAGCCTTCAACGCCCGCTACCCCAACATCCAGATCGATATAGGTGCCAGCGACCGTACCGCAGACCTGGCAAGCGAAAACATCGACTGTGTCATTCGCGGCGGTGATCTTCGCGACTCCTCCCTGATCGCCCGTCGCTTGGGAAGCGTGGAATTCGTCACCTGTGCGACCCCTGCCTATCTCGCTGCGCGCGAACCGCTCTGCCATCCCTCGCAGTTGGAGAACACTCACCCGGTGGTGCGGTACGCATTCCCTTCCTCCGGCAAACACAACCGGGTCGAATTCGTGCGAGGTGACGAGCAGATAGTGATCGAAGGCAACTATGTGGTGGCCGTCAACGACAGCAACGGCTACCTGGCTGCCGGGCTAGCAGGGTTGGGCGTGCTCCATACGTTGCGCTTCATGGTCCAGCCTCATCTGGATTCAGGCGAACTGGTTCCCGTGCTGGAGGACTGGTCGGCGCGCGCCAACACCCTCTCGGTGGTGTACATGCCCAATCGGCATCTGAGCGTGCGAGTCCGAGCATTTGTCGATTGGCTGGTCGAATACTTTGCGACGCACCCGCACGTGATCGCTTGAATGACATCGGCAATACGTGGCCTCACGTGTTGCCCTCTTATTACAACGGTCAGTAGCCAACCCCACGCACGCCGCCCGAAGCGCGAATGGATTCTCCGGTGATCCAATGTGAATCCTCGGAGGCGAGGAAGACGGCAAGCGCAGCGATATCTTCTGGTTCACCAAATCGCCCTAGCGGCGTTCCCGCCAGCAGCTTCTCGCCCAACTCTCCGGCAAAGTTGCCGTGAGTACCTGGTGTATTGGTATGCCCTGGCAAGATGGAATTGACTCGGATGCCCCGTACGCCCAGCTCTCGCGCCAAAGCGAAGGTCAAGGTATCGACAGCCCCCTTTGTGGCCGAATACACACTGGAGGCCAGGTAGGGGTCGGTGCTGAGGATGGAGCTGATATTGATGATGCTACCCTTGGCACCCAGCAGTTTGACCGCCTCGCGCACTGCAAGCAGGTAGCCCAGCACGTTGAGGTTGAACTGTTTATGGAAGGCCTCTTCGGTGAGGTCATCGATCATCTGGAACACCGCCACGCCCGCGTTGTTGACGAGAATATCCAGTGTTCCATGCTCAGACTTTACGGTATCGAACAGACGCATGACATCGGCGCCGATACTCATGTCGGCCTGTAAGGCATAGGCCCTGCCTCCCTGCCCGGTGATGTGCGCGACCACAGCCTCAGCCTCGATCTGGCTGGATGCGTAATTGACGATCACTGTTGCGCCCTGAGCGCCGAGTGCCTTGGCAATGCCCGCGCCGATGCCTTTGGAGGCGCCTGTGACTACCGCGATTTTTCCTTCGAGTTTCATGTTCGATTTTCTCTGAGTGAGGGTTCTACTGAAGGCTCGTCGCCACCGGTCTCTGGCCACAACACAACGAACTGCGTGCCCCAGTATTCGCCTCCTGCTGCTCCAGCGTGTGCCGGTTTCTCGCACATCCTTGCCTATTCTTCTCACATGGCTTGCGCTGCCCCGGTAACCGGGCCATCGTCTCGCCATGGACAAAGCAATGGCAGAACTGCGCAGCATCGTGATGCGCGCACACGACAAGTGGACCGATACGGGATTGCCTCGCGTGCAAATGGTCCGGGCCGAGGCCTGCGCCGACCAGGTCTATCAGCCCATGCTGCATCTGGTGCTTCAGGGGCAAAAGACGCTGTCGATAGGGGATGCCGTGTCTCGATACGTGACGGGCAGCTATTTTCTGGTCCCCGTGGATGTGCCTGCGACGGGGCAGATTCAAAGTGCCGCCACTGACCAACCTTATCTTGCTGTGAGCCTCACCCTGGATCCAGTGGTGATCTCGACGTTATTGATCGAACATCACGGCACCGCCAAGCCTTGCAGCGGCTCCTGTTTTGAACCTGTGCAGGCACCGCCCGAAATGATCGATGCCTGGTTGCGGATGATGCGATTAATGGACCGCCCCCATGAGGCCGCGGTGCTGGGCCCCATGGTCGAGCGCGAGATCCTGTTCCGCGCATTGCAGGGCCCACTGGGCGGGGTGCTGCGAGCCGTTGCGCACGCGGAGGGTCGACTGGCGCAAATTCGACGGGCGACCCAGTGGATCCGCGAACATTACACCGAGCCATTTCGCGTGGAGCCACTGGCGAAGATGGCGGATATGAGCGTGGCGGCCTTCTACCGCCATTTCAAGTCGGTCACCGCCATGACGCCCATCCAATACCAGAAGCGCCTGCGTTTGCTGAGGGCACGCTGGTTGCTGCTGTTCGACACGCGAGATGCCACCTCGATTGCCTACACCGTGGGCTACGAGAGCGCCTCGCAATTCAGCCGCGAATACGCACGATTGTTCGGTCTGCCGCCGGCGCGCGATGCGGCGAGATTCAAACTGCCGCCTGCCGCCCTGGCAGAACCTGTTTCGTGAAAACGGGGCATCGTGCCTAAAGATCGCTGATGATCGTTCCGGGAATACTCTCGGCGAACCCGTTGCCAAACACCCCTACGGGCGTCGCAAAGCCGGGCCGGCGGTCCCCGTCCAGAACACGCCGCGCCGCCTCGATGGCCGCCAACGGAGTGTAGGAATATCCGTTCACCGTCTCTATCCTCGAACAGGACCTGCTGCCATCTTGCGCTATCACCTCGACCACAGCGCGGGCTCGATGGGCATGACGCTCCTGGGCACTGGGACCATCGGGCAGGAGTGACAAATCACCCTCGGGAAACGCCTCACCGGAGATATGCACGAACATCGCGATGTTCGGTATCCGTGTCGTATGCCAACCGGTTACCAGATCGCCGAATGACAACGGCACACACAAGACCTCGCCATCACCGAAATCAAAATGGCGTGGCTGCGCGTCCGGGGTCGAGACGAGTTCGCCATCGATTCGCGCCAGCACACCTGCCCCTATGATCTCGCCAACACTCATCGCTGAACCACGGGACATCGACCCAGGCACCTGGAGTGCAATGCTCAACGCCAGGGGATTGACGACGCGCTGGGCAACTTGCGCCGCAAGGCTGTCGGTGGGAACGACATCCCAGCCAACGCCGGGCAACAGCATCACTCCTGCCGTGGCGGCTTGTATGCTTAGTTGCTCGGCCAGCCGATAGATATTGATCTCTGCGGTGATATCCAGGTAGTCGACCTTGGCTTCGATGCACGCGGCCATCAGAGCTGGAGCCGTATGCGCGAAGGGGCCTGCGAAGTTCAGCAGCACACTGATGCCCGACAGCGAACGCGCAGCATCGGCGTCTGCTTCGAACACGCGATAAGGCACCTCGAGGTGATCAGCGAAATCGACCAGAGCCTGGCGATTGCGACCGCCTATTTCGAAAGGCAGGCCCAGCGCCTTGGCCCGCTGGGCAGCCATGCGGCCGGTATAGCCCGTGGCGCCATAAATCAGAAGTGTTTTCATTGGACGTGCTGCCAGTTCTTGAAGACGAATTCCAGGCTGTACCCGTCCGGGTCCAGCACATTGGCGGCGTAGTAGTCGGGGTCGTAGTGCAAACGCGCGTCAGGTGCGCCGTTGTCACCACCGCCATTGTCTAGCGCCGCAGCATAGGCGGCTTCAACCTCAGCCTTGCTGTGTGCGACGAACCCCACATGCAGCGCCCGCGCTTGGACGACGCCCTTACGCAACCAGAAGAACATCCGCCCATTGGCGCCAAACCCTTTCAAGTCAGGATGCCCGTGCGGGCCATCCCTGCCGTCGTAGTCCAATCGCGCAGTGATGCCTAACGGTGCGAGCGCCGCCTCATAGAAAGCTATAGAGCGTGCAATGTCGCTGACCGACAGGAAAATATGATCCAGCATGGTGCCACCCCTCAGATAATGTAGCCGCCAGCGACTTCGATGCTTTGCGCGTTGATCCAGGCGCCCTCTTGCGAGAGCAGCATGGCGATGACCCGGGCAACGTCCTCGGGTTCACCTACCCGGTCCAGTGCCGTCTGCCCGGCCAGCAGGGCCTCGAACTCATCGTTGAGCCCCCCGCCCAACTCGGTACGAATCGCACCTGGCGAAACCGCATTGGCGCGGATACGCCGCTCACCGAACTCCTTGGCCATGTAACGGGTGAGCACCTCCAGCCCGCCTTTGAACGCCGCATAGGGTGCGACCCCGGCAGTGGCCACGCGGGTCGTGGCGCTGGTCAGATTGACGATGCTGGCGTGCTCTCCCAGCACTGGCAGCAGCGCCTGAGTCAGGAAGAATGGCCCTTTGAGGTGAACATTGAAGAGCCCGTCGAACTGCGCCTCGGTGACCGACTCCAGCGGATTGAACAGGCCGTAGCCAGCGTTGTTCACCAAGCCCGCAAGCACATTCGTGCCCCAGACTTCCTGAAGGACCGTGGTCACAGTGCTGCGAAAACCCTGAAAGCTGGAAACGTCGGCAACATCGAGTTTGAGCGCGACGGCTTTGCCGCCAGCCTGCTCGATGCGCTGCACGATCGCCTGCGCGGCCTCTGGGTGAGCCTTGTAGGTAAGGATGACGCCCATGCCGCGTTGCGCTGCGTGTTCCGCCGCACTGGCACCTATACCGCGGCTGCCACCGGTGATGACGATTACGCCCATGATCATGCTCCGCTGCCCGTTGAATGAGCCTCCACGGTAAGGGACTGAGGCTTGACGGGCGCGACGGTTCCTGCTGCAAACTTGCCTGTTTCTGCTTTTCGCTTGCACTGCGGACCAAAGCCACGTCAGCATGCCCGGCATGAACAGCCAACTGAATGAACTGCGCACCCTCGCCGCCAAGGCCGAAAACCGTCGCACCGAGACGGGCATCCCGCGTGTAGCAATGGTCCAGGGCAAGATCCCGGAGCACATGCTCGCCGCGGTCTACGACCCGATGATCAACCTGATTTTGCAGGGCAGTAAAACCATGACGGTGGGCGACCGCACGTTACGGTACGACCCGGCGACCTATTTCGTCATGTCCATCGAGCTGCCAGCCGTGGGCGCTGTCCACCCTGCCGCCACCGGCGAGCCATACCTTGCGGTAAGCCTGACGCTCGATCCCATGGTGCTGTCGACACTGCTGGCGGACCTGCCCAAACCTGCCGGGCGCCATGACAAGGATCCGGGTTTTTCGGTCGCCGCTACCACACCTGAATTGATGGACGCCTGGGTACGGATGCTGCGCTTGATGGGCAAGCCAGATGACATCGCGGCACTCGCCCCTGCTTATGAGCGCGAGATTCTGTTCCGGGTTTTGCAGGGGCCACATGGCTGGATGTTGCGAGAGATCGCGGCGCCTGACACAGCCATGGCCAGGGTCAACCAGGCCATCCAATGGATTCGCCGGGACTACGCCGAACCCATCAGAGTCGAGAGCCTGGCGCAACGAGCGGCCATGAGTGTCTCGGCGTTTCATCGTCATTTCAAGGCGGTCACCACTCTAAGCCCGTTGCAGTATCAAAAGCGCGTACGCCTGCTGCAAGCGCGCATGCTGATGATCGCCAACGCCAAAAGCGTCACGGCGGCAGCCTTCGAAGTGGGCTATGAAAGCGCGACCCAGTTCAGTCGAGATTACGTACGGGTTTTCGGGTTACCTCCGGCGAGAGATGCGGGGAGAATCCAGGAAGCAACAAAAGTTTAGGGTCACCGCGAGTGCAGTTGTGGCTTTCTACGTGGCTGCCAGCCCGCCAAGGTGGCGGAATTAACCCAGTGGAATTTGCGAATGTGTAGCAACGGGGATAGAGGACTTTGAACGTCTCGCTTAAAGGTCATACACATGTCCGAGAGGCTGCTATCGGCCAAAAGCGGACGCTTATCGGCGCATGATCGAACTAAGTGCCGCCGGCGCAATAAAATTAATCTTTGTCTGACCAGTATTTTGCGCACCTAGAAGAAGCGTGCGGAAGGGGTTCAACCCGAGGCAGGCTTTAAGTGATATTTTTAATACTCGGCCAATTTGAACCCCAAAACAATTAACCGCAGGAAAGATTATGTCCGACATACCCGCGATTAAATCGACGGAATTGTTCTCTCGCCTTAGCGCATTTCATCCCAGTATCGAAGTTTGGCCAGATAGCGAGTTTTCAAATGATGGTTATGCTTACTACTGGTTGGTGGCGCACAGCGATGGCGCGATCCGTATGCTTTCCTATTTCCGCTGCAAAGACGGTGGCTGCGAGCATCGCACCTATGATGTTGAGGGCGATGATCTTTGGATCCCAGCTGGAACGGCCTTGGCCTGACAATTCATTCAAGCCGACACCGCTTCGCGGCTTGGCTTAATTCTCAGGTGTTAATGACTGCTTTTGGCCGTTAGCTGACCCACATGAATGACCGCGGTGGGTAGTGAACGGCCATTTAAAAACCCGGATCAGTTAACTGATCCTTTCCGAGCAAGCCTGCGTGCCCTGTGACGCCGAGATTGGGAAAACGCTCGGTCCTCTGCGCAATGACCCAAGACCGCCGTCAGCTCAAAAATCTATAGGAAAGCCATCCTCTAGCCATTTAAGCGCTAGTCCGGACCAATATTCGGAACGTGACGTCAACGCGGTGATCACCAGCGGCTGCAACGTTATTTCGGCAGCAAGCGCATATTTTTCGCTGAGGGCTTTTACTGCATCTGACATCGAGTGCAGCTGTCTGGAAAGGCTTTTCAAGCAGCGGCAATAACCAGACATAGCTGAATTCGTCCTTCATTTTCTCCCCGTGAATGTTGATGGCGATATTACTCATTGCGGAGCTACAGGATTATCCGGCGCTGGTGGCTCCATTCGACCCACGAAGGTTTACTTGCAGACAAAGGCTCGGCAGCTCAGAACCTGCGCCCATTTCCCCGGTCGAACAGCGCATTGTTTACCCATACGGATATGAAATCCATGACTGGCCGCTTGGCTTCGATCACCCTCGCTACTCTAGCTTTACTCAACCTCGCCGCCTGTAATCACTACCGCTATGTCAAACCTGAAACCGAGCAGGGACAGCGCTGTGTTGCCAAGCTGGATGCAAGAGTCCAGGCCTGTGAAAAGCGAGCGGAGGAAAGCGTTCAGGGCCAGCGGGCGACTTACGAGGGTCGAATGGTTGGCTACCGAGCTTGCATGCAGCAGACCCCAGCGACCCCGCAAATTTCCAACCCCTGCGGCTCGGAGCCGGTCGACCCTGGCGCGGCGCAGAGCAAGATCTGTCGGCAGAATTACAAGGAGTCGTTCATTGACTGCGGAGGTCGACTGGAAGAGATCAAGGATGACCAGGCCTCTCATCCCGCTAAAGGCGCACCACCATGACGTCACAACCGAGCTACCTGTTCGCCTCACTGGAGCAGCCGGATGATGCAGGCGTCACCGCACTGGTCGCGTTCGGTCTGGTGACCACCGACGCTGAGGTGTTTTATCTGGTTATTCGCTACATCGATTACCCAAACATCGTTGAAGGCGACCATCTCTACCATTCACTTGAAGAAGTGCTTGAAGCTGCAAGCGCGGAGTACGGGATAGGCCGACCAGATTGGCGAGACCTTTCGGCGGATGAAATCAGCGAAGTTGGAGCAAATATTCGCTGATGTATCAGTCTTGTCCGAACATGCCAATGAGGTCCCTAAAGAAACGTGACGCATGGATCACGGGCTGCGGCCCTCAGCCTGCCCGCATTACCACAGCGAAAAATCGCAGCCATTAACAGACTTCTCTGACAGCAATCCCCTCCGCGTTTCATTAGCATTTCCTCCCCCAAAAGTAGCGCCAAATAGCTCGTTGCTCGCACCTATGGAATTGCAATGGTTGAAGAAGACTGGCTTGCCGCGTGTCGTGATTGGTGTCGGAAAGCAAAATATCTATCTGATGAAATACAGTGGCAGGCGAAGCCAACACATTCGGGATGGCTTCAAGCGACGAGCTCGCTATTGGATGAACGCCGAGTATCAATTCCTCACCTCTATTTCAAGGGCGAGTACCAGCCTGGTCGCATGGGTGAGCGTATGAGCTATGGCCTGATGTTTCGCGACGGGAAGGAGAAGCGCCGGGTTTTCATGTTGGAGACTTTTCCCAGACATGAGCGCTCCCATAAAGAACGCGACAGAGTGTTTTTTGGCCCACATATCCATCTTGGCGACGAAAGACTCTGTCAGGTCACCAAGACAGTTATCTCGCAGCTCAGATTAGCTACGATGTCTCGGTGGGTTGAGCGTTTCACGCGACATGCAAGGGTTCTTGATAACAAAAACCGAACGCTGTCCCCGCCTTTCAAAGACGATTTTTTCGGGCATGAATATGGGTAATACAAGCTGCGACGACTTCTTTGTGAAATCAGGATGGCACCAGATTTTCGCCATCTGCGAACAGGTAAAAATCCAAGGGCTTTGCGCCCGGCAATGTGATCGGCGTACTGATGTACGTTCTCTTCCGTTGCTGCTTGGGAGGAGGATCGTTTTTCGGAGGGCGATACCGACTTCTCGTTAACTCAAGAAGTCGAGCTGCTGTTGCGCGCCAAGGACCCGACAAGGTATCTGGATCGAAACGTACTTATCAACGTGGGCGGAGTAGGTACTCACTTTGACTTCCTTTGGGGGACCACCTACGTGGATTCAGTTACGCCTACAGCCAACGCCATCAATGCAAGGCTCAGAAAAGCACTACAGGTCAACAAAGCTGACGACCCTGTCGACGTACTTTTCATAGTGGATGACCGGGACAAGCGAAGAAAAGCTGATGAGGAAATAGCAGTCCTTGGTGATCTGGCACCGACCATACGCCTCACTGACTTTGAGGAGTTTTACAGCTCCAGTGCTCACTAGTCGATTACGCTAGCTATTTCGCTGTACAGCCTTATCGCTTGTTCACCTCGCCCCCTTCTGATCCGTATTTTTCTCCCCCATCTGAATCTGTATTGCAATCGCCCTCCCCTTGATAATGACGCCACCCCGACAGCCTGAACCCTTCAACTGATCGGGTCGTTCTTGATGTGATTCTGAACGTGCTACATCACCCATCCTCGGGAGGCCTTATGGGCAAGCTTACGATCTACATGGCGATCTTTTTGGTGGCGGCAATCGGCGTGGGTCTGCTGGGTACCATTCCTCCGGGCTGAGGAAGGCGCGGTATCGACCGACAAGACTGGACACAAAGTACCCGTTTGATCTGCATGACACTGTAGGGGCCACAACTACACTTTCCTTTTTATGGAGGAAAGACCATGTCAGTGCCTGATGACCCCACCCCTGCCTTGCTTGCCAGCCTTGACCAAAACATCAACGCGCTACGTGCGGCCATGGACGAGGTTCGAATCTGGCTCGATGAGCGCGGCGCAGTAGACGCAGCCGACAGCATCGCCAGCCACTTACAGATCATCGAAGACAACACCGACGGCATTACGGCCGGGATGGCTGATCTGGTGGCGCGCTGGAAACCGGAGAGTCAGGTTGATCCTGAGGATTGATTGCGAATCTGGTCTGGCCACCCAGCTCTGCCTGCAGGATTGCATTCCACTGTGGGAGCTGAGCTTGCTCGCGATAAGGCTGGACTCGATTCACTTTAGATCGCGTCCGGCCTTATCGCGAGCAAGCTCGGCTCCCACAGAGACCGCGCTGCCCTGACCGACCTGCAAGGTCTGGGGCAGATTTTGCAATGCGGCCCCGGTTGAAGGTGCCGTCTTCATGATGAACAACAGTCAATGGACGGAAACCAAAGCGGCCTGAGACGAGCAATCAAACCAAGCCCGGTCTAATCCGGGCCTGGTTGATCAATCACCCTGAAACCTGATTCGCAAACTGCCCCACCGCGTTCACTACCTGCTTGGCCCCGTCCTGAATCTCGACGATGACTTTGCCTGCCTGACCTGACAGTTCCAGACCTTGTTCGGCCTGCTTTTTACCGTGTTCGATAACGCCCACGGCTTGTTCTGCCAGTGCCTGGTTTTTCTGCACCACGTCGACGATTTCGGCGGTGGCGGCGCTGGTGCGGGAAGCGAGTTGGCGGACTTCGTCAGCAACAACGGCGAAGCCTCGGCCTTGCTCACCGGCGCGGGCGGCTTCGATGGCGGCGTTAAGGGCCAGCAGGTTGGTTTGATCAGCAATGCTGCTGATGGCGGTGATGATCGAACCGATGATTTGCGATTGCTTGTCGAGCGCACCGATGCCTTCTACGGCGAGCTCCATCTGCGAAGCCAGGGCGCGCATGACGTCGACGGTTTCCTTGACCACGATGCTGCCTTTGCGTGCAGTTTCGTCGGTGTGTTTGGAAATCGTGAAGGCAATTTTTGCCGCTTCGGAAACGGCCTCTTCGCGTTCGACTTGCTCAGTGATAACAGTCGCGAATTTCACGATTTTATAGAGACGATTGTGCGCATCTGTAACCGGGTTGTAAGAAGCCTCAAGCCAGACCGAATGACCACGGCTGTCGATACGTTTGAAGCGATCAACCACGAACTCACCACGGCGCAGCTTTTCCCAGAACACTTGGTACTGCTGGGAGTTGGCTTCTTGCGCCTCACAGAAAATACTGTGGTGTTTGCCAACCACTTGCGCCAGCGAGTAGCCCATGGAATCCAGAAAGCGCTGGTTGGCAGTCAGCACGTTGCCGCTCAAATCAAACTCAATAACCGCGGTGGAGCGTTGCAGCGCTTCGATCAGGTTCTCGTGCTCACGGGAATTCTCGATGGTGCGAGTCAGGTCACTGGCGTACAAAGAGAACTGTATGACCTTGCCAGCGCTGTTGGTCACCGGCTGAACAATCACACGCAGCCACGCCTCTTTCTGGTCGCCACGAAAAATCTGCAGGGCGCCCGCCCAGTGCTTGCCTTGCTGAATGGCTTTGCTCATGCGCGCGAAGTGGTCGGTGCTCTGAGCGTACTTGGGGACCAGCTCTACCAGCGAACGGCCGACCAGCTCTTTACTGGTGTAGCGCATTTCCTGTTCAAACTTACTGTTAACCGACTCGATTTTGCCGCGCTCATCGAGGTTGATGGACAGCATTTCAATCTCAAGACTGTCGCGTACCTGCTCCATGGTCGAAAGCTTTTCGCTTATCGTTAATAACTCCTGCTTCAATCGTTTATTGAAAATCATAAAGCAGTCACTCCGCACGCATTTTTTATAGAGGCAGGCAAGCGCAATCAAAAGTGATTGTTCGCCGTGTCTAGGCTTGATAACGGCAGCGACGTCTAAGACTTGAGGCTCTAAAACAAGGTTTTGCAGCGCAGTGAGGTAACTCGCGGATTGACGCGGGATACACAGTTGAATGAGTTAGATAATTGAAAAATTGGATCCAGAATATACCCGTACTTTAGGTGGGTTATTAACGAAACAACCGGGTGTTCCTATAATTAAATAGTGGTTTTTTATCTACCGTCAACATGTGAAAAACTCGCTCAGGGCCGATCCATGCGCAGTACTTTGCGCCACCAGGGTTGCTCCCATGTTTGAGACGCAGGCATGACATCTGGCATGTCGCGCAGTTTGATCAATTGTTCGCTTTGCCAATGAAGCAGACACAGACTTTTGCCAGGCCACTGCATCACCCTAATGCTGGGCTGTCCGGTTTGCGGAGCTTCGCGCAGGGGCTGGCATGACATCGTGGGTCAGCCAGCGACGCAAGGCACGGTTTTCCGGGACGTAATGGTGAACCAGCATCGCGTAGGCACCGGACTCACTGAGCAACAGTTGCTTGCTCCAATGACCGTTGGCAAACAGCCAGGCGCTGCGGTACTGATCCGGGTCGAGCTTGCAGATAGAGCGCTGATCCAGAGCTTTGCCCATCAGGCGTGCCAGGTCCCGCAGACAGAACCAGCCCTGCCCTTCAATCATCAGGGCGCGCAGCATGCGTTGGTGGCGGAGGAACAGTAAGGTATCGAAACAATCGGCTGGACGGGTTGGCTGGGGTTGAAGAGCTTGCATCCGTTTAACTCCGTTCGATCAGGACTTGCCACCTTTACCCGATGAAGGGGTAAGGGTGGCAGTTGTGCGAGGGTTAGCGAACCGGTCTCAACAAAACATAAACGCACCGGCAGACCCGAAGGTCTCCGACGCACAACCGCCATAACGTATGTTTCAAGCGTAGATGAACACCTGAAAAATTCCGCAGGAGATATGTTTTATTGAGGTTCGGGTCGCTAAATCCGGTCGCTTGTTTTGAGCAACGCAGCGGAGCCTAGCGATCTGATCAGCTCCCCGCAAGGCCTTATAGACTGGGGCTTTTAAAGAAAATTATCGCTATCAGGCAACGCTTTAAATGACGTAGGAAAGCTCCGGAACCCACCCGATAAATCCAGAAACTATAGGAGCGACCGGGGGTGGAGCGCCACCGAGCACCCCGAGGCCGCGCGGAGTGTCAGACGGTACGCCATCGCGGCCTCGCGATGCTCGTGCGCTCCGACAGAAGCGTGTTTGCACTCTCAGAAAAGATCGAAGCTGAAGCTGGCCCCACGCTAGCAATCCAAAAAAATCCACCGCCCCCCTCTTACACATCCGATCGAATCCAAATACCTGCCGGTTCCTGAATTTTTCGGCCGCTGGTCAATTTTCCGGAACGGCGCTTCTCCTCGATTGCTCTCTTTTCTGTGGCCACGCAGATGACCACATAGCCGTTTTGGCCAAAATAAAGTTGAGGATTAAAACCATGTTTATGCATAACCAACGTTTGCAATACACCGTGCGTGTAGCAAGACCGGATCCGGGGTTGGCTAATCTTCTACTTGAGCAATTTGGTGGGGCCCAAGGTGAATTGGCAGCCGCCGCGCGCTATTTCACGCAAGCCCTGGCCGAGGAAGATGCAGGCCGCAAAGACCTGTTGATGGACATCGCTACGGAAGAGCTGAGCCACCTGGAAATCATCGGCTCGATCATCTGCATGCTTAACCGCGGCGGTAAAGGTCAATTAGCCGAAGGCGTACAAGAGGAAGGTGAGCTGTATCGGGCGATCAATGGCGCCGGTAACGACTCACACATCACCAGCCTGTTGTACGGCGGCGGCGCGCCGCTGACCAACTCGGCCGGGGTGCCATGGACTGCCGCCTACGTCGATACCATTGGCGAACCGACTGCCGACTTTCGTTCCAACATCGCCGCCGAAGCACGGGCCAAGATCGTTTACGAACGCCTGATGAACGTCACGGATGATCCAGGTATCAAAGAGGCATTGGGATTCTTGATGACCCGGGAAATTGCCCACCAGAAATCGTTCGAAAAGGCGCTGCAATCCATTCAGCCGAACTTCCCGCAAGGCAAGCTGCCGGGCATGCCGGAATTCACCAACGTTTACTTCAACATGTCCAATGGCGGCCCTGACCTGCGCGGCCCATGGAACGAAGGGGAGGAATGGGAATACGTCGAGTCGCCAGAGCCTGCTGTAGACGGCGGCGACGGCAGCGCCTCGGTGGTGTTGTCATCTGACGATGAAGAAGTGCTGCTCAACCTGAAAAACCGAACCATGTCCGATCCGGAGTCAAACCCGATCACAGCCGCTGATCTGGGCTCCGGTTTTGTACAGGGCAAGGACGCTTGATCGCAATCCAAAGCAATGATCCGCTCATTAAAGTAAGGAGGTCATCATGGATTTACCGGAACACTCGCCCCATCAGGATTTCGAATCGCTGGAGGTCAAACCTGCGGTATTTGATTCAACGCTGAAAAGCTTTGATCAATTGGCGCTCAACCTCAAACGCGGCTTTCGGGTGAATCAAACACTCCACAGCCTGCGTACACTCGGGCAATTGACCCGAGAGCTTCAATCGAAATCTGGTAGCAGTTATGCAGCAATCAGCTATCGGTCAGGCCCGCCGCCAGAGTAAAGACCAGTGACGCACTGCATTAAAAAAGAGCAGCCCCTTACCGGACCTGCTCTTTTTTATTCATTCACAGACGCTGAAAAAGGGCTCAAGCCGTGTAGCGATGCGGCCGGTGATTAACGGCGATGATCAGGTTGAGCACGATGGCGCCCGCAATGGACGCCAGCAGTATTGGCAGGCTCACGAGGTACAGCGAACCCAGTACGACGAGTACGTCCACGACCATTTGCAATTTGCCCGCGCGCAGACCGATGCGGTCCTGCAGATACAGCGCGAGGATATTGATCCCGCCCAGGCTTGCCTTGTGACGGAACAGAACGATGAACCCAAGGCCCATCATGATGTTGCCGAACAACGCCGCGTAGATAGGCTGCAGTTGATCGATATGGATGAACCGCACGTGCAGTTCCGAGAACACCGACACCAACGCTACCGAGCAGAAGGTCTTGATGGTGAACGCCCAACCCATGCGGCGGATAGCGAGGTAATAGAACGGCAGGTTGATGAGGAAGAACGCCACACCAAATGACAAATGGGTTGCGTAGCTGAGCAGGAAGGCTATCCCGGCGCTGCTGCCGGTCACCCCTCCCACCTGGCGCAACATCATCACCCCGAAGGACACCATCAACGTGCCGATGACGATCGCAAATATGTCTTCGAAAGTGGAATGCTTGACGGTTTGCGTGGCGGCGATCTGGGTCATGGCGAACTCTTGAAAGGCGTAAGGATGAATAGCAGGCAAGCAGAGCACTGCAAACCAAAGCGCGCGTAGATTACCCAATAAAAGATTGATTTGCGCGTAAATTATAAATATATGCGTATAACGCGCACCAAATACCAGATTACGCGCCATTTACGCACCAGATCGCACTGCAGTGGTGCGGCGCGAGGCGCAAGACCGGAACCACCGCATCAAGCCCTCTCGGCAACAAGTTACCTCCTACCCGACACCGCGCCAGACGGTAGGAGCGAACTTGTTCGCGAGAGGCGTCAGACCGGAACCACCGCATCAGGCCCTCTCGGCAACAAGTTACCTCCTACCCCGAACCGCGAACGATGGCATCGGTGAGCATTGTCAGGCAGGATTACCGCCGCTTTATCACTTAACTTTCGAGTGTTGCCTGCCATGAATAATAAGAAACGTTGCATCACCGCTACCCTGCTGTTCGGCTTCTCCGGCTTGGCTCTGGCGCAGGATTCAGGCTCTCACCTGGACAAGGTGTTGCAGTCAGGTGAGTTGGCCGTTTGCACCACCGGTGATTACAAGCCCTACACTTTCCTGCGCGAAGATGGCGAATATGAAGGCATCGACATCGAAATGGCCCGCACCCTGGCGCAAAGCCTTGGGGTGAAAATCCAGTGGGTACCGACCACCTGGAAAACCCTGATGCCAGACATGCTTGCCGGTAAGTGCGATGTGACCATGGGTGGCGTGTCGGTCACGCTGGAGCGCCAGAAGAAAGCCTTCTTCAGTGATACGCTGGATGTTGACGGCAAGATCCCCCTGACCCGCTGCGAAGATCAGGCGCTGTATCAAACCATCGAGCAAATCAACAAGCCGTCCGTACGTTTGATCGAGCCCGCTGGCGGAACCAATGAAGCCTTTGTTCGTGCCCACCTGCCAGCGGCGCAGTTGGCTTTCCATGACAACAAAACCATTTTCCAGGAGCTACTGGACAAGAAAGCCGACGTGATGATCACTGATTCATCCGAAGCCTTGTACCAACAGAAGCGCATGCCGGGGTTGTGCGCGATCAACCCCACGCGCTACATGCAGTACGGCGAGAAGGCCTATCTGCTGCCACGGGACGACATCACCTGGAAGGCCTATGTCGATCAATGGCTGCACCTGAGCAAGGCGACGGGGACGTATCAGACCGTGGTCAGTCATTGGTTGGCAGTGCCGGGGCAGTAAGAAGAACAGCGCCTATCAAACAATACTCAACCTTCTGATTTGGGATGCTTTCTAACTGTAGGAGCGCGCTTGCCAGCGATTGCATCAGCACAGGCGATATATTTATCGACTGAAAGATCGAATCGCGGACAAGCGCGCTCCTACAGGAAATACACTCCAGCACCACTCCCGACGGGACAGCATGAACTGGCTTCGTTCTTGCTTTGTCCGCAGCATCATTCCGATCGTCGAGCTCGACTCCTATGAAAAATATGAAATACAGCGCTACAGCCGCCCTGCTCTTTGGGCTGTCGAGTTTTGCCCTGGCGCAGGAATTGCCGTCTCATCTGGACAAGGTGCTGCAGGAAGGACAACTGGCGGTGTGCACCACCGGGGATTACAAACCGTATTCTTTCCTGCGCGAAGACGGTGAATACGAAGGCATCGATATCGAACTGGCGCGTTCTCTGGCGCAAAGTCTGGGCGTAAAAGTGCAATGGGTTCCGAGCACCTGGAAAACGCTGGTGCCGGACATGCTGGCCGAGAAGTGCGACATCGCCGTCGGTGGCATTTCGGTAACGCTTGAGCGCCAGAAGAAGGTCTTCTTCAGCAGCACGCTGGACGTCGACGGCAAGATCCCGTTGGCGCGCTGTGAAGATGTGGCGCTTTATCAAACCATCGAGCAGATCAACAAGCCGACGGTGCGCCTGATCGAACCGGCAGGCGGCACTAACGAAGCCTTCGCCCGTGCGTTCCTGCCCAATGCGCAATTGGCCTTCCACGACAACAAGACGATCTTTCAGGAGTTGCTGGATAAAAAAGCCGACGTGATGATCACCGAAGCGTCCGAGGCGCTCTACCAGCAAAAACGTATGCCGGGCTTGTGTGCGATCAACCCGACCCACTCTCTGCAATACGGTGAAAAGGCGTATTTGCTGCCACGGGGCGATGTGGCCTGGAAGAGCTACGTCGATCAGTGGCTGCACTTGAGCAAAGCCACTGGCGCGTATCAGAAAACTGTCGGTAACTGGCTGGCAGTGCCGGGGCAGTAAGGCTGGCAAAAACCGGTAGGAGCGAACTTGTTCGCGAGAGGCTTGATGCGACGTAACAGACACGCCGCATCACCAACAAGTTGGCTCCCACAGGGTTGAGGTCTATTGCAGGACACAGTCATGTCAAAGACACTACGACGTGCTACTGACCTGTCGGACCTGCCAGATGAAAACCAACAAAAGCATTACCCGGGCGTTCTGTGTCGAGCTTCAGGAAGAGGTGTCGATCAGTGCTGCGCGTCGGGAGTACTTTTCCCAGGAAGAGCCTCGGCAGCGTTTCGAGTTTCTCTGCTCCAGTGAGCCCTGTCGCAAGCTGGGGGCAAAGATCACGGGCGTGCGCTATGACGTGAAGCCTCAGGACAATCCAACGTTTGTGTCGGCCCACTTTCGCGCCAATCCACATTCCGATCACCACCCGGATTGCGAATGGATTGATGAGCTGGCTGAAGAAAACCAGCCGCCCGCTGATACCGAAGAAACCGAGCCGCAAACACGCATCCGCAAGGCCAAACGCAAGCTCGATGACTATATCGATGTCTTTGACCCCACGATAAAAACGCCACGTATAGAAAAGAGCAAAGAAGCCAAGCCTGCTGCTGTTGCGGTGCAGGTAGCGGACGAACCGCTAACCGTTAAAACACCCGCCGCAAAACCACCTCGCGACAGTGAAACGCGCACCAACAATCTCGAACGGCTCGTCGACAGTTATCGCCAGGCCAAAGCGCAATTATCCGCCGATGACTTCAAGCTGCTGACCTTGAAGATTCCCGGACAAGGTGAACTGGCGTTGCGCTCCTACTTCCGGCATATCAAATACGCGAAGCTGGGCGATAACGGGCGGGTGCTTTACGGCGGCGGTTTGATGGAGCGTTATGGGCTGGGCTTCAAGTTCAAGTTCTTTGACCGCCTTGAGGGCAAACTGGTGACGCTGTATGTGTCGCCTGCACAGATGAAAGCGTACCGCTCCAGCCGATACATCAGCGAATTGCTGAGCCATGCCGAAGAGGTGAAGTTCTTTACGGTGTATGCGCTGGGGGAAGTGAGCGAGAGCCCGTCGGGCAAGAGCATCAGTTTGAGCGTGGAAGACTTGCGGCACCTGGTGATTGTGCTGGGGCCGACGAAGGAGACAGATTCTGATCAATAAAGAAAATCTGTAGGAGCTGCCGAAGGCTGCGAAAAGGGTCTGTCTGACACTCCCTCTTCGCAGCCTTCGGCAGCTCCTACAAGATCACGGGATCAACGCATCAAACCTTGACGATCCAGCCCGCTGGCGCTTCAACGTCGCCCGACTGTACGCCGGTCAGTTCTGCGTAGAGCTTGCGGGTAACAGGGCCGACTTCGGTTTCGCTGTAGAACACATGCAGCTTGTCCTTGTAGGAAATCCCGCCGATTGGCGTGATCACCGCAGCGGTGCCGCACGCGCCGGCTTCCTTGAAGTCAGCGATCTTGTCGATGAACACGTCACCTTCAACGACTTTCAGGCCCAGGCGGCTCTGCGCCAGCTCAATCAACGACAGACGGGTGATACCCGGCAGCACGGATGGCGATTTGGGCGTGACGAAAACGTCATCTTTAGTGATGGCGAAGAAGTTGGCCGAACCGACTTCCTCGATCTTGGTGTGGGTTTGCGGGTCCAGATAGATGGCATCCGCAAAGCTCAGTTTCTTGGCCTCGGAACCCGGCATCAGGCTGGCCGCATAGTTACCGCCGACCTTGGCTGCGCCAGTACCTTGTGGCGCTGCGCGGTCGTAGCCGGAGATCACGAAGTTGTTTGGCTTCAGGCCGCCTTTGAAATAGGCACCCACCGGGATACAGAAGATCGAGAAGATGAACTCGGGTGCGGTACGCACGCCAATGTTGTCACCCACGCCGATCACGAACGGGCGCAGGTACAGCGCGCCGCCGGAGCCGTAGGGTGGGATGAAACGCTCGTTGGCAGCAACGACTTTTTTGCAGGCTTCGATGAACACATCGGTCGGCACTTGCGGCATCAACAGACGCCCACAGCTGCGCTGCATTCGCAGTGCGTTCTGGTCTGGGCGGAACAGGTTGATGGAGCCGTCCTTGCAGCGATAGGCCTTCAGGCCTTCGAAACACTGCTGGCCGTAATGCAGCGCGGTGGAGCCTTCGCTGATGTGCAGCACGTTGTCTTCAGTCAACGAGCCCTCATCCCATGCGCCATCGCGCCAATGAGAGAGGTAGCGCATATCAGTTTTGATGTAGTCGAAACCCAGAGTGTCCCAATTAATGCTGTCGTGACTCATAACGCCCTCTTTCATTTAGCGGCTGCCTGGACGAATCAGGCCATGGCCGTATTCTGCCAGATCATCCGCGGCTTGCGGCCCGAAAAACACATAAACCTTGATACATGTTCAATCTGGCGATCGGGTTTTACCCGCGTCTGGTGCCAGGCAATCAGCAAACAGCTTGTGCAGCGGCAAGTCGCGCTGGCTGCGGCGCATCATCAACACCACTTCGCGGTAAAACGTGAGGTCGCCCAGGCTGATCACCTGCACTCTGGCATCGCGCTCCAGCCACAGACCGGCGCGAGGAATCAGAGAAATCCCCAGCCCGCTTTCAACAAACTTGACGATGGCGTCCAGCTCGTCCAGCTCTAGCGCTACATGCACCTCAATCTGCTGCTCACGCAGAAACCGGGTGACCTGACGCCCACCAAACGACGCGCGGTCATAGCGCACATGCGGCTGTTCAACCAACAGTTTGAGCAGGTCAGTCTCTTTGAGATCCTGCGGAACGATCAGCACGAAGGGTTCAGTTTCCAGAACTTGCACATACAACTCTTTGGGTAACTCGAACGGCGGTTTGATCAGAATTGCCACATCCAGCTCACCGGCATCCAACTGGCTGAGCAAGTTCAATGACACACCCGGCACAAGCTTGGCCTCAACTGCGGGAGCGCGACGCCTCAACCGCAGCAATGCCTGAGGCAGAAAGCCGGTTTGCGCACTGGCAATCGCCCCGATTTTCATTTCACCGCGATATTCCTCGGGGTCCACTGGCGTCGACATGCGGTTGAACAGCTCGAACATTTCCTGAGCCATGGGCAGCGCACGAATACCGGCCGCATTAAGAATGGCCTGTCGTCCGGTGCGATCAAACAAACGCACGCCTAGCGCCCGTTCGAGATTCTTGATCTGCGAGCTGACCGCCGACTGGGTCAAACCAATGTGCATACCCGCTGCCGCGAACGTGCCGTAACGAGCCACGGCCAAAAAGGTTTTCAATTCACGCAGCATGATGCACCGCCCCATTGATCGAATTTATTTGAGCTGAGCAGTGAATATATCCGCTTTGTATAAATTTATTCTTATCTAAAATAAATCGTCTTCAATAGCCTTCTTCATAAAAAAGGATATTTACCGTGAGCCTCGCCCCCTTCCATTTGGCAATCCCCGTTTACGACCTGGCCGCCGCGCGCCACTTCTACACTGAAGTGTTCGGTTTCACTGAGGGTCGCTCAAGCGATCATTGGGTTGATTACGATTTCTACGGCCACCAGTTGGTGATCCACGAACACCCTAAAACCGCCTCGCAGGAATCGGCAGGCACTAACGTCGTGGACGGCCATGACGTGCCGGTGCCTCACTTTGGCGTGGTGTTGAATTGGGAAGACTGGGAAATCCTGGCGGAGCGCATGCGCTCACAGGGTATAAAGTTCGTGATCGAACCTTATGTGCGCTTCAAGGGCGAAGTGGGCGAGCAAGCCACCATGTTCTTCTTCGACCCCTGTGGCAACGCCCTGGAATTCAAGGCGTTCAAAGACATCGGTCAACTGTTCGCCAAGTAAGGCAAGCGCTGGTGCCGTGCCACTTGCTCAGTGACTCAGCACCAGCCGCTTGAAGCGTGTCAGGGTCTTCATGTTCATGTGCCGCAGCGGGATAGAGCGCAACAGGCTCCAGGCGTGTCTCTTGTCTGAGACCACCGCGTATTTGAGCGCCTTGTGCACGATCAAGGTTCTGCCCTTGTGATAATCGCGATGCGACTTATAAGGCGCGATGGTCTGCAGATCAGCGTCGAGTAGCACTTTGTATTTACGCGAGAGGTTATTCGCGTGCCGACGATAGCGGGTGACGCATACCGGCAACACGTCAATGCCATAGCCCTGATGAGCAATTTTCAGGGTCATCTGGAAATCCTGAACCCTGATATTCGGATCATAGAAACCAGCGGCCTTAATTGCATCCAGCCGATAAAGCGCGACCGGCGCGCCCACCACAACGGCACCACTGAGTACTTGCTCAAATTTGAGATATTCAATGTAGTCGCGATGCTGACGCTTGGTATCTCTACCCTCACTGTCCATATATATGATCAATGCACCAACACATCCCACATGGGGATGCTTGTCCAGATATTCAGCGCGCACTCTCACAGACTCGGGCAACATAATATCGTCCAGATCCGGGGTCGCAACATAAGTCCCCTTGGCGTATCGCATGCCGTGATTAAGAGCAGCACTGACACCCTGGTTTTCTTGCTGGTAAAGCTGAAACGTATACTTTGACTGAAGTGATTGCAGCAGGGCGAAACTGTTATCCGTCGAACCATCATCCACGACAATAACTTCGAAGTTCTCATAGTCCTGGGCAAAGATACTTGCCATGGCGTCTTCAAGAAACTTTTCCGCGTTATAGCAAGGCGCAACAATCGAGACGAGAGGCTTAGCGAGCGGCTGTTCTATGGAGAATTCGGTCATCATCACATTTCGGAATGGTTTCAACGAAAGCGATTGTAACGATCCTGAGTAATCAACGCACGTTGGTTATAGAGAATTGGTTTAACAGGGCGAACGTATCGCTGAAGAGCTTGTCGGCTCGATGAGCCTGGGTTGGGCTCCCAGACGCGGTCCTGGCCAGCCTTCCCTCCCAGTCATTACTTTGACAGCCGTTAAACCCTGCCTTTCCAGCCCCTCCATTGAAGTCATTAATTTGACTTGCAAACTCTCTCGATTACGCTCAGCCCGTGACACGCCAGACAGGACCTTCCCGCCTTACTCGACAGAATGAGCAAACTCGCCATGGAAACAGGCATTAACGTAGCCAGTCCGGTCGCCTCCCACGCTGTTGATCGCCGCGTGATGCTGGTGTTGTTCTTTTTGCCGGTCACCCTTCTGGTGCTGGCAACACTGGCCATAAACGGCGGCATGCTGATGTACACGCTGGACGATCCGTATATCCATATCGATCTGGCCAAACGCATCTTCAGCGGTCATTACGGTATTAATCCCGGGGAATACTCAGCCCCATCGTCCAGTATCCTCTGGCCCTTTCTGCTGGCGCCTTTTACCCCACTTGGCAATTTCATGCTGTGGGTTCCTCTGCTACTGAACATTGGCTTCTCGTTTCTGACCTGCTCACTCTTCAACCGCCTGTTGCCAGAGATCAGCCTGGTTCACCGTTTGTGCATCCTCGGCGGATGGTTTCTGGCAACCAACTTCTACGGCCTGATTTTCAACGGTATGGAACACTGCCTGCAGATCTTTCTGGTGACAGTGATTGCACTGGGCGTGCTGCGCAAAGAGTTTTACAGCGAACAGGTGACCGGCAATGCTTTGTATCTGGCCATTCTGGTGCTACCGCTGGTGCGCTACGAAGGGCTGGCGGTGTCTCTCCCCGTCTTGCTGTATCTGCTTTGCAAAGGGGAGCGCCTGAGGCCGCTGGTGTACGGGGCGGTACTGGTCAGCGCCGTGGCGCTGTTCTCGATGTTCCTGGCCAGGCTAGGCGTGGGTTACCTGCCCTCCTCGGTCATCGCCAAATCAGACACCACCGGGTTGTCGTCCATCGCCATGAACGCCATCGGCCAGTTTGAAAAGTATGGCTGGATCATCGTGGCACTGCTGGTCATGTGCGCCTTCATGCCAAACCGCAAGCTGCTGATCATGCTGCTGATCACGGTGACAGCGCTGCACGCGCTGTTCGGCAAGAACGGCTGGTTCGGCCGTTATGAAATCTACTGGCTGACCTTCCTCGGGGTGTTTTTCCTGCACCTGTGCATCACCCGTCTCAAGGCGCGCAGCACGGCCTTTATCTTCGCCCTGCTCCCCTTGGCCTTCGCACAACTGGTGTACACCACCCTGAGCACGCCACTGGCCTCAGCAGCGGTGTACAACCAGCAATACCCGATGTCACAGATAGCCCAACGACTCAATGCGCCCGTGGCCGTCAATGACCTTGGCCTGGTCGCGTTGAACTCAAGGCAATACGTGCTGGACCTCTGGGGGCTGGGCAACCTTGAGGCCCTGAAACTGCGCAAGACAGAAACTGGCCCCGGCTGGATCAAAGACCTGATGGACCGCAAGAACGTGCACTACGCGTTTATCTACGAAGAGTGGTTCCCCGAACGCCCGGACAACTGGATCAAGGTCGGTGAACTGCAAATGCATGTGCCCAAGATCGCGACCGCGTTCAATCACGTTGCGTTCTACGCCACCGACGAACTCTCGGCGCAGACCCTCAAGGATGTCATGCAGACGTATGCTCTGGAGCAGCCGACAGGGAAATATGAGTTTATCTTCGAGAATCGGTAGCCCGAAAAAGATAAAGGCAAAAAAAAACCCCGCGGCTCAACCGAGCCTCGGGGTTTTTTGTTTTCAGGCGGGCCTGGATCAGAAGGCGTAAGTCACCAACAGATCTTTGGTCACCTGAAAGTCCACCGACATCATGAAGCTCAGAGCACTGATGGTGAAGATGGAGAATACGAACAGCTTACGGGCCCAGACAGTGTCATCCACTGCCTTGTAGCCTTTCCAGGCCATATACAGCCAGTACATGCCCATGCCCGCAGCGACCGCCAGATAGTTGAGCCCGGCGTAACCGCCAAAGGTCAACATCAAGGTGGCTACCAGGAACGCCAGGATGTAGAGCAGGATATGACGCTTGGCGACTTTGATGCCGCGCTCAACCGGCAGTACCGGAATCTTCGCAGCCAGATAGTCGTTGAAACGGAAAATCGCGATGGCATAGGAATGCGGCATCTGCCAGAGGCTGAACATCACCAGCAGGGTCAGTGCCGCAAAGTCGAAGCTGTTGCTCACTGCGCAGTAGCCAATCACCGGAGGCATAGCCCCCGACAAGCTACCGATCAGCGTGCCGTGTACCGACTTGCGCTTGAAGTACAGGCTGTAGAAGCCGACGTAAATCACGAAGCCAATCACTGCAAGCAATGCCGCGAGCGGGTTGGTTTTGGTGTACAGCAAACCAACCCCGCCAACACCCAGAATCGTTGCGTAGAGCAAGGCCAGTCTCAACGAGACCAGGCCTTGTACCAGCACGCGGTTCTTGGTGCGCTCCATCTTCTGGTCGATGTCACGGTCGATGCAATTGTTGAAAACACAACCGGATGCAACGACCAATGAGGTGCCTATGACTGCGGCCAGGAACATGCCGAAGTCAATTTGCCCTTTGGAGGCCAGAAAAAAGCCACCTGCCACCGAAAGCACGTTACCGAAAATGATCCCCGGCTTGGTGATTTGGATAAAGTGCTTAAGGGACATCAGGGTTACCTCATTTAGCCATCATGACGGTGTGGATGCTGAACATGATCCACAACGAGAGGCCGACCAGCAGAACGATGACCAGCGCAGTGAACGCAAATGCGAACACGTTATTGCGCTGAGCCTCCGAACGATCCAGGTGAAGGAAGTAGCGCAGGTGAACCAGCACCTGCACTACAGCGAACAACAGGATAGTCACAAGCGTAGCTGACTTGGACATGATCGGGTACATCACTACGCCGAACGGGATCGCGGTGAGGATCACGGACAGGACGAAGCCAATCACGTAGTCCTTAACGCCATGGCTGTGATCTTCAGCAGAGATATGCGCGTGTGCGTTAGCCATTTACAAAGTCCCCATCAGATAAACAACGGTGAAGACGCAAATCCATACTACGTCCAGGAAGTGCCAGAACAGGCTCAGGCAGCTCAGACGAGTAGCGTTGGTCGACGTCAGGCCGCGAGTCTTGACCTGATACATCATGATGCCCATCCAGATCAGGCCGCTGGTCACGTGCAGGCCGTGAAGGCCTACCAGTGCAAAGAAGCCCGACAGGAAGCCGCTACGGCTAGGGCCGTAGCCTTCGACGATCAGGTGATGGAACTCGTAGATTTCCATCGCGATAAAGCCGGCACCGAACAGGAAGGTCAGGGCCAACCAGCCCAGCACTTGACTCTTCTTGCCCTTGTGGACGGCCAGCATTGCAAAGCCGTAAGTAATACTACTGAACAACAGGAACGCGGTTTCGACGGCCACGAATGGCAGTTCGAAAATGTCGTGCCCCGAAGGACCGCCCGCTACGTTGTTGACCAACACCGCGTAGATCGCGAAGAAGGATGCGAACAACACGCAGTCGGTCATCAGGTAGAGCCAGAAACCGTAGACGGTCATTGGCCCCGCATCGTGGTGATCATGCCCGTGGTCGTCATGACCGTGGGCATCTCCTGGATTCAATACTAAGTTCGACATGTTTAAACCTGTTCCAGTGTGGATTTGCCAGGCGTGTATGCACCCTGAGCCACGAGGACCTTGTGCTGCTCACCTTCGATACGCGCCACTTCTTCAGCGGGCACCATATAGCCTTGATCGTCACGTGCGGCGTGGATGACGAACGAAACAACCGTCGCCGCCAGGCTGGCGATAGCCAACCACCAGATGTGCCAGATCATGGCGAAACCGAACACTGTCAACAGCAGACCCATTACCAGACCGGTCGCAGTGTTGTTCGGCATGTGAATAGCCGAATAGTGAGCCGGTACGCTGTAAGCAGTGCCGTTGCGCTTGGCCGCGGTGAATGCATCCAGCTCGTCGGCTTTAGGCAGTTCAGCGAAGTTGTAGAACGGTGGCGGCGAAGACGTCGACCATTCCAACGTGTGGCCATTCCATGGGTCGCCAGTCAGATCACGATTCTCTGGCTTGTTGCGGTCACGGATACTGACGAAGATCTGGATGAGCTGGCATGCGATACCAACGGCAATCACCATTGCACCGACCCAGGCGATGTCCAGGTACAGGTTCCAGGCCGGGTTATCAGTGGTGTTCAGACGACGAGTCATACCCAGGAAGCCCAGGAAGTACAGCGGCATGAACGCGATGAAGAAACCGAAGAACCAGCAGTAGAACGCAGACTTGCCCCATGTTTCATTCAGCTTGAAGCCGAACGCTTTAGGGAACCAGAACGCGAAGCCAGCGATGTAACCGAATACCGCACCGCCGATAATGACGTTGTGGAAGTGAGCGATTACGAACAGGCTGTTGTGCAGTACGAAGTCAGCACCAGGGATCGCCAACAGAACGCCGGTCATACCGCCGATCGAGAAGGTGATCATGAAGCCCAGGGTCCAGAGTACTGGCGCGGTGAAGCGCAGACGGCCCTGGTAAATGGTGAACAGCCAGTTGAAGAGCTTCACACCCGTCGGTAGAGCAATCAACATTGTCGCCAGACCGAAGAAGGCGTTAACGCTGGCACCGGAACCCATGGTGAAGAAGTGGTGCAGCCATACCATGAAGCCCAGCACGCAGATCCCGCCGCTGGCGTAGATCATCGACTTGTGGCCGAACAGGCGCTTGCCGGTAAAGGTAGAGATGACTTCCGAGAACACACCGAACGCCGGCAGTACCAGGATGTATACCTCAGGGTGACCCCAAGCCCAGAACAGGTTCACGTACATCATTGGGTTACCGCCCAACTCGTTCGTGAAAATGTGGAAGTCCAGGTAACGGTCAAGCGTCAGCGCTGCCAGGGTAGCGGTCAGGATCGGGAACGAAGCCACGATCAGAACGTTTGCCCAGGTGCAGGTCCAGGTGAAGATCGGCATTTCCATCAACTTCATGCCAGGCGCGCGCATTTTCAGCACGGTGACGAGGAAGTTGACACCCGTGAGCGTTGTCCCGAGTCCGGATAGCTGTAGCGCCCAGATGTAGTAGTCGACCCCCACTCCAGGACTGTAAGCCAGACCGGACAGAGGCGGGTAAGCAACCCAACCGGTTTTGGCGAACTCGCCGACACCCAGGGAGATGTTGACCAACAGTACGCCGGACACCAGGAGCCAGAAGCTCAGGGAGTTCAGGAACGGGAAGGCAACGTCACGGGCACCGATCTGCAACGGCACGACGATGTTCATCAGGCCGGTGAAGAATGGCATCGCCATGAAGATGATCATGATCACACCGTGAGCGGTGAAGATCTGGTCATAGTGCTCAGGCGGCAGATAGCCTTCCGAGCCGTTCTGGGCCAAAGCCAGCTGGGTACGCATCATCACGGCGTCGGCGAAACCGCGCAACAGCATGACCATGGCAACGATGATGTACATCACACCGATCTTCTTGTGGTCGACTGACGTTAGCCATTCGGTCCACAAGTAGGTCCACTTTTTGAAATAGCTGATCGCCGCGACCAACGCAATGCCACCCAGCGCGATCATCGCGAGGGTGATCATGACTATTGGCTCGTGA
Organism: Pseudomonas sp. HP_14; assembly: GCF_055283875.1. Taxonomy (NCBI): domain Bacteria; kingdom Pseudomonadati; phylum Pseudomonadota; class Gammaproteobacteria; order Pseudomonadales; family Pseudomonadaceae; genus Pseudomonas; species Pseudomonas sp. HP_14. Next base: position 199,780 of record NZ_JBTOQI010000022.1, on the reverse strand, counting down.
TACGGGATCGCGTCCAGACTTAATTTACCAAACATCGTTTACTCCTCTGCCCCAGCAGCTACATGCTTACCCATGTCCATCCCGACCTGACCGGCTTGAGCCGACTCTTCAGCAGTACCTTCCTGCTCGTGAGGGTTTTTCTTGCCTGGTTTCATGCCTTCGTACTTGTCGATGACGGCATTGAACAGATTCGGAGTGACCTCGGAGAACAGCTCGACCGGGTTACGCTCGCTCGGTTTGAGCAAAGCAGCGTATTCCGAAGCTTCAAGCTTTTTAGGTGAACTCTTGACTTCGGCGACCCAGGCGTCGAAATCTGCCTTGGAGGTTGCGGTCGCCTTGAACTTCATGCCGGTGAAACCCGCGCCGCTGTAGTTGGCGGAGATACCGTTGAACTCATGGTTCTCGTTGGCGATAAGGTGCAGCTTGGTCAGCATGCCCGCCATGGCGTAAACCTGGCCGCCCAGACCCGGGATGAAGAACGAGTTCATGACCGAATCGGAAGTAATCTTGAAATTAACCGGAGTGTTGGCAGGGAAAACGATCTTGTTGACCGTAGCGATGCCCTGTTCCGGATAGATGAACACCCATTTCCAGTCCAGCGAAATCACTTCGATGGTGACCGGCGGTACGTCGGATTCGATCGGACGATACGGGTCCAGTGCGTGGGTAGACTTGTAGGTGATGTAGAACAGCACCAGCAGCAGCACCATCGGGATGCCCCACACTGCAGCTTCGATCTTGGTCGAGTGAGACCAGTCAGGCGTGTAGGTAGCAGCCTTGTTCGAAGCGCGATATTTCCAGGCGAAAATGATCGTCAGGAAAATGACCGGGATTACCACGATCAACATCAACAGCGTTGCGGTGATAATCAGGTTGCGCTCGTCGAGCCCTATTTGCCCTTTAGGATCGAGCAGAGGCACGCCCTCGCAACCACTGAGCAAAAGCATGCTGAAAAGGGCCAAGAAGCCAAAAAACCTGGGGTACCTTTTTTTACTCATCTCACGACCTCTAAAAGCAAAAGCAGCTTGCGGGTGCAATTGGTTTTCGAACGCCAACACCGAAACCTGCCTGTGTTGGCATATTTTTTGGATTGAACAAAGCCTGTCACGACGCATGCAAAGCGTAACGACAAATCCATATTTATCTTTAATTTCTTATTCGAATGTATGGCATCAAGCCCGGAAACGGGCCAATTCCCTTTGGTGCGGACATTCATGGTGCTTTCAGAGACCGACTGGCACTACCGGCACAGCCTGCGCAAAAGGCGCTTTCTGACCTCAAAAATGCTCAGCGCGGGGTGACCCTGCGCGGCAAGTGCGGGGATTGTAGATATCTAGAAATTTAATGACTATGTTTTTTTTAGCAACAGTTTGTATCAGGATCTGTAAAAATCGAGAATCAGCTCACGAAATTTTCACAAGAAATGCCCCTTTTTGTAGGGGCATTATTTCCTCACAAGCCCTGTAGACCGCGGTATTTGCGCCGGTTACGAATGATGCCGATCGGGACCAGTATGACGGTCAATACAAACGCCACCAGCGCCCATTGAGCGAGTGACAATCCGAGGACTGGCGGATAAGGGGTCGTGCAGAAGCCGCCGACCTGGAATCCGATAGGGAACATCGAGGCCAGCGGTAGGCCATCAACGATGGGTTGCAGGATGTCGATGCCGCAACTCTCGGTAGGGTGCGAAAGGATGTAGACATGACGGCCGGCTGCAACGATGCCGCCTATGGCGCTAAGCACCACCAGTGTTTCAAGCGCGGTGATGCTCCGGCGGCCAGGCATGGCTGCGCCGATGAAAGCGAAGATTGCGATGAACAGCAGCGCATAGCGTTGCAGGATGCACAGAGGGCACGGGGCCTCGCCCAGCACGATCTGCATGTACAGTGCCCCGCCGATCAACGCCAGGCAGATAACGCCCAGCAGGACCAGGAAGCGCTTTTCGCGTTTTAGGTACAACATGTTGTCGCTCATTCACATACCTTTCGAAAGGATGTCCATTCGGACCGTTCGATCAATGCCGGAGGCGTATAACAGTGCCCTTCAGGGCAGACACCGGATTGTAAAGGCACAGCGCCCCGATCGCTCGCGATAATCAGGGGCCATGAAGGACAACTCAAGCCTGCACCCGCCATATGGCCATATTTGGCAGCCCGATGGCGTTCGACGTGCGAGTTCGGCGCTTGAGCAATGCACCTACGCCAAAAAACGCATCCTTCTATATATATAGAAGGATGCGGCTATTTGTCGCAGGCAAAATGGATCAGGCGCCCGATCCCAATGGTCAGGCATGCGGACCTTGCAGGAGCTGCCGAAGGCTGCGATGGCGGTGCGTCAGGATGGAAGCTTCGCAGCCTTCGGCAGCTCCTACAGAAATGCGTCCACGTTCGACGGAAGCACGGTGTCAGCAGAGCTCTTCTATATATAGAAGAGCGCGACTATTTGTCGCACCTCACTCCAGCGCAGAGGCCGGGCCGAAAAACTCGAAGCGACTTTGCTTCTCTGGGACGCCTGCCGCCTTGAGCTGGTGCTTGATGGCTTTCATGAAAGCCTTGGGACCGAGGAAATAAGCATCCAGATCCCGCTCTTTGGGCAACCACTGTTCAAGGCGCGATTGATCGAGAAGGCCAAGCGCATCGCCAGCCGCACTGACGCCATCATCTTCGGCATAGCAATAGAATCGTTTTAGCTGCGGGTGCAGAGTCACCAGATCATCAACCCAATCCCGGAAAGCGTGCACACTGCCATTACGCGCGCAGTGAATGAAATGCACCGGGCGAGAGGTTTCAAGTGCGGCTTCCAGCATCGCCAGGGTCGGCGTAATACCCACCCCGCCACTGATCAGCACCAGTGGCTTGTCGCTAGTGGTCAGGGTGAACTCACCCGACGGCGGAAACAGTAGCAGGCTGTCGCCCACGTGCAGTTCATCATGCAGGTAATTGGACACCTTGCCATGAGGCTCGCGCTTGACGCTGATCCGGTACTGATCACCACCCGCCACGGCTGACAACGAATAATTGCGGCGCATCTCTTCGTCGCCTATTCGTAATTGCAGGCCGATGTACTGACCCGGAGTGAAATCGAGCAATGGGCCGTCGTCCGCGGGTTGCAGGTAGAACGAGGTGATCTCCAAACTTTCAGCAACTTTCGCCGCCAGCCTGAATTCGCGGGTACCACGCCACCCGCCATGGGCGTGGGCCTTTTCGTCATAGATCGCGCGCTCGGCACCGATCAGCACGTCGGCAAGCTGCTGATAAGCGCGGCCCCAGGCTTGCAGTACTTCATCGGTGGCGATCTCCTCACCGAGCACTTCGCGGATAGCACTCAGCAAGCAACTGCCTACAATGGGATAGTGCTCGGGAAGAATCTGCAGCGCGACGTGCTTATTGATGATTTTCGCCAGCAAATCACCCAGTTGCTCAAGCTCGTCAATATGCCGGGCGTACATCAACAAGCCATTGGCCAACGCTCTGGGCTGGTCACCACTGGCCTGGTGCGCCGGATTAAACAGCGGCCTCACCTGCGGGTACTCGCTGAGCATCTTTTTGTAGAAGTGAGTCGTCAACGTCTCACCGCCGCTTTCGAGCAATGGCACGGTGGCTTTGACAATGGCACGATCCGAGGCGCTTAACATGATGTACTCCAGGCACACAGGCTTTGTAGAATGTACCGAGGGTGTTTCAGGAACCGTGCCAGAATTTAGAGCTAACAAAATCAACAAGTTAGCGTTAAATGGTCAAATAGACACCGAAAACGGAATAGTCATTTTGACTCATGGAAGTCTTAATGACCCGGCTCCGGTCAATTCATCCAGGCCCTTATCGGCCACTCGGCGGATCAGGGAAAACCCGCTAGCGCACAAAAAACCTCAAGCGTGCCTGTGCAGGGTCGATAACCTATCCAGAGAAGGCTGTTTGCTGCTTACTGCGGCAAAACACTTATTGCCAGAAGGTTTATATGTCCACCAAGAATGTCCGAGCAGACTCACTTTCGCTGCTGCTGTTCACGTTACGCAGCGGCAAGTTGATGGCGATCAATTTGCTCAAGGTCAGTGAGATCATCCCCTGCCCTGCCCTGACACGACTTCCAGAATCGCACCCGCACGTCAAAGGCGTTGCCACACTGCGGGGAGCCTCGCTTTCAGTGATTGACCTCAGCCGGGCCATTGGTGAAAAGCCGTTGGTCGACCCGGATGGTGGCTGCCTGATCGTCACCGATGTAAGCCGTTCCAAGCAGGGCCTGCATGTTCAGGCTGTGAGCAAGATCGTCCATTGCCTGACCACCGACATCCGTCCGCCGCCATTTGGCGCTAACGGCCGTTCGTTCATTACGGGCGTGACGCAAGTAGACGGGACGCTGGTGCAGGTGCTGGATATCGAAAAAGTTATCCACGGGATTGCTCCGGCGCAGATCGTTGCGCAACCGGACGAATTGACCATGGAAGAAGCCGAGTTGCTGGCAGCAACGCGAATTCTGGTCGTCGATGACAGTCAGGTAGCGCTGCAACAATCGCTGCTCACGTTGCGTAACCTGGGCCTGGATTGCCACACAGCGCGCAGTGCCAAGGAAGCCATTGACGTGTTGCTTGAGCTGCAAGGCTCTCCCGCGCAAATCAACGTGGTGGTATCCGATATCGAGATGTCCGAGATGGACGGCTACGCACTGACCCGAACCCTGCGTGAAACGCCTGACTTCCAGGACCTGTACATCCTGCTGCACACGTCCCTGGACAGCGCCATGAACAGTGAAAAAGCCAGGCTTGCCGGTGCCAACTCGGTACTGACCAAGTTCTCCTCTCCGGAGTTGACCCGCAGCCTGATCGTCGCCGCACGGGCAGTGCAGGCCAAGGGCGCGTGAATGTGATGGAACGCCTCGGCGGTTCTGACCGGCATTGCTGGCTGATGCGCCGCGACCTTGATCGCTTGCCTGCGGCAGCGGCGTGGCCATCTCACATTCGCATGACGGCGTTCACTCTTGAGGACGCACCGCAAGCCCACGCTCTCTTGCGACAGAGTTATGCCGATGATGTTGCGCTGCCTGACTACTCAGACTGGGTAAACGACTGGAAAACCGACCCTGAGTACGATCCGGCCTTGTGCTTCGCCCTCAGGGACGATGAGGGCATGGTCGGCCTGATTCAGGGCTGGACCAGCGCGTTCATCAAAGACCTGGTGATTCACCCCCGGGCCAGAAACCAAGGCCTGGCGCTCCAGTTACTTAACCACGTATTCCGCATTTTTCACCAGCGGCGTGAGGCTTTTGCAGACCTCAAAGTCATGGAAAACAACCTGCCCGCACGTTGCCTGTACGAGAAAGCAGGCATGCGCTATGTGCAGCGGCTGGAAACCGCTCAAGCCTGATCTGGCATACTCCACCATCAATCGATGACCATGGAGAACGACAATGAAAGCGTTTACCTTCCTGCTGATCGCCTGCGCGACGTTTGTCGGCCAGGCCAACGCCGCAAGTCCGGACGCCTGGGTAGCCTTGGAGAAAGCGGTTATCGAGAGCTGCATGAAAGCCAGCCAGCTCAAGGAAGTACGGGCTGTCGGTAAGACCGGGTTTGACGACAACCTCGGTTATGAGGCGCTTATGCTCAGAGGGCGCTACCCACAGCCCCACATGAAAAATCAGCCAGGGGCAGAGCTGTGCCTGTACAACCGCCAAACTAAAAAAGCCACGGTCAGTGAATGGACCGAACTGCCCGCTACCCTGAAAAAGTGACAGCGCCCCACACTGGCTCATAACTTGCTTCGAACACCGTCTCAGTCGTGCCTGCAACCCTGGCCTGTGCAGCGCGCGACGTCTGTCATGACGGACCTTTATCGCAATGAATACCCGATTTTCCTGTGTCGGTTGCGGCCGCTGCTGCACCGACCACCATGTCCCCCTGACACTCGGTGAAGCCTTGCAATGGGCGGCCGACGGCGGATCACTGATCATCCTGACCGAGGCCTTTCTGGCCGACGGTTATGGTGTGCCTGAGGCCCAGCTGACTCACGCCACGCGTCGTTCAACGCGGGTGCAAAGTGGCTTGACCCAGGCACAGGTAGCGATCACCTTCGCCGCCTATAACGTCGGCCCTTGCCGGAATCTTGACGCAGACAAGCTCTGCCGGATTTATGACCGCCGACCGCTGGTATGCCGGATTTATCCGATGGAGATCAATCCGCATATTCCTTTACGCCCACAAGCCAAGGACTGCCCACCCGAGTCTTGGGAGCAGGGGCCGGATCTGATCGTTGGTGGAGAATTGGCCGACACCGAGCTCAGCCGCCTCATTGAACAGTCTCGCCAGGCCGACCGCGAAGACATCGGCGCCAAAGAGGCGATCTGCCAACGGCTGGGAATTCGTGCCACGGCGCTGAAAGGCAATGGTTTCGTTGCTTACTTGCCGGATATGGAGGCTTTCGCCAGCGCAGTGATGGACCTGATGGACGGCGATGACGCAGCCACCGTCAACGATGGCTGGACTTTTCACGTGGCGGGCGACGCGGTTATCGACACACTCAATCTGGCCGGGGCCGAGCTGGCCACGGGCGAACCTGCGGGCTACATGTTTATTCCGCTGCAGGCGGTTTAACAGCAGCCTCGCTCTCATCAAACCACTGGATTGAAATGCATTTTCTGCAGGAGCTGCCGAAGGCTGCGAAGCATTTATCCTGACACACCGCGATCGCAGCCTTCGGCAGCTCCTACAGGGAATTGAGCTAGCAGGAAACACGGAATCCCTCCCACAGAATCCCGCATCACCCTCACAACATCCCGCCTACGGTTTAGCGCTTGCCCATCGACTTGCGCGTGCCGTGGGGCGCGGCACCAGGGGTTTTGTTGTGGCCGTGCTTGTTCGACTTCTGGTACCAGGGCTGGTCCGTTTTCGACTGCGCGAAGTCTGCAGGCTTGAAAGGAAAGCTGAACGCAGGGACCGGCGCCTTTTTGTCCGTGGCCGAATCTTCGGCAATGACAGTTTCAGGAGCCGGTGTTGGGTCGATAGAAGTCATGAAAAGCTCCAGAAATTGGCAATCAGTCGTCGAAAGGTCGCGCAGCATACCTGAATCATTTACCCGCTGCCTGCACAGCCGGAACCTCCTATCGGCTGAAGCTATTTGTAGAACAGGTCCACCATGACTTCAGCCTCGAAAGGTCCGGCTTTAGGATTGTTTTTTTGCCAGACCAGCTCAGCATTGAAGTCCACACTGCTTGTCTGAGTGTCGTTGAGCAGATCAGCCAGATGAAAAGGCTCGTTGTAACTCAACACGGATTCATCACGAGCGCTGAGGATGCGAATACCCACGCCGTCGTTGGCGACAGGGATCAGATAGTTGCCTGACAATTTGCCACTGACCGGCTTGAAGCGCGCGCCGAGGCTGAACGGTGAATCACAACTGCGTCGGGTGACAAGCGAGAACGGCCGGCGCTCGATGACCTTGCCCACCGCGACCCGCTGAATACCGACGTTGCCGAATTCCACGGTTTCAGGCACGACTTGCAACTGCGCATCGCAAGCCACAAATCGTAGCCCGCTGAGGTTATTGATCCGGTAATTGAGGCTTTGATCCGGCAACGGATTGAGCCCCTTGGCGCTGTCGAGCTGGAACACCCGGTAATCAAGCAGATCGCTGGCAATGCCGGAGTGAGGGATTGGCCCGAACTTCTGAATGAACACGGAAAACGCCAGGTTGAATCGAACCTTGGGGCAAGCGCCGATATTGCCCTCGCCTTCGTGACAAACGGGCAGGTAATGACCCGTACCGATTCGTCCGCTGCTCTGCGCATGGTCGACTCCCGCCAACGTGAGGCCCGCCCGAATGCCCTGACCGACTTTCAGGTTGTCAGGATTGAGGTAAAGGACGACTTCTTCCTGAGCTGCCAGCGCGCCGTCCTTGGCGCATTCGACCTGAAGGTCCATACGCTCGGATCGCCAGACAACCTCCCCATCAGGCACGCTTGCAGGGATCGCCACGCTGCTGTCCAGATCAGCCCGAACCACCGTTTCCCCCGAGCCTTGAGTTTTGCAGATCATCGCGAAGCTGGTGGCCGGGGTTAGCAACAGAGCCAGCAGAAGTATGGCTCTGCAGGCGCCGCCCCGTCGCCAATGCACCTCGCTGTCGCGCAGCAAACTCGGCTTCATGTGGGAGCGGTGCTTGCCCGCGATAAAGGCGACGCATTCTGAAGGATAAAACGCGGTGTTTTTATCGCGGGCAAGCACCGCTCCCACATGAAAATCGTATCTATTTCGTGATTTATATTTTGCTGGACAGGAACGCATGTCTACAGGGAAGGCATTCCCGTGCAGAAAATCACGTGCAGTCTGGAGATAGGTATTCATCATTCAGCAGTCCTTTTGCCGGGGTTCCGTGTTATCAAAGCCATCGTCCGTGCCTGCCGCGCAGTAAAGGTCAGCCCCGCCGTAATCGTTCAGCGCCTTGAAAGAAAGGTTTCGCCTACCGAGAGCGGCAGGTATCGGGATGTCCTGGCTCGTGCCTGGCGCCAAGAGCAGGTAGTCGCTGGCAGCCACCCCGCCCAGCCGCACATCCTGTAACGCGGCATGGTAAGAAGTCGGGTTACTCACACGCAGCGAGGTTGAGGCCAGTGTCCAGCGCAGCCGGTAGGCGGTTGCAGCAGGATCATCAGTAAGCCCGACGGGACGATAAAACAGGTGGATGCGCTGGCGAATGGCAATGCTCAACGCATTGGTGACTTGAGTGCGCCTTGGAATTTCCAGTACATACAGGTGCAGCAAGGACTCTCCGGTCAGCGGCATGCCCTGACCTTGATACAGAACCCTGATTGTCTGCTTGCCGCGCGCTTCCAGGCGCGCCAATTGAGGGCTGAGCACGAATGGCAGCTCGACGGCGGCACCGTCAAGACTGCCGTCAATGTTGGCCGGATCGCTTAGCCAGGACTGGATCAACACTTCATGCTCACTGCGATTGACGACTTCAAGGCTTGCTTCGGGGAAGCGGCCATCAAAGATCAGCCGCGTCCCACTCAGGGACACCGCAGCATGCACACTAAAACTCGCCAGCAACGCAGCAAGCCCTAGATAAACAAGCGTCTTCATTGGCAAATCACCCGAATACGCTCGTAGGCACGCAGCGGATCACGAGCTGGCAACGAGAACGGTGCACGACAGCTTTGATCGGCCCACCTGACACGTAACTCACTGCTGTCCTGTTCGCTCAGGACAAGCGCCCGACCAGTGGGATCAACCAGCGCCAAAGCCTTGCCTTCAGGCGTTTCGACACTCGCCCCCAAAGGCACTTTGCTGCCGTTGGCTTGAACCAGCTCGAACTGTACGCGGCGCCCGGTTGAGGCCTTGAAGCGCACCACAGGCATCGCGCCGCGACGCGGGACAATCTGACTGACTGCGTTATCCAGCTCAACGTCCGCGCCCAGTTGCCGGGTATCCAGGCTGATCCAGTTGCTTCGATAGGGCTGCGCATACGGCAATACCGCGTAGCCATTGGCAGCGGTCTCAACATTGCTGAAGCTGGTCAGTCTGGCTCCGCCGACCTTCGGCACCTCCACCAGAGCAAAGGTTTCCCCCAGTGACTGCCCCAGGTTTATGCCCCCACCATGAACCAGCACAGAACCGGAAGCCCCCAGGCTCAAGGCGTTGTAGTCACGCCCTTGGCTATAACCTGCCTCGAAACGGCCGTAGGGCTGGGTAGTGTTGAGTTTTCCGGAGCCAAAACTGCCTGAACTGCTGTCATGCCCGGCCTGTACCGAATAGAACGCGTGGCGCTGGTCAAGGACCTGGCCACTGAGGCCCGCTTGAGCGTTGTACTCGCCTGCGCTGTCTCGTACACCATTGAAAGACAGCCGCGAAGCACTGGTGCTTTCACCCAGTGGCAAGGTCAGGCTGACGGCGATTCGATTGTCGCTCTCACCCTGCCCGTCGCGACCGAAATCACGATTGTTTTCCAGCGACAGGCTGTAACTGAGCGACCGCCAGGCAGCGTTATACGCCAGGTAGAACTGCCGGGTTTTGCCTTCCATGCGCCAATACCGCTGTTCCGAGGCCGTGAGACTCAGGCTGCCAAACTGCGCAGGCAAGGTTTGAGTCACATTCAGCTCCATGCGGTCTTTCGGACGGCCGATCATTGCCCGGCGAAAACGCGCGCGAGCTGATTCGACGTGCTCGTTCAAGGACAGGTAAAGGTCGGTGGAATATCGATAACCGGCCACTGCAAACGTGGTGTCGGTGGCATTCAAGGTATTGGCGTATCGCAGGCGCACACTCTGTCCCGCCTGACTCTGCTGATCGGTCTCGCTGACGGAGTGGGTCAGGTCGGCTGACAGTGCGCCGTATCCGGTATTGAGACCGGCGCCAACATTGGTTGCGTGGTAATCATCAGCCAACTGCAAACCACCAAAGCCCGTGACCCGTTCGGACACGCCGTAGATCAAACCGAGGCTGGCAAATATCGGGGTTGCGGCGTCATCGCTGCCGCTGTCGACCTGTCCTGCTGCAAGGCTGTAGCGAAATACACCTTCGGGCACCATGATTGGCAGAGAAGCATAGGCCTGGGTGAAAGAGCGCCGACGACCATCGGCTTCAATAATGGTGACTTGCAGATCACCATTGGAGCCGCTCGGGTAGATATCACTGATCTCGAACGGCCCCGGCGACACGTTGCCGCTGTAAAGCAAAAAACCATTTTGCCGAACTTCCACCGACGCGTTGGTTTCGGCGGTGCCGCGAATCACCGGCGCATAGTTACGCTCACTGTCGGGCAGCATCGCATCGTCGGAGCTGACGCCCACCCCCAGAAAACGCACACTGTCGAAGATCTGTGAATCGGTGAACGTTTCGCCGAGGGTCAACTGACTGCGCAGCGTACTCAGATCCCGTTGTAGATAAGTACGGTTACTACTGAAGCGATAAGACTGATTATCACCATAGGCCAATGAAGATTCGTTGCGTAAACGCCATGCGCCAAGATTCAGGCCATTGCGCAGCCCCAGATAGTACTGATCGGTTTTCTCACGCTGGTTGCTGCGACGCACAGCGTTGAACGAGTAGCTGGCAAAACCTACTGATTCTCCCCCATCCCATAACTCCGGTGGCACATAACCTCTGGCGCTGCGCTGCATGACAGCTTGGGGCACGCTGATGTTCAGACGTAGCGTGCCGGGTTGGTACTCAACACGTGCAAACTCGACACGTGCTGGCAAGTCATAACACGCCTGCGGACTTTGCTGCGGCTGTCCAGTCTGCAGGCGCTCGATATCAAGACCGAAAGCCTGAAGCATCTCCAGTGTTAGACAAGGCTCGATACGACCGGATAAAGAGTCGCTGACGAAGACGATGTCGCGCCGACCGCTCAATGCACGATTGACGTAAATATCCACCCGATAGGTTCCGGGCAACACCGTATTGGCCTGCAAGAATTCGGTGAGCTCCGGCGGCTGGTCACTGCCCTGAATGAATGCGGTATTGAACTTCACAACGGCGACCGGCGCCCCCTCGACAGCCCGGGTCTGCTCCGTCAGCAAGGGCATTAAAGCCAATGCCATAGCACCTTTCAAACACGTTGATTTGAACCCCTTTGTTAACGGCAGGATGGATCCCGGGGTTAATTCCCCAATGTTCTTGTAAAGCCATTCCATTAGCTGCTTCCACTCGATCTAGAAGTTCTGGGTCACACCCGAATCCCTTTCAGGCAGACACACAACTACTGAGCCGTCGCGCATGACGCGGCTCAAATTGGGTAAGTAAGGCGTTATGTAAAACTACGTGGCGGCTATCGAGGTTCCACCTTGACGGCCCGGCTGATTTCGCCTGTTTTCAGCGCAGCGCGATAAGCAATCTGACCGCCGAAATCATTAATGCTGATAAAACTCAGCACCGCTCCATCAGCGGGCGAACTCAACGGCAGTTGCAGTTGCTGTCCGGGAGCGATCATCTGACTGTCTTTGCTCAGCAACTCACTGCCGGCACGTTGTGCGGCGATCATGACCATCGAGACATGAAACGGCCCGGGATTTTCAACGTGCACGGTATTATTTGCAGTCAGCTTCCAGCGCAGGTTATCGGGTGCTTCGGCGGCATCACCCACCAACCCTTTGGGCCGGAAGAACAGCTTCATGCGCTGCCGAATCGCGATCTGCAATGTGTTTTGCGCGGCAACCTGGGGGATTTCCTGGACGTTAAGCCAGAGTACTGACTCCCGATCCTGTGGCATGTCCATCCCGGCATGGATAATCCGCACCAGTTGCCTGCCATCACCCGGTAAGCGGGCTATCGCCGGGGTGATGACAAAGGGCAGATTATTCGGATCCGCATATTCAGCCGTTGGCTCCAGCCAACTTTGCACAAGGATCTCTTTATTTCCGACGTTATGTACGCCGAAGCTGACTTCCTTGTCTGACGCGGGATAGATGATGCGTGTGGTGTTTATCACGATGCTTGCCTGCGCACTGGCGCTGAGCAGCAATAGCCACCCAGCCGCTGAAACCAGCAGGGCCACACGACGCTGTAAGAACAAAAACATGCTGACGCTCGCCTTGTACTTGATATGAAACATCACAGCGTCTTTGATAAGACACTGCCCGCAGGACCGGGCTTGAACCGCGAGCGGTTAAAGCTGGTCCTGCGGACGTCCATACCTTTCAATATTCTATGGAGATGCGTAACCGCAGACGGAACGAGTGCTGCTCGCTCCGGCCAGCGTATTACTCGTAATCCAGCGTGAACGGCAGGTCGCCCATGGCGGTACCTGGCCGGGGTTCCGTGCCGTTGAGCATGTAGACGCCAGCCAGGTTGAGCTCAGCGGTGGCACCATCAGCGCCGTCCTTGACCAATGGTTTGTCAATGGTTCCAGTGCCGGACAGATCCATCAGTTGATTCGAAGCGTTAAGCACGCCGATGGCAACACCGCCTGCCGAACCGGTGACACGAAGTAGCTTGCTGTCATTGTCATCCGTGCCATGGCCCATTCCGGCTTTAAAGCGCATCTTCACCAGATTGTATTGATCGGCGCCCGCAGTGCAGTTGACCAGCAACTGGATAGGCGTCGCGGTCTCGAGCCTGTTTTCGCCAGAGGTGCCAATTTCAGAGAACGAAACATTGCCCAGATCAACAGCAATATCGCCAGGCTGATTACCCGGGCCAGTGCCTGTACCAGGTGCAACGCTGCAGGAAATATTGGTCAGGGTGCCGGTAAATTTCAGCACGCCATTGTTCGCAGCATTGGCCGTATTGGTCAGGCTCAAAGCCATAGCGCCACTAATGGCCAGTGCAAGAGTGATAGTTTTCATATTAACGACATTCCTTGTGTTATTTCGTGTACGCCCTGAATCGGACGCCACGCACTATAAGGTTCGATCTTTGTGATCGATGTCGTCTTTGTTACTTTGACAAAATGGATTAACCCACACAACTTGCGGGAACTTTCTGTAGGACTAACCCCGAACTCTTGCGCAGGCCACGTGATGTATAGCCTGGCGACAATACCTGATAATAGAGGTCAGGTAAAACCTCATACAAAGTCGACCGAAACACGACAGACGCCGAAGTTTTTAACTACCCAGCCTTGCACTTGTATGCTCAAGCGCAAGGTTTAGCAGCCAGCGGTTAACTTCCATGATGCTATTGGTAGGTAAGCGTCAGAATCCCCGCACCGGCGCGGTCATTACTGGAGAGTGCTACCGGCAGCGTCTGATACTGAGCAGAGAATGGAATGACTGACGCAGTGCAGGCATTGTGCGAAGTGTCGACAACGATGGACAGGTGCTCAGACACTTTCACCCGTTGAGTATTGGCCCCCTCTTGCGCATTCGTCGACGGCAGCACCGCACAACTGGAGTTGCTGATATACCCGGTAAAACTCAGTTGCCCTTCGGACGCTTGCGCCACCGAAACGCTCATACAGAGGGAAGCCACCATCACAAGGGCGGCAACCTTGCGCACCTCATGAGCGACGTCCAGGCAACGATTAAAACTTGAGACGCTGCGTTCCATAGGCTTGCTCCAGGTTATACGTTCTGATCAGTACAAAGAGTCAAAGGGAACAAGCAGTAAATTTCCGCAGATTCCTTTCTATGGATATCGTCTCGGGCCGGGGTTTCTTGATAACGTTCGCGGGTCGCGCGCTTTTCTTGCTGACAATTCTGACAGGCGGCCGTCACTCTGCTGACCGGGTTGGCGGGTTATAAGAGACAAGCCAACATCGACACACTTCCCTATCCCGACTTTCCGGCGTCTCTCGAATGCGTAAACAGACCAGAACCGTCCTTGCCGTTGCTGTCATCGTGGGCTTGATCGGTGTTTCCAGCTGGAGTCTGACCCGTCCGGCCACCGCAAAAATAAGCGCGCCGGTGGCGGTACCTGTCAAAGTTGTCAAAGTGACCGAGGAGGATGTACCTCGCTTCGTGACGGGTATAGGTTCGGTGCTGTCGCTGCACAGTGTGGTGATCAGGCCCCAGGTGGACGGCATCCTCACCAAAGTGCTGGTCAAGGAAGGGCAAACGGTCAAAGCCGGAGATCTGTTGGCGACGATTGATGACCGGGCAATCCGCGCGACACTGGAACAAGCCAAAGCGCAGCTCGCGCAAAGCAAGGCGCAACTGGACATGGCTCAGGTTGATCTCAAGCGTTATCGGCTGCTCAGTGAAGACAATGGGATCTCCAAACAAACCTTCGACCAGCAGCAAGCCACGGTTCATCAACTCAAAGCCACTGCGATGGGCAACGACGCAGCAATCAACGCCGCGCAAGTGCAGTTGTCGTATACACAGATTCGCTCACCGGTGACCGGCCGGGTCGGGATTCGTAATGTCGACGAAGGCAACTTCCTGCGCGTCAGCGATGCTCAGGGCCTGTTTTCCGTGACACAGATCGATCCGGTCTCAGTCGAATTCTCGCTGCCGCAACAGATGCTGCCGACCTTGCAAGGTTTGATCGCCTCAAGCACACCAGCGGCGGTCAAAGCCTTTCTCGGTGATGGCGACAACGGCACTCTGCTGGGTGACGGCAAGCTGACGCTGATCGACAACCAGGTCTCGGCCACCACCGGAACGATTCGCGCCAAGGCCGAGTTCAGTAATCCGAAACAGTTATTGTGGCCGGGCCAGTTGGTCACGGTGAAAATCCAGACAGCCGTTGAGCGCGATGCCCTGCGAGTACCTCCACAGGTGGTACAGCGCGGCATCGACCAGCACTTCGCCTTCCGGGTCAATGGTGACAAGGTCGAGGTCGTTCCGGTGCAGGTGCTGTATCAGGACAGCGCCCTGATGCTGATATCAGGCCCCAAGGCAGGTGACGTGCTGGTCAGCGACGGCCAATCACGACTGAAGGCCGGATCGCGCATCGAAGTGCTGCGCGACACAACCGAGAATAGCCAGACAGCCAATCTGGACGGCACACGATGAAGGGCCGCGGATCTATTTCGGCGTGGTGCGTAGACCACCCAGTCGCCACCTTGCTGCTGACGTTTGCCATGGTTCTGTTAGGGGCGATTGCCTTCCCTCGCCTGCCGGTTGCACCGTTGCCAGAGGCGGAGTTTCCGACCATTCAGGTCACCGCCCAATTGCCTGGCGCAAGTCCGGAAACCATGGCATCGTCGGTCGCGACCCCGCTGGAGGTGCAATTCAGCGCGATCCCCGGCATGACCCAGATGACGTCCAGCAGCGCGCTAGGCTCCACTAACCTGACCCTGCAATTCACCCTCAATAAAAGTATCGATACCGCCGCGCAGGAAGTTCAGGCCGCGATCAATACCGCAGCGGGCCGCCTTCCCGCTGACATGCCTAATTTGCCAACATGGCGCAAGGTCAACCCGGCCGACAGCCCGGTATTGATACTCAGCGTCAGCTCCAATCTGATGCCGCCCACCGAACTCAGCGACGTCACCGAGTCGCTGCTGGCACGGCAACTCAGCCAGATTGACGGTGTGGGTCAAGTGTTTATTACCGGCCAGCAACGCCCGGCGATTCGCGTGCAGGCTGCGCCGGAGAAACTGGCCGCGCTGGGTCTGACGCTGGCGGACATCCGTGTCGCGGTACAGCAAACCAGTCTTAACCTCGCCAAAGGTGCGTTGTACGGCAAAGACAGCGTGTCCACGATCGCTTCCAACGACCAGCTGTTCAGGCCTCAGGATTACGCGCAACTGATCGTTTCCTACAAGGACGGCGCCCCGGTGCACCTGAAGGATGTGGCGCGGGTCATCAACGGTTCAGAAAACGCTTACGTGCAGGCCTGGTCGGGTGATCAGCAAGGCGTCAACGTTACGATCTTCCGCCAGCCCGGCGCAAACATCGTGGAAACCGTGGATCGTATTCAGCGCGAACTCCCACGTCTGCTGGAAATGCTTCCGGCATCAGTGGATGTTTCGGTGCTCAATGACCGTACCCGAACCATTCGCGCCTCGTTGCATGAAGTGGAAATGACGCTGGTAATCGCCATTCTGCTGGTGGTCGCGGTCATGGCGCTGTTCCTGCGTCAGCTCTCGGCAACCCTGATCGTCAGTGCGGTACTGGGGGTCTCGCTGGTTGCCAGTTTCGCGATGATGTACGTGTTCGGTTTCAGCCTTAACAACCTCACGCTGGTAGCGATTGTGGTGGCGGTCGGGTTCGTGGTGGACGACGCCATTGTCGTGGTGGAGAACATCCACCGACACCTTGAGGCCGGTGACGGCATGCGTGAAGCGGCGATCAAGGGTTCGGGAGAAATCGGCTTCACCGTGGTGTCCATCAGCTTCTCGCTGGTGGCGGCCTTTATTCCGTTGCTGTTCATGGGCGGCGTGGTCGGGCGGCTGTTCAAGGAGTTCGCCCTGACCGCTACCGCGACCATTCTGATCTCGGTCGTCGTTTCACTGACCCTGGCTCCAACACTGGCAGCGCTGTTCATGCGCGCGCCAAAACATGATCCGCATGGGAAGCCGGGTTTCAGTGAACGTCTGTTGGCGCTTTATGAACGCGGACTGAACAAGGCGCTGGCCCATCAACGGATCATGCTCGGGATTTTCGGGTTGACGCTGGTACTGGCTGGGGTTGGCTACGTGCTGATTCCGAAAGGTTTCTTTCCGGTGCAAGACACGGCTTTTGCCCTTGGCACCAGTGAAGCTGCGGCAGATATTTCCTACCCGCACATGGTGGAAAAACACCTGCAACTGGCAAAAATCGTCGGTGCCGATCCTGCCGTTCAGGCGTTCTCCCACTCGGTTGGCGTCAGCGGCAGCAACCAGACCATCGCCAACGGACGCTTCTGGATCTCCCTCAAACCTCGAGGTGAACGTGACGTGTCGGTGAGTGAATTCATCGACCGGATACGTCCCAAGCTGGCGAAGATACCCGGCATCGTCCTGTATTTGAGGGCCGGGCAAGACATCAACCTCAGCCCCGGCCCGAGTCGCAGCCAGTATCAGTATGTGCTCAAGAGCAATGACGGTCCGCTGCTCAACACCTGGACCCAGCGCCTGACGGAAAAGCTGCGAAGCAATCCGGCATTCCGCGACCTGTCCAACGACCTGCAACTGGGCGGTAGCGTCACTCACATCAATATTGATCGTAGCGCCGCTGCCCGTTTCGGGCTGACCACCAATGACGTTGACCAGGCCCTGTACGACGCGTTCGGTCAACGGCAGATCAGCGAATTCCAAACCGAAATCAACCAGTACAAAGTGATTCTGGAACTGGACGCCAAACAACGTGGCAAGGCCGAAAGCCTGGCGTATTTTTATCTGCGCTCGCCCCTGACAAACGAGATGGTGCCTCTGTCGGCGCTGGCCAAAGTCGGCGCGCCTACCATGGGCCCATTGTCAATTGCCCATGACGGCATGTTCCCGGCGGCCAACCTGTCCTTCAACCTGTCGCCAGGTGTGGCCCTGGGTGATGCGGTGCGTATGGTTGATCAGGCCAAGAACGAGATCGGCATGCCAGCGTCAATCATTGGCAACTTCCAGGGCGCGGCTCAGGCATTTCAGAGTTCGCTGGCGAATCAACCCTGGTTGATTCTCGCGGCGCTGGTGGCGGTGTACATCATTCTCGGGGTGCTTTATGAGAGCTTCGTCCACCCGCTGACCATTATTTCCACACTGCCCTCGGCAGGTATCGGCGCGCTGCTGTTGTTGTGGTTGATGGGACAGGATTTTTCGATCATGGCCTTGATCGGCGTGGTCCTGCTCATCGGCATCGTCAAGAAGAACGGTATCCTGCTGGTGGATTTCGCCCTTGAGGCACAACGCGACCGAGGCATGAGCCCGCTGGACGCCATTCATGAAGCCTGCCTGACGCGTTTCCGCCCGATCATCATGACGACGTTGGCCGCGCTATTGGGCGCCCTGCCCTTGATGCTCGGTTATGGCGTCGGCGCCGAACTGCGCCAGCCGCTGGGGATTGCCGTGGTCGGCGGCCTGCTGGTCAGCCAGATGCTGACGCTGTTTACGACGCCGGTGATTTATTTGCAGCTGGAGCGGGTGTTTCATAAGCGTAAGGCCGAGCCTGAGCCAGCTCTGGTAATGCACAAATGATTACCAATAAAAGACCTGTAGGGGCCGCTGTCTGACAGCAAGCAATGGACCTGTAGGAGTGAACTTGTTCGCGAGGCGATCTCTCTGCGTCTGCAGGCCTATCGCTTCGCCAACAAGTTGGCTACTACAGATTGCCCTCGGAGCCAACACACAACGCTTCCTCCGGTCACTCCTGCAGAAGATAAAAAGTTATGGTTCACCTATCGAGAACTGCCCCATGCGTGTCCTGATCATCGAAGACGAAGAGAAGACCGCGGATTACCTGCATCGCGGTCTGACCGAGCAAGGCTTTACCGTAGACCTCGCCCGCGATGGTATCGAGGGGCTGCACCTGGCGCTGGAGAGCGATTACGACGTGATCATTCTCGACGTGATGCTGCCCGGTCTGGATGGCTTTGGCGTATTGCGCACGTTGCGCGCACGCAAGCAGACGCCGGTAATCATGCTGACCGCCCGCGAGCAAGTGGACGATCGTATTCGCGGCCTTCGCGAAGGGGCCGATGACTACCTGGGCAAACCGTTCTCGTTCCTTGAACTGGTCGCCCGACTCCAGGCCCTGACCCGACGAAGCAGCGGCCACGAACCGGTTCAGATCAGCATTGCCGACCTGTGGATCGACCTGATCAGCCGCAAGGCAACTCGCGCCGGACTGCGCCTGGACCTCACCGCCAAAGAGTTCTCGCTGCTCAGCGTACTGGCGCGTCGACAGGGGGAAATCCTGTCCAAGACATCCATCGCCGAAATGGTCTGGGATATCAATTTCGATAGCGACGCCAATGTCGTCGAAGTCGCGATAAAACGCTTGCGCGCCAAACTGGACGGGCCATTCGAACAGAAATTGCTGCACACCATTCGCGGCATGGGCTACGTGTTGGAGAGCCGCGCCGGAGAGCCGCAGTGAAGACTGACTCGATCGCCCTGCGTCTGAGCGGCCTGTTTGCACTGGTGGCATTGCTGGTCTTCACCCTGATCGGCTGGGCCTTGTACTTGCAGGTCGACAAAAGCATGGCATTGCTACCGGAGGCCGAGGCCGAGGCGCGTTACAGCGTGCTCGAATCTGCGGTCAACCGGCACAGTGACGTCGAACACTGGGGGCGGATCAAAAGCAAACTCAAGCTGCTCAGTGAAGAAGACAAGCGTCTGCGCTTTTGGGTTGTCAGTGACAATCCAACCTACGAATTCGGCAATCCGGATGCCGACATTCGCAGCTTCGCCAACGGCCCGCTGGGCATGCGCAACCTGAAAATTAAAGGGCATGAGTTCCCGTTCAAGGTCTTGGTCAGCCAGTTTGAAGCCAAGGAAGAGCGCCCTCCTTTGCGATTTCTGATTGCTGTCGATACCGAAACTTTCTTGCAGACCCAACATTCTTTGATGATTGCCCTGATCGGCTTCGCAGCGCTGGGCATCTTGCTGGCTTCGGTGCTGGGTTACTGGGTCGCGCGTATTGGTCTGCGGCCGTTGACCAACCTGTCGCTGGAGGCACAAAAACTCGCACCACCCAGACTCTCCGGCCGACTGCAGATGACGCCATTGCCACCGGAACTCGACCAGTTCGTCACCTCGTTCAATTCGACACTGGAGCGGGTCGAACAGGCCTATGCGCGGCTGGAGTCGTTCAACGCCGATGTCGCCCACGAACTGCGCTCGCCCCTGACCAATCTTATCGGTCAGACTCAGGTCGCCCTGACCCGGGGACGCTCGGCGGAACACTACTTCGAAGTGCTGCAATCGAATCTGGAAGAGCTCGAACGACTGCGCTCAATCATCAACGACATGCTGTTCCTGGCCAGTGCCGATCAGGGCAGCAAAGCCAAAGAGTTGACCTGTGCCTCGCTGGCTCAGGAAGTGGCCACCACGCTGGATTATCTGGATTTCATTCTTGAAGATGCTCAGGTGCGCGTAGAAGTCCACGGCGACGCCCGCGTCCCGATGGAAAAAGCGTACTTGCGCAGGGCGCTTATCAACCTGCTGCACAACGCTGTGCAACACACTGAAGCGGGCCGGTTGATCCGCGTGGATATCACCGAAGAGGCCAACCATGTGAGCGTTGGCGTCACTAACCCCGGTGCGCAAATTGCCAGCGAACACCTGCCCAAACTGTTCGAACGCTTTTATCGGGTGGATGCGTCACGCGCCAACAGTGGTGCAAACCATGGGCTGGGGCTGGCCATCGTGAAAGCCATTGCTTTAATGCATGGCGGCAGCGTGTTTGTACACAGCCGCGAGGGCATCAATACCTTCGGGATCAATTTGCCGTTGTGATGCCCTGCCCCGAGCCGAACGACGCACAGGCACCTTACCTGGAACGCACGATTGTTGTGGATGATTCTATGTTTGCTCACACACTTGATCAGACCAAGCAACGCTCCCACAGGGATTAATCTCTGCCGCATGTGCTGTCTTCCAAACCGTAATATCTTTCACGAAATAAAAACACATGCACGCACACGGTAAAATCACACCTGTTTCGACCCGGTGCACATGAGTTATAAATACCGGGTCGACATTGATCCTGAATATACAAATTCCTCAAACTCTTTAAAAACAAAGCGTTGAAGAAGCATTCATCATTTTCCGAGTTCACTCCCAGCAATGATTGCTCCTCAAGCCATGCAGGCATCTCGTAACAATTGGCAGCGGCCAGAAATTATTTTGATTTTCGGCAGTGTGCTGGCGATCACTGCAATCGCGATCATTGTCGTTTCGTTATTGATCCGCGAGCGCCGGGATGCAAATGAAGCCGCCGCCCGGGCGTCCTCCAATATCGTGCGTCTGATCGATGCCGATGTATTGCGTAACGCCGAACTTTACGACACCTCACTGCAAGGCATGATCAACGCGTGGCAACTACCCGAGTTACAAAGCATTGCGCCAAACTTGCGGCATCTGGTTTTGTTCGACCGCTCAACGGCAGCGCGGTACAAAGGAGACCTGCTATTACTCGACAAGGACGGCCGCATCCTTGCTGACTCCACCTCTCTCGAACCGCGCCCCTATAATCTCGCCGAACGTCCGCATTTTCAGGAACACATGCGCAACCCGTCGCTGGACATGATGGTCGGCGCGCCCTTCAAGGCACGATGGGGCTTCAAGGACTGGTGCATCAGCTTCAGCCGCCGCATCTCCGGCGAAGACGGTTCGTTTCAGGGTATCGCCAGCGCCGCGATGCGTCTGGTGTATTTCAAACAGCTATTTCGCACGCTGGACATCGGCCCGGACAGCAACGTCACGTTGCTCAACACTGACGGCACGCTGCTCGCTCGTCACCCGGACATACCTGGCAGAGACATCATCGGCGAAAGCTTTGCATCCAGCCCCAATTTCAAACGCATTCTTGAAGAAGGTAACGGCAGCTTTTCCGGAATTTCGTCGGTGGACGGCAAGGAGCGGCTGTACACCTTCTCCCATGTCGGAGAGTTGCCGTTGATTGTGGTGGTAGGCCAGTCCGTAAAGGAGGTCTATGCCCTCTGGTACCGCAATGTGCTGCTGGTCGGCGCCGCTACCACCGTATTGTGTCTGGGCATTCTGTGGCTAAGCCTGTTGTTGCGCCGCGAGTTAGGACTGCGGCATCAGGCCGAGAGCGAACTTCGGGCTCGCGCGTCAACCGATGCCCTGACGGGATTGGCCAATCGGCGTCGGCTCGACGAAGTGATGAAAAGCGAATGGACGCGAAGCATGCGCTCAGGCGAACCGCTCTCATTGCTGGTCATAGATGTCGATCACTTCAAAGCATTCAATGATCGTCACGGTCATCACGGCGGGGACGAAGCCCTACGCAACGTTGCATCCACCATCGCCCACAACATCAGAAGACCGGGCGACTTCGTTGCGCGATATGGCGGTGAAGAGTTCGTGGTGGTGCTGGGTGAGACGGGTCTGGAGGGCGCGCGCGTCATCGCCGAGATCATCCGTAAAGCAGTGGAAGCGATTGCGCCCTACGCCAGCGATAGCCAGCCGATTACCGTGAGCATTGGCATCGCCTGCGCTGAGGCTAAAACGGGCGAAACAATCGACCTGCTGTTCAAGACGGCAGACGAGGCGTTGTACGTCGCCAAGAGCAAAGGTCGTAACCGGGTTGAACCGGCTTGACCGTCCCCTGCTGCGCGGTCCCGAGGGCCAACTTTAGCTGGGCAGTCGCTATGTTTTCATCGTCATAATTAGGCATTCCCCGCTGAAGCCGGTCCCACGTCAACCAGTAAACTATTGAACGGTAGCCATAAAAAAACGCCAGACTGGCTGGCGTTTTCTGGTTCGGGCAAGTCTTAGCTTGCAGCGCGAGCCGTGTCACGCAAAGCCTTGACTTTGTCGTGAGTAGCCAGCACGCCAGCTTGCTGCTTGGTGATTAGAGCGACCACGTTGGCAGGAACATTTTTTTCGCGGGCTTTTTCCAACGCGTCTTTGTAAGCCTTTTTGGCCACGTCTTCGCCGCGCTCTACTTCTTCCAGAATCGCCTTGTCGTCTTTCCCGGTCAAAACCGACTTCAGGTCAACCCAGGCGCGGTGCAATGTGCCACTGACGCTCGAGGAATCTTCTGGATCGCCGCCCAGTGCACGAACTTCGGTTTGCAGCTCACGAACCGCAGTAGCAATCTCTGCAGAACGGCTCAGAAAGTAGGCTTTGATGGCCGGGTTCTTAATGTCTTCTGCACTGGTCTGAAAACCTTTCTCACCATCTTTGCTGGTTTCGATCAGGTCATTCAGAATGGAGATCGATTCTTTATTGATGTCAGTCATTTTCAAGTTCCTTATGGGCAGGTTTATACAAAATGATTTGCATGCATAAGTAATTGCAGGGCGCATGCCAGCTTTTTTGAAAACATTTACCCGTTTAGAATCAATAACTTAAATTAAATACCAGACAGATGGATCGTGATTTCTGCATGAACTGTCCTTTGGCCTGCATGCAGAATGCACGTATGGTTAAGGTGTCTAGAAATCAGGTGATACAGAAGTCATGGATCCGGAAAAACTTTTACTGCTGGTGACCCGCGAGATGCCGTTTGGCAAATATCAGGGACGTCTGCTGGCTGACCTACCGGGCCAGTATCTGAACTGGTTTGCGCGGGAAGGCTTCCCTAAAGGTGAGCTGGGTAGTTTGCTGGCACTGATGCAGGAAATCGATCATAACGGTCTGTCGGAGCTGCTTGATCCACTGCGCACCCGGCCCAGGAAGAAGTACAACGACCGCCAATAGCAACGGATTTCCGGGGTCGTGCAGATTGCCCCTGTAGGAGCTCACCGAGGTTACGAGGCCAGCGATAACGGTGTATCAGACAAACCGCTAGCGCGGGCCTCGTAACCTCGGTGAGCTCCTACAGTTCAAAGTGGTTTCTACAGAATGAGCCATTCAGTCAGAAAGAGAGGACGCAATGCTTGAGCAACAGGCAAGGGATGAACAGTTCTGGCAGGGCATCGCTGGACGGTATGACGTGGAACCAGGGCCGGTTAATCTGGAAAACGGTTACTTCGGCCGCATGACTCGCGAGGTGCTGGAAGACTACCGGCGTAATATTGATTACGTGAACCGCAGCAACTCGGTGTACGTGCGGCGCCAGTTCGATACCCAGGACAGTGGCATGATCCACGCTCAACTGGCGCAACTGCTACAGGTCAGCGCGCAGGAAATTGCCATTACCCGCTGCGCCTCCGAATCCCTGCAATCGCTGATCCGTAACTACAATCAGTTGCAGCCCGGTGATCAGGTGCTGATCTGCGATCTTGATTACATCAGTGTGCAAAGTGCCATGCGCTGGCTGGCGAAAAGCCGTGGCGTCGAAGTCATCGAAATCTCCCACGTCCACCCTGCCACCTACGACAGCCTGCTCAACAGCTATCGGCAAGCGTTCGAGCAGTACCCACGGCTCAAGCTGATGGCGCTCACTCATGTTACCCATCGCACCGGCCTGGTGATGCCGGTCAAGGCCATCGCCGATCTGGCTAAAGAGCATGGCGTGGATGTCATCCTCGACGGCGCACATGCGCTTGGGCAACTGGACTTCAAACTGGATGAACTGGGCGTGGCGTTCGCCGGGTACAACCTGCAGAAATGGATCGGCGCACCGTTGAGTCTGGGTTTTATCTACGTGGCCCGCGAGCGTATTACGGCTATCGACCCGGACATGGGCGACACCCGCTACGCTGCCGATGACATCCTGTCACTGGTGCCTTATGGCACGCCGAACATCCCGGCGTGGATGACACTGCCCAAAGTATTTGAAGAGCATCTGGCAATGGGCGGTTCGGCAGCCAAAGGCGCACGTTTGAGCTACCTGCGTGACCTTTGGGTCAAGCCGGCAAGAGACCTGGAGCATGTTGAAATTCTGACCCCGGACGACCCGCGCCTGTATTGCGGGATTACCGCGTTGCGTTTTACCCGGCAACACGATCAGCAGCGGATGGTTGAGCGCTTGCTAGAGGAATACAACCTGTTCACTGTCGCCCGCCAGGGCGCTGCCTGTGGACCGTGTATCCGGATTACGCCGGGGTTTACTACCTCGGCTGCGGATATGGGATTGTTGGTGGAGGCGTTGCAGCAGTTGGGTTGAGCAGCGGATTCCGAATTGTGGGAGCAGAGCTTGCTCGCGATACATAAGACGCAGCCAGAAGCCATACCGCGTTATCGTTTATCGCGAGCAAGCTCTGCTCCCACAAACCGCGGATTAATCAGTCAAACAACGCCATCGCCTGCGCGGTGGCTTCCTGGATGCGACCCCAGTCGCCGTTCTTGACCCAGGTGTTGTCGATCATCCATGTCCCGCCCACGCACATCACATTGGGCTGGGCCATGTAGCTTTTGAGGTTGTCGGCGTTGACGCCGCCGGTTGGGCAAAAACGCACTTCATTGAACGGACCGCCGAGCGCCTTGATCGCAGCGACGCCGCCGCTGATTTCAGCCGGGAACAGCTTGAAGCGACGATAGCCCATGGCATAGCCAATCATGATTTCCGACGCACTGCTGATACCCGGCAACAGCGGCAACGGGCTGTCGAGCGCGGCTTGCAGCAAGTCCTGCGTACTGCCAGGCGTGACGATGAATTGCGAACCCGCCGCCTCGGCATCGGCCAGCATATGCCGGTCGAGAATAGTGCCAGCACCCACGCACAGCTCAGGGCGCTGCTCACGAAGAATACGGATTGCACTCAGGCCAAATGCCGAGCGCAAAGTGACTTCCAGCGCAGTCATGCCACCTGCGGCCAGGGCGTCAGCCAGAGGCAGTACGTCCTCGTCGCGAAGGATGGTAATGACCGGCAGAATTTTTGCCTTGGCGCAGAGTTCGTCAATCTGCTTGATCTTGTTCGCCATGCTGTTCAGCGGCTGAGTGTTATCGACGGTGTTCATGGCGGCGGATCCTTTTGTTATGGGCACCAGTAAATCTCAAGTGAAGAGTCAAGAAAGGCGCGAATTGGCATTTCAGCGAGGTCATCGCCCGCCAATGCGGCCCGCAGGGTGTCGAGTTTGGCCTGACCGGAAACCGACAGGATCGGCAGGCGTGCCGAAGCCAGCAGTTGACGGGTCATGGTCAGACGCTGATGCGGAACAGCAGGCGCCAGCATCGGCAAACAACGGCGAGTACTGTCCAGTTGCAACGCTTCGCTCAGGTTCGGGCTGTTGGGGAACAGCGATGCGGTGTGCCCGTCATCACCCATGCCCAGAATCAGCACGTCAATCGGCGGCAGCTCGGCCAGCGCCTGATCAGCCGCCTCGGCAGCTTCTTCAAGGCTTGGCGCGACGGTGTATAGACCGAAGAAACGCGCCTTGGCCGCCGGGCCTTGCAACAGGAAACGTTGCAGCAGACCAGCATTGCTGTCGGCGTGCTCGACCGGCACCCAGCGTTCGTCAGCCAGGCTAACGACCACTTTCGACCAGTCCAGCGGCTGCTGAGCCAGGCTCTGGAAAAACGCCACCGGGCTGCGCCCACCGGAAACCACCAGCGTCGCAACACCCTTAGCGCTAATGGCTGCTTTTAGCTGTTCGGCTACGTTGGCTGCCAGCGCCTCGGCCAGCAGCTGCGGATTATCGAATTCCCGGGCCACCAGGCCCTGCGGAAACTCAAGTTCACATATCGCCATACCACGATCTCCCATCGCGAGTAATCAAGGCAATGGAGCTCATCGGCCCCCACGATCCGGCGGCATAAGGCTTGGGCGCATCGCCCGCCTTTTTCCAGCCGGCGATCAGTTGATCGCACCACTGCCAGGCGTACTCAATTTCATCTTTGCGAACAAACAGGTTCTGATTGCCGCGCATGACTTCCAGCAACAAACGCTCATAGGCATCAGGGACGCGCGCGCTGCGGTAAGTGTCGGAAAAATTCAGTTGTAACGGGCCGCTGCGCAGCTGCATGCCTTTGTCCAGGCCCTGGTCCTTGGTCATTACCTGCAAGGAAATACCCTCGTCCGGCTGCAGGCGAATGATCAAACGGTTGCTGATCTGCATGCGCTGCTCAGGGGCGAAGATGTAGTGCGGCGGCTCTTTGAAATGGATCACGATCTGCGACAGTTTCTGCGGCATACGCTTGCCGGTACGCAGGTAAAACGGGGTACCTGACCAGCGCCAGTTACGGATATCTGCACGCAGCGCGACGAAGGTTTCGGTATCGCTCTGGGTGTTGGAATTCTCTTCTTCCAGATAACCCGGCACTGCTTTGCCCTCGCTGTAACCCGCGGTGTACTGACCACGAACCACCTGGGTGGCCAGACGCTCCGGGGTGAAGGGCGCGAGGGCTTTGAGCACCTTCACTTTTTCGTCACGAATACTGTCAGCAGACAGGTCGCTCGGCGGGTCCATGGCGATCAGACACAGCAATTGCAGCAAGTGGTTCTGAATCATGTCGCGCAGTTGCCCGGCCTGATCGAAGTAACCCCAACGGCCTTCAATGCCCACCTTCTCTGCCACGGTGATTTCAACGTGGGAAATGTGGTTCTGGTTCCACTGGGTTTCAAACAGGCTGTTGGCAAAACGCAGGGCGATCAGGTTCTGAACGGTGTCTTTGCCCAGATAGTGGTCGATGCGATAAACGCGACTTTCCGGCAGGAACTGCGCTACGGCGTCGTTGACCCGGCGCGAAGAGGCGAGGTCATGACCGATAGGTTTTTCCAGTACTGCGCGAGTACGCTCGGTCAGGTTCACCGAGGCCAGATTTTCACAGATCGCGCCGTATACCGAAGCAGGCGTGGCGAAGTAGGCAATCAGGGTTTCTGCGTCGCCCACGCGCTCTGCCAGTGCGACATAATCCTCAGCCTTGAGAAAGTCCACGTGCAGGTAGCTCAGACGCGCCTGAAAACGCTCCACGTGTTCCGTTTCAAGCTGTGCTTCAGGAACAAAGCGGCGTAGCGCTTCATCGATGTGTGCCAAATGCTGCTGTTCGTCGCCGGGCTCACGTGCCAACGCAAGAATTCGAGTGTCGGCATGCAGCAATCCTGCGCGGTCGAGCTGATAAAGCGCCGGGAACAGCTTGCGCACTGCCAGGTCGCCCAAGGCGCCAAACAAGGCAAAAGTGCACGGTTCAACCGTAATCGAGAGCATAATGTTGGTTCTTTTATCAAGTTAAGCTACAAATACCTTTTTTAAAGGCGTTACTCAAGGCCATATGTAGTAATAACCACAACATTCAATCTAAAAGCATATTCCAGTGGTGATCAACACAGGCCCTGAGTACGATAGGCCACCTTTGCTACAGGCTAAAGGGCCTATCTGCCTGCCCTCAAAAAAACCTGAGCAAATCTGCCTGATTAGGACTTTGAATGGACCACTCAAGAAATCTTCTGGAGCAGATCCAGAGCCGCCTCGAAGAACTCAACAAGGCTGAACGCAAGGTTGCTGAAGCGATTCTTCTTAACCCGCAGCAAGCAACTCGCTTCAGTATTGCGGCATTAGCCCAGGCAGCCAAAGTCAGCGAGCCAACGGTCAATCGCTTCTGCCGTTCCTTCGCCGTCAGCGGTTACCCGGAACTTAAATTGCAATTGGCGCAGAGCCTGGCCAGCGGTGCCGCATACGTGAGTCGCGCGGTTGAAGCCGATGATGACCCAGAGGCATACACCAAGAAGATTTTCGGCAGCGCGATTGCTTCACTGGACAGCGCCGTTCAGCAACTGGACCCGGCCCTGATCAGCAAGTCAGTGGACATGTTGATTCAGGCGCGCCAGATCCACTTCTTCGGCCTGGGCGCTTCGGCACCGGTGGCGCTGGATGCGCAGCACAAATTCTTCCGTTTCAATCTGGCGGTCACCGCCCATGCCGACGTGCTCATGCAGCGCATGATTGCCTCGGTGGCGCACACCGGCGAGCTGTTCGTGATCATCTCCTACACCGGTCGTACCCGCGAACTGGTAGAAGTGGCGCGCATTGCCCGGGCCAACGGTGCCTCGGTGCTGGGGCTGACAGCAGCCGGTTCGCCCCTGGCCCAGGCCAGCACGGTGAGCCTGAACATTCCACTGCCCGAAGACACCGACATCTATATGCCGATGACTTCCAGGATCATCCAGCTGACCGTGCTCGACGTGCTCGCCACGGGCATGACGTTGCGCCGCGGCGTGGACTTCCAGCCGCACCTGCGCAAGATCAAGGAGAGCCTGAATGACAGCCGGTATCCGATTGAGGATCAGGGGTAGCGCTTAAATCGCTCTGCAGGAGCTGCCGAAGGCTGCGATCACGGTGGGTCGGGATAAATGCTTAGCAGCCTGCGGCAGCTCCTACAGAAAACGCATTTCAATCCAGGAGTTGCAGGTTGGCTCCTGTGTTTGCCATCAATGCAGCAGACACGCCTGCAAACTCAGCTCGACCTGCTCTCCCGGCGCAAGGCTCAGGCTTTCATCGCTGCCTGACGCTGCTTCGACGCAGACGAAACCTGATGCTTCCTTGCCTGCCACACCCAGCAACGGCCTGCTACCTGGATGCCAGACAACAGTGCTGGCGTTATCGCCACTGTTGATACTCAGACGGCGCTGCCAGGATTGATCCTGTAGCTGCAATGGACCGTTGTGCTCAAATACCCGCTGACAGCCACCAGCAACGCGTAACTCGCCCTCCTGTCGGCAGGCACGCCGATTCAACTGATCGAAGCCTTGAGCGCCTTCCAGGCCGTGCAAAGCCACATCAGCTACGTCACTGATGCGCCAGTAAGCGTGCAACGCGTGACCGAACTGACAGGGTTCGCTGTCTTCATGAGAGGTACCAAGGCGTAATTCCATACCCTCCCCCAGTTCGGCAAACAGATCGGCCTGCCAGTCACACAGTTGCAAACGCCAATGCAGACTGACGCCTGATTCGCTTTCGCGACTGTCGATCAGTTTCCAGTCCAGCAATCGACCCCAACCATGCGCAGGCCAGCCCGACTCAACGGGATGCCTCCCATGCCAGGGCCAACACACCGGCACACCGCCACGAATCGCACCCACCTGCGGCCAGCGCGATGCGCACCACAGCCAGGGTTTTTGACCCGTGGGCTGAAAATGCAGCAGTTGTGCGCCCTGCCGGCTGAACACTGCCTGACACAACGGATGATCAATCAGCAACACATCGCGACGCTGATGACGCTCCCATTCGAAGGTCGGCCGGGTGCGTCGGGATGTGAAGAAGCGCTGTAGGGGGTGTTCGGACATCCAATCCGCTCCAGTTTGGGATGGATACATCCCTGTTGGAGCGAGGCTTGCCCGCGAAGAACAATAACGCCGCTAGTCTGTGAAAATGCGTCGTCAGGTTCGCGGGCAAGCCTCGCTCCAACAGGCCCGTAATACTCAAAAAAACGGGCAGCCAGGCTGCCCGTAAAGCACACACGACCCTTGATCGTTTAGAACTTGGTCTGCAACTTGATACCCGCGACCAGAGCGTTATCCACTTGATCTACACCACCCGGGCTTTTGATGTATTGCAGGTTGGGGCGGATAGTCAGCCAGTCGGTAACGTGTACGCCGTAGTAGATCTCGGAGTTGTACTCGCTCTTCTGGATAGGCAGATAGCCTGGGTTGTCATAGTCGCTGATGCCATTGACGGCATTGATCTGACGGGCACGATCAGTCACGTTATCGTTGACGTGGATACGCGAAACGCCGATGCCGATGTCATCCTTGGGACGCGCATCGAAAGGCCCTTTGAAGACCATACCGACTTGCAGGAAGTTGTCGACGAAGTTGGTGTCTTTGTCATGCACGGTGGCGTTGGCAAACAGGGTCAGGCCGCGAGACGGATCGCCACCGAAGGTACTGACCTGTTGTTGTGCCACAACCCACCAGCCGGTTTTTTCGTTACGCGACTTGAACGCCGCACCGGTCAGACCCTGAGGCTGGCCATTGACGTCCTCATAGCGGTCGTCGGCGCTCGGGCTGCTGAAGTAATAACCCAGACGGTATTCGCCAGGCAGCGAGTTAACGGTCGGCGACCACACCACTTCAACCGGCACCAGCGTCCCTTTGGAACCGCTGCCGCTCAGTTTGAAGCCGTTACCGGTTTCCAGGTTGGACGGGTTCTGCTCGTACACACCGATCTGTGCGTACACCTGAGGCGTGATGTTGTATTTCACACGCAGCGCCCACTGGCTGACAGGCCAGTTGTACCAGGTATCCACATAGTTGGCGGCCTGAGTGCCGCAGAAGGTCAAGTTCTGGAAGTCGCAAGGGAAGCTGCCGAAGTCTTCGCCTTCGCCCATCCGACCGGCCTTGATATCGAGCTTGCCGTCGAAGAATTTCTGTTTGACCCACATCTGTGTCAGGCGCCAGGTCTGACCACGACCCCAGACTTCCTGCGAGGAACTGAGCGTGCCGACTCGTGGATCGCCTAGACGATCATTGGAGATGTTCTTGCCGCTACGCTCAGTGATTGCCAGCTTGAACTCAGCATCGTTCCAGCCGAAAGCTTTTTGCAGGTCGATATTGACGCCCAGCGCGAACTGGTCGCTGTAGCGAGCCGTCTTGTCGGTGTCGTAGCCGCCGTGAATGTTGGAGCCCATCTCGCCGACGTATTCGAGCGAGAAATCATAGCCCTTGTCATACAGCTCTTTGCGCATGCCACCCCAGTCACCGGTCATATGCCCGTTGGGGTTATAGGGCTCGATGGCGTAGGCCGCACTGGAAAAAACCAGCGCACTCAATACGGACAAACCACCGACAAGCTGGAACTGATTAAGCGATTTATTGCGTAGCTTCTTCATCCCTTGGATCCTCATTTTATTGTTATTAGCTTTTACGGCATTGACATCGACTACTTCGTATTCGCTGGCCGGGCGCTCTGAATGGCAGTGAGCGCCCGGCTGGCAGTGCTCGGTCAGTTGTTACGGTTGATCTGGGTGACATTGGCCGCACGTTCGACTGGCTGCTGGCTGGCAAGCACGCCCAGACGCTCGCCAGTGGCGGCATCAAAGAGCAGGACTTTGGCCGGGTCAAATTGCAGCGTCAGGCTCTCACCTACCTGCGGAGCGACGTCTGGTGCGAGACGGCAGCAGACCTTGCTCTGGTTGAGCGTGACGAATACCAGCGTGTCCGGGCCGGTCGGTTCGGTGACCTGCACTTCAGCGCGAATAGTCGGCAGGCCATTAGCCTCGGTCGGAGCAAGCACGATTTGTTCAGGTCGCAGACCAAGGATCACCTCGCGGTCCTCCAGACCGGCATCAGTCATGCCCAGCGGCAACTCGCAGCGCGCCTGACCGCTATCAAGCAACGCGATGAGACGCCCTTCCTTGCGTTGCAAACGCAGGGGGATGAAGTTCATCGGCGGCGAACCAATGAAGCTCGCGACGAACAGATTGGCCGGGTCGTTGTAGATCTGCTTGGGCGTGCCGAACTGCTGAATGATGCCGTCCTTCATGACCGCCACTTTGTCGCCCAGAGTCATCGCTTCGATCTGATCGTGGGTCACATAAACAGTGGTGGTTTTCAGACGCTGGTGCATCAGCTTCATTTCGGTACGCATCTCGACACGCAGCTTGGCATCGAGGTTGGAGAGTGGTTCGTCGAACAGGTAAATCTTCGGCCGCCGCGCCAAAGCACGCCCCATCGCAACGCGCTGTTGCTGACCGCCGGACAATTGCCCTGGCTTGCGATTGAGCAGGTGTTCGATCTGCAGCAGCTTGGCAACGCGATTGACTTCTTCGTCGATGGCCGCCGCGCTCATCTTGCGAATCTTGAGACCGAACTCGATGTTCTCCCGCACGCTCATGGTCGGGTACAGCGCGTATGACTGAAAGACCATGGCGATGTCACGATCCTTGGGGCTCATGCCGCTGACATCGGCGTCGTCGATCAGGATCGAGCCTGCGCTGATGTTTTCAAGCCCGGCAATACAGTTCATCAGGGTTGACTTACCACAGCCGGACGGCCCGACCAGGATCAGGAACTCACCATCCTTGATCTGCAGTTCGATGTTTTTCAGCGTGTCCGGAAGGCCCGCGCCGTAGGTCTTGTTTACATTGCG
This sequence comes from Pseudomonas sp. HP_14, assembly GCF_055283875.1. Classification (NCBI taxonomy): domain Bacteria; kingdom Pseudomonadati; phylum Pseudomonadota; class Gammaproteobacteria; order Pseudomonadales; family Pseudomonadaceae; genus Pseudomonas; species Pseudomonas sp. HP_14. Next base: position 166,899 of record NZ_JBTOQI010000022.1, on the reverse strand, counting down.
TAACTCGAGCGTTGCCATGTTTACCCCTTGACTGCGCCGGCCGTAAGCCCACGCACGAAATACTTGCCGGCGACGATGTACACCAGCAATGTCGGCAGCCCGGCGATCATCGCGGCCGCCATATCAACGTTGTATTCCTTGACCCCGGTACTGGTGTTGACCAGGTTATTCAGCGCCACGGTAATGGGCTGCGAATCGCCACTGGAGAACACCACACCAAACAGGAAGTCGTTCCAGATCTGGGTGAACTGCCAGATCAGGCAAACCATGATGATTGGCGTCGACATCGGCAAAATGATCTTGCCGAAGATCGTGAAGAAACCAGCGCCATCGAGCCGCGCCGCCTTGACCAGCGCATCCGGGATGCTCACGTAATAGTTACGGAAGAACAGCGTGGTGAAGGCCAGACCGTAAACCACGTGCACGAACACCAGCCCGGTGGTGGTGCTGGCCAGCCCCATCTTGCCGAGTGTGAAAGACGCAGGCAGCAATACCGTTTGAAACGGCAGGAAGCAGCCAAACAGCAGCAGCCCGAAGAACAACTGCGAACCGCGAAAACGCCACATCGACAGCACATAGCCGTTGAGTGCACCGATGGCCGTGGAAATCAGAACGGCAGGCACGGTGATTTTGATCGAGTTCCAGAAGTAGCCGTCCAGCGTCGCCCAGGCCTTTATCCAGCCAATCCCGGTGACCACGGTGGGCCAGCTGAGCAGGTTGCCTGAACCGATGTCTTCAGGTGTTTTGAAGCTGGTGAGCAACATGACCACCAGCGGTACGAGGTACAGCAGACACGCGAGGATCAATACCGCATAAATGGCGATACGACCGAAGCTGAAGGCTGGTTTGCCGACATGACTAGTCATTGCGCTTGGTCCTCAGCTCGGAATACAGGTAAGGCACCAGAATCGCCAGGATCGCGCCGAGCATCAGAATTGCACTGGCCGAGCCCATGCCCATCTGGCCACGGCTGAAGGTGAACGAGTACATGAACATGGCGGGCAAATCCGAGGAGTAACCCGGCCCACCTGCTGTCATCGCCGCCACCAGGTCGAAACTCTTGATCGCGATGTGCGCGAGGATCATCACCGAACTGAAGAACACAGGACGCAGACTCGGCAGCACGACTTTCCAGTAAATCTTCGGCATGCTCGCGCCATCGATCTGCGCGGCACGGATGATCGATTGATCAACGCCACGCAGCCCGGCAAGAAACATCGCCATGATGAATCCGGACGACTGCCACACAGCCGCAATCACCAGGCAGTACACCACGCGATCCGGGTCCACCAGCCAGTCCAGGCGAAAGCCTTCCCAGCCCCAGTCCCGGAGCATTTTGTCCAGACCCATGCCCGGGTTGAGCAGCCACTTCCAGGCGGTACCGGTGACGATCATCGACAGCGCCATCGGGTACAGATAAATGGTGCGGATAAAGCCTTCACGACGAATGCGCTGGTCGAGGAACACCGCCAGCAATACGCCGATTGCCAGGCTGATCGCGATGAACATGCCACCGAAAACCATAAGGTTCTTGCTGGCCACCCACCAACGGTCGCTTTCGTACAGACGCACGTACTGCGCAAGTCCGGCCCACTTGTAGCTGGGCAAAAAAGTCGAAGTGGTGAACGACAGGACGAACGTCCAGAGGATGTAACCGTAAAAACCCACCAATACGATGAACATACTTGGCGCGAGCACCAACTTGGGCAGCCAGCGTTGCAGCGCATCGAACGGCGAGGCTTTGCTGAGGGCAGCGACAGAGCTCATTGGCAGCATCCACTTGAAACGGTTTGATTCGAACCGCAGCTGCGCGATGAAACCGTGCAAGGTTTCATAAGCACAGACTGCGGCCGGGGTTACCAGGTATGTAAGGCGTTATTTGGCAGACTTGATCGCTGCGCCGAGTTTCTTTGCAGCGTCGGCAGGATCGGCCTTCGGATCGTTGATGTAGTTAGTGACCACGTCAAAGAACGCGCCCTGAACCGCCAGCGTGGTCGCCATGTTGTGCGCCATGCTTGGTTGCAGGCCGCCAGATTTGGCGTCGGTCAGGAAGTCCTTGGCAGCGGTTTGCGCGCAGGAGTCGAAGCCGTACTTGCCCATATCACCGAGCATGTCGTTGCGGACCGGAATCGAGCCTTTGTTGATGCTGAAGACTTTCTGGAAGTTTTCACCCAACACAACTTTGGCGATGTCCTGCTGACCAGCAGCCGTACCGGCGTCTTTCTGTTTGAAGACAGCCAGCGAATCGATGTTGTAAGTGAAGGCTTTTTCGGTGCCCGGGAACGCTACACACTCGTAGTCTTTACCCGCGACTTTCTTGGCGGCGGTCCATTCACTCTTGGCCCAGTCACCCATGATCTGCATACCGGCTTTGCCGTTGATAACTTTGGCAGCTTCAAGGTTCCAGTCCTGCCCCTTACCATCTGGGTCCATGTAGGTAGCGACTTTTTTAAGCTCGGTCAGCGACTTGACCATTTCCGGACCGGTCAGCGTAGCGTTGTCCAGATCGACCAAGGCTTTCTTGTAACCATCAGCACCCATCACTGAAAGCACAACGGCTTCGAAAACGGTGCTGTCCTGCCATGGCTGACCACCGTGGGCCAGAGGGATGAAACCGGCTTTTTTCAGCTTGTCGCCAGCGGCATAAAATTCTTCGAGGGTTGTAGGGTTTTTCTCAATACCGGCTTTCTTGAAGACTTCCGGGTTGATCCACAGCCAGTTGACGCGGTGAATGTTGACCGGCACGGCCACATAGTCGCCGTCGTACTTGACGGTGTCGGAGACTTTCTTGTCCAGCAGGCTGTCCCACTTCTCTTCTTTGGCAACGTCTTTCAGAACGTCAGTGTCGAGCAAGCCAGTGGACGCCCATTCCTGAATATCCGGGCCTTTGATCTGCGCTACGCCCGGTGGATTACCAGAGACGGCACGGCTCTTGAGCACTGTCATGGCCGTCGAACCACCACCACCGGCAACTGCGCCGTCCTTCCAGGTGAAGCCGTCTTTCTCGACCTGAGCCCTGAGCACATCAACAGCCGCTTTTTCGCCACCGGAGGTCCACCAGTGGACAACTTCGACGGTGCCTTTCGAATCAGCGGCTAGAGCGCTCAGAGGGAACAACGAGGCGACAGAGATGACAGCTGCGAGGCGGGAAATTGAATTCATCGATTTAACCTTTCTTGTTGTTATGCATGAGCAAGTCTGTGCTTGCGCTGCATGGAGTCTAACCAAGGGTTTTGAAAGAACAGTAACGAAGCGACGCGCAATGGTCACAGGATGGTTACATTGAAAAAAAACAGATCAGGCGCTTTGCAGGAAGGGCTACCACACATTCGATGCCGCGCTGTCTCGCGATGAACACGACCCCTGTAGGAGTGAGCTTGCTCGGGATGAACACGCCCCCTGTAGGAGTGAGCTTGCTCGCGATAGCATTTACTCAGGCGAGGTATTTTTGACTGATAGATTGCTATCGCGCGCAAGCTCACTCCTACAGAGGCAATGGGATCACTCTACCGTTCTGGGCAAATACAACGTCACCCGCAGCCCGCCGCCGCGCAGGTTTTGCAGGCTGACCTCACCGCCGTGACTGTGGGCAATGTTGCGGGCGATGCCCAGGCCCAGGCCGTAACCTTGCTGCTGATTGCCCGCCAGCCGGAAGTGCGGTTCGAAGACCCGCTCCAGACGTTGCTCTGGCACACCCGGCCCCTCATCGTCCACGTGCAGAACGAACGCCTGAACGTTGTCTTCGATTTTGAGATGGGCCCGGGTGCCATATTTGAGGGCGTTGTCGATCAGGTTGCCAATACAGCGCTTGAGCGCCAGTGGTTTGCCGGGGTAAGGCGCCAGCGCTTTACCCTCCTGCGTAGCGTTGCCATTACCGTGAGGCAGCAGGTAAGGCTCCACCAGGCAATCGAGCACCTGATTGATGTCCACGGCCTCGATGTTTTCGTGAATATCGGTGTCCTTCACGCACTGCAACGCGCCTTTGACCAACAACTCCAGCTCATCGAGATCGCGGGTAAATTTGGCTTGCAGCGCTTCGTCCTCAAGCAGCTCTACCCGCAGGCGCAAACGGGTTATTGGGGTGCGCAAGTCGTGGGAGATAGCGCTGAACAACTGACCACGCTCGGTTAAATAGCGACTGATGCGGGTGCGCATGGCACTAAAAGCCCGACTGACCTCCACCACTTCACTGGCGCCACCTTCGACATCAGGCTCGACGTCCGCCCCTAATGACATGTCCCTCGCCGCTCGGGCCAGACGCTTGAGCGGCCGACTTTGCCAATGCACCAACAGGCCAATGAACAGCAGCAGAAAACCGCTGGTGAGGGCAATGAACCAGACCTGCTGCAGCGGTAAGTCCTGCTCTTCAAGCGTGGTGTAAGGCTCAGGCAACAGTGACGCGATGTATAACCACTCGCCCGCCGCCAGCTCGATTTGCGTCACCAGTACCGGCGGATTTACCGGTTCCAGAGTCAGGGCGTAATGCGCCCAGGAGCGAGGTAATTCGTCGAGTTTCAGACCGCTATTGAAGATGCGCAAATCCTCAGGGCGCACGAACCAGACCGCGATGGCCGGATCTGTACCCAAGTGCTGACGCAGCACCTCGTCGACAGCCGTCAACACTGCCTGTTTGCGCGGCGTGGCATCCAGTACCTGCATGTCCAGCGGACGGTCATTGAGGGATACGACGAAACGTGTGCCGCCCATGCTGCGTAGCTGGTCAAGCACCAACGGGCGATACGCCAGAGGCAAAGACCGGAAATAACTGACGCTGGCCGCCATGGAGTGGGCCAGGCTGCGCGCACTGGTCACCAACCCTTCCATTTGCGTCGCACGTAACTGCGACAACCAGATGACACTGGACAGCGCCTGAGCGAGCAGGACCGCCAGCAGGGTCAACAGCAACATGCGCCCGAGGAGGGAACGCGGCAACGGCAACGAGCGTTTTGGCGCGTCGTAGATCAACACTCAGTAACCACTGCCAGCTTGGCAGATCACGTTCGCCGCCAGCAGATAACCACTACCACGCACGGTACGGATAAGCCGCGGTGACTTGCCAGTGTCACGCAAACGCTGACGCAGGCGACTGACCGCCATATCGACGATTCGCTCAAGTGGCATCAACTCGCGACCCCGCGTCGCATTGCCGATGGTGTCACGATCAAGGATCTGCTGTGGGTTATCGAGGAACAGTTTGAGCAGCGCAAAGTCAGCGCCGGACAGAATCACTTCTTCGCCGTCACTGTGGAAGAGCCGGTGACTGACCATGTCCAGCCGCCATTCATCGAAGGTCAGCACATCACCACCGACGCGTTCCTGGCCGAACTGGGCGCGCCGCAACAGGGCTTTGATACGCGCGACCAGCTCCCGCGGGCTGAAAGGTTTACCCAGATAGTCATCGGCACCTAATTCAAGGCCGATGACGCGGTCTGCCTCATCGGAACTGGCGGTGAGCATGATGATGGGGACATGGGGGTAGCGAACGTGCTGACGCACCCAACGGCAGAGACTGAAACCGTCTTCGTCGGGCAACATCACATCAAGGATCAACAGATCGCCTGGCTCTTCAGTGAAAGCCTGACGGAAACCCGCGCCATCGCCGACGGCGCGCACCTGAAAACCGGAACGGCTCAAGTAGGTTTGCAGCAACTCACGAATCTCTTGGTCATCATCGACCAGCAGGATCGATTTACTGACTGAGCTCACTGGGGTCGTCCTTGTTGCTATGGATCGTTATTGTTAGGGGTGAATCCTGAACACAAACCCTGTAGGAGTTGCGGAAGGCTGCGAAAGCGGTTTACCTGACACACCGTCATCGCAGCCTTCGGCAGCTCCTACAGAAAAACTAAAGCTCTACCGCGCGCTCTTCGCCAAATGCCTGCTGCAATGCCACGCCCGCGCCCATAAGGCCCGGATACTCGGCAGTCACCAGCCACACCGGGATGCCGTTGAAATAATCGCTCATCACACCTTTCTCGGCGAAGGCGCGCTTGAAACCGCTGCTCATGAAAAACTCGATAAACCGCGGTACCACACCACCGACGATGTACACCCCGCCGCGACCGCCGACCGTGAGCACGTTGTTACCCGCGACACGCCCGAGGAACACACAGAACTGTTCCAGCACCGCTGCCGCAACCGGATCCCCCGCCACAGCCGCAGTGGTAATGGCGGCCGGAGACTTGAGCACCGGCTCGATGTCATCCAGCGCACAGCTGACCTGATACAACCCCAACAGACCTGCACCACTGAGTACGGTTTCCGCGCTGACATGTTCGTGCTCGGCCATCAGACGCATCCACAACATCGCTTCACGCGCGTTGCCGATCGGCAGATCAACATGGCCGCCCTCGCCCGGTAAAGCCATCCAGTGATTGACGCCGACACTGAGCAAAGTGCCAACCCCCAACCCGGTACCAGGCCCCACCACCACACGCGGCCGGTCTGGTTCGCTGATACCGTGACAGACCGTCAGGTATTCATCATCTGCCAGACGCGTCATACCCAGCGCCATGGCACTGAAGTCATTGATCAGCAGCAGGTCATCAACTTTGAGGTTGGCGCAGAAAGACGATTTGCTGAGTTTCCAGTGGCTGTTGGTGAACTCGAACTCATCACCATCCACAGGCCCCGCAACCGCCAGACACACGGAGCCGACATCACCCCGTTGCAGCTCCAGATCCTGAAGATAGACCTCAACGGCCTTCTCCGGGCTGGCGTAGTCGATGGTCGGGAATACCCGGATCGAATGCAGCTTGTCGTCTTCCCAAATGGCAAAACGTGCATTGGTACCGCCAATATCACCGACCAGGGCCAACTTCACTTAAGCGTCTCCAGATTCGAGGTAAAGGCGCTGGCGCCCTGCTCGGCGGAGCTGAAGGCCATGCGCATAAAACCGAACAGCTCGCGACCGCAACCGACCGCGTTATCCAGATGACCTACCGCAGGTTCTCTGGCGGCCAATTCTGCCGGTTCGATCAGAACTTGCAAGGTCCCTTTTACGCCATCCACACGGATGATGTCGCCATCTTGCACAAGTGCCAAAGGGCCACCACTGTAGGCTTCAGGGCATACATGAATGGCTGCCGGGATCTTGCCCGATGCGCCAGACATGCGTCCGTCAGTCACCAGCGCGACCTTGAAACCACGGTCCTGCAGCACCCCAAGAAATGGTGTCATTTTGTGTAACTCAGGCATGCCATTGGAACGCGGCCCCTGAAAACGCATGACAGCCACGAAATCACATTCCAGCTCGCCAGCCTTGAACGCGTCCGCCAGATCCTGCTGATCATGAAAGACTTTTGCCGGGGCCTGAACAATTTGATGCTCGAGGGCGACGGCCGAAACCTTCATCACACCGCGGCCCAGATTGCCCTCCATCACCCGCAGCCCACCCTCAGGGGAGAACGCTTTGGCAACAGGGCGCAGGATATTTTCATCAAGGCTTTCGATCGGGCCTTCGCGCCATACCAGCTTGCCGTCTTCCAGGAATGGCTCCTTGGTATAACGACTCAGGCCGCGACCCAGCACCGTGTTGACGTCTTCATGGAGCAGACCGGCTTCCAGCAATTCACGAATCAGGAACGACATGCCGCCAGCGGCCTGGAAGTGGTTGATATCGGCCTTGCCGTTTGGATAGACATGGGTCAGGGTTGGCACGACTTCAGACAAGTCGGCCATGTCCTGCCAGGTCAACTGAATGCCTGCGGCTTGAGCAATGGCCGGCATGTGCAACGTGTGGTTGGTGGAGCCGCCCGTAGCGTGCAACGCGACAATCGAGTTGACCAGCGAACGCTCGTCGACGATTTCGCCGATGGGCATGAAATTGCCGCTCTGCATGGTCATGCGCGTCACTTGTTGTGCTGCTTCGACAGTCAGCGCATCACGCAGCGGGGTGTACGGATTGACGAACGAAGAACCCGGCAAATGCAGGCCCATGACTTCCATCAACAATTGGTTGGTGTTGGCAGTGCCGTAGAAGGTGCAGGTGCCTGGGCCGTGGTAGGACTTCATCTCGGAGTCGAGCAGCTCTTCACGGGTGGCTTTGCCTTCGGCATAGCGCTGACGGACGTCGGCTTTTTCCTTGTTGGAAATACCGGAAACCATCGGTCCGCCCGGGATGAAAATCATCGGCAGATGGCCAAAGCGCAATGCGCCCATCATCAGGCCCGGGACAATCTTGTCGCAGACGCCCAGCATCAATGCGGCATCGAACATGTTGTGGGACAGCGCGACGGCGGTGGACATGGCAATCACTTCGCGACTGGCGATGCCGATCTCCATGCCTGGCTCGCCCTGGGTCACACCGTCGCACATCGCAGGCACGCCACCGGCAAACTGCCCGACCGAACCAATGTCACGTAAAGCCTGTTTAATCTGGTTCGGGAAATGCTCGTAGGGCTGGTGCGCAGAGAGCATGTCATTGTAGGACGACACGATGGCAACGTTAGCCGCGTTCATCATGCGCAGAGCGTTTTTGTCTTCAGGGCCACAGGCTGCAACGCCATGAGCGAAGTTGGCGCACTGCAGCTTGCCGCGCATCGGGCCGTCGCTTGCGGCGCCTCGAATCAGTTGCAGATAGCGCTGCCGGGTTTCGCGACTACGGGCTATCAGCCGCTCGGTTACTTCAAGGATGCGGGGATGCATGTGCTGAACTCCAGGCTAACGTATGTGGTCACCCGTTTCAGACCTTGCAGATTTCGAGGCACAGGCCTTATCTGTAAAAGCTTGATCTCGATCAACTGTTTTGGCCTTACAGGCTTCTCGTTGTAGATAAAACAAAATATTGCCATTAAAAAGGCTTGTTTTCTATTTCTATGCGAATAATCTTGTAATTCCAACAACAAATTCAGAAAGGACGGCTGTATGACTCTTCGTATTGCAATCAATGGTTTTGGCCGCATCGGCCGCAACGTCCTGCGAGCACTGTATACCCAAGGCTACCGCCAAGACCTGCAGGTCGTCGCCATCAATGATTTGGGCGACAGTGAGATGAATGCTCACCTGCTGCGTTTCGACACGGTTCACGGTCCTTTTTCCGGCACTGTCGAGTGTGACAGCGAGAGCCTGACGGTCAATGGTGACCGTATTGCGGTCAGCGCCATTCGCAACCCTGCCGAGTTGCCCTGGAAAGCCCAGAACATTGACGTGGTATTCGAATGCACCGGCTTGTTCACCAGCCGCGACAAAGCTGCTGCGCACCTGACTGCCGGTGCTCGCAAGGTGATTATCTCGGCCCCGGCCCAAGGTGCCGACGCGACCATCGTCTATGGCGTGAACCACGACACCCTGCGCCAATCGCATCAAATCATTTCCAGCGCATCCTGCACGACTAACTGTCTGGCGCCGGTGGCGCAAGTGCTGCACCGTGAACTGGGCATCGAAAGTGGTTTGATGACCACTATTCACGCGTACACCAACGATCAGAATCTGATCGATGTTTATCACACCGATCCGTACCGCGCGCGGTCGGCAACCCAGTCGATGATCCCGAGCAAGACCGGTGCTGCTGAAGCAGTCGGCCTTGTTCTGCCAGAGCTGGCAGGCAAACTCACAGGGATGGCCGTCCGGGTTCCGGTGATCAACGTGTCTCTGGTGGATCTGACCGTACAGCTGACCCGTGAAGCCTCCGCGGCTGACGTCAACGCGTTGTTGAAAGAAGCCAGTCAGCACTCGAAGGTGCTGGGATACAACGCCCTGCCGCTGGTTTCTCACGACTTCAACCACAACCCGTTGTCGTCAATTTTCGATGCCAATCACACCAAAGTCAGTGGCAAGTTGCTAAAAGTCCTTGCTTGGTATGACAACGAATGGGCGTTCTCCAACCGCATGCTGGATAACTGCCTGGCGTTGCATAACGCGGAGTGAAACTCTGAGTTTGAGGAACCATCATTCCTGAGTCGGGATGCATTTCTGTAGGAGTGAGCTTGCTCGCGATAGCGTCAGCACAGCCGATATGTACATCGACTGACAGACCGAATCGCGAGCAAGCTCACTCCTACAGGTCCGGTGCTTGCTGCGCGATAGCGATGCGTCAGAGACAAGGGGCGATCTCCCACAGGTCACCAAGCCGCGTTATTTTCTGCAGATCAGAACAGCAAACACTCCTTGACCAGACAAGAGGATGAGAAGCATTATCATCCGCTGCTTTTTTGGTCGAGTACTCCTCTGGTGAGTCAATCGCGTTTAAACGAAGTATTCGTCTCTCACAGACCTGTTCTGCTGCGCACGTTGCAGCGGATTGTCAGCAATCACAGCACTGCAGAAGACCTGCTTCAGGAGACTTACCTACGTGTGACGGGTGCATTGAGCAACCGGACCATCGAGCATCTTGAGCCGTTCATTTTTCAGACCGCCCGCAACCTGGCACTGGATCATTTGCGCGCCCGGCGTGTGCGAGAACGTACGCTGGCCGAGGACGCGACGACAGCCGAGATGGAAAACGTCAGCGCTCCGGTGACCTCACTTGAAGACGCAACCCATGCGAGGCGACTGGTCGAAGGACTGAGTAAAAGCCTTGCTACGCTGACAGCACGCCAACAACAGATTTTCAGTCTCAGCCGCCTGCAGGGTCTCAGCTATGTAGAAATTGCAGAGCGACTCGACGTATCGGCAAGTACCGTGCAGAAAGAGCTGAAACTGATCATGGCAATCTGCGTCGCTGTTGCCACAAGACTTGACCACCCTTGAGTCTTGCAGCAGGCTGCGGCAAATCCGGCACTGGCCGACGATCTACAAGAACAATCGAGGGCTTCCCGTGAAGGATCCTGACCTCCATCGCGCGCGCACTGTCGCTGAAGAAATGCTGAGCGACAGCGTGATGGATCAAGCCTTGAGCTGGCTGATCGAACTGGACGGCACCGACGAACAGCAGCAAGCCCGCTTCCAGAGCTGGTTGGCGGCCGACCCGGCTCATCGGGAGGCGTTCAACAAAGTTCAGGCTATCTGGCATTCGCAACCGGTCACCCAGGCAGCGGTAGAGCTGACCGCGGTCAAACCCTCTGGCTGGCGCCGTCTACGTCCCCACTGGATACCACTGGCCACCGCCGCCATGTTGTTGATCGGATTGTTCAGCTTCAGCAATCTGGGGCTGCGCCTTCAGGCTGACCACCTGACCGTTGTCGGTGAACGCCAACGCCTGCAACTGGACGACGGCTCGAAGGTATTACTCAACACAAACTCTGCCTTTTCCAGCAAAGCGACTGATACAAACCAGGTTGCCAAGTTGCTTCAGGGTGAGGCGTTCTTCGAAGTGCCAGCGAGCCCTCAACAGCCACTGGAGGTGCTTGCCGGGGCAGTCAGCATGCGCGCAAGCGGTAGTGCGTTCGCCGTGCGCTACCTGAATGGCATCGCGCAAATCCAGGTACAACGCGGGGCGTTGGATGTCCGCGCTACGCAGGGCAACGAAGCCGTCAAACTCGCTGGTGGTGACAGTATCCGCGTGGGTCCTGAGGGGTTCAGTCATCGGCAAAAGCTTGATCAAAACACAGACCTGGCGTGGGTTCAGGGTCGACTGGTGTTTGATAATTGTCCGTTGGGCGAGGTGCTTGCCGAGCTGCGGCGCTATTACCCTGGCTGGATCGTCAACACCAACAGCAAGCTGGAAAGCGTTGCCGTGACCGGAAATTACCGCCTCGACAACCCAATGGAAGTGGTTCGCTCACTGGCACATATCACCTCTGCACAGCTGCATGAACTGCCCGCACTGGTCATCCTCAACTAAAACGAATTTATTTTTACTCGATAGCTATCCGTCGCGCGTCTCGTCTTAGCCAATGCAACTGATTCGTATTAGCGTCAGTCGCAGAAAACTAAAAAAGACTGCACAACGGAGCCCCATCGACAATGCGTAATCCCGCCACGCCCAACGCATCCCGCACCGCCGGGCTGCAAAAGTCTGCCCTCTCGCTGTTGACCCTTGCGCTGCTATCCGCCGCTGGATGGTCCAGTGCACTGCACGCAGCCACCACCGGCGAATCCGAAGCTGCAACGGCGCCGACTCGAGCTGCCGGGGTTTACGCCTTCAACATTGCGCAGCAGCCATTGGCTTCGGCACTTAACGAGTTCAGCCGCATTACGGGTTGGCAAGTGGGGGTTTCTTCAGAGCTGGCAAACAATGTCACCTCTCCGGGTGCTCAGGGTTCGCTCACACCTGCCAATGCGCTGGAGAAACTGCTGGCAGGTTCGAGCCTGAGCTACCGCGCCATGGGCAACAACAATGTGGTGCTGGAAAAGCGCAGCGCCGGGGTTGTCGCACTGGACCAGATCACGGTGAGTGCGACCCGTCAGGCACAGGATATTGCCTCAGTACCCAACACCGTTTCAGTGCACGAACGTACCGAACTCGACCGCCAGAACGTGAACACCATTCGCGATCTGGTGCGTTACGAGCCAGGCGTTTCGGTAGGCGGTGCCGGTCAGCGCGGGGGGACTACCGGTTATAACATTCGCGGTATCGACAACAACCGGATCCTGACCCAGGTAGACGGCGTCGAAGTTCCAGACAGCTTCTTCACCGGGCCTTTTGCCCAGACCCGCCGTAACTATGTCGATCCGGAAATCGTCAAGCGGGTGGAAATTCTTCGTGGCCCTGCCTCAGCGCTCTACGGCAGCAGTGCCATAGGTGGTGTTGTCAGTTACTACACTCTGGATCCGGACGACATCATCAAGCCGGGCAAGGACGTCGGTGCGCGCCTGAAAACCGGTTATAGCTCAGCCGATGAAAGCTGGCTGACCTCGGCTACCGTTGCGGGCCGCCTTGACGACTTCGATAGCCTGCTGCATGTCAGCCAGCGCAACGGTCATGAGACCGAATCCTACGGCAGCACGAGCGGCAGCGGGCTGACACGGACTGAAGCCAACCCTGAAGATGCACGTGCGACCAACGTGCTGGCCAAACTGGGCTGGAACTACGCAGCTGATTCACGCCTTGGGCTGACGTACGAAAAGTACAAGGACACCCGCGATACCAATCAGCTGAGCGCCGTCGGAGGACCTTTCGGCTTTGGTGTAGGGCAAGGCATGTACCAGGGCCGTACCGCCAAGGACACCATTACTCGCGAACGCTTTGGCATTGACCACAGCTTTGCGCTGGATAGCCTTCTGGCAGACAAGGTCAAATGGAGCCTGAACTATCAGAATGCCAAGACCGATCAGGCGACGCGTGAGCTTTACTTCCCGTTCAGCCGCTTGCTGCATCGTAACCGGGACACTACTTACCAGGAAAAACAGTGGATCGTCGATGCGCAATTCGACAAGGCATTCGCCATCGCCAGCACCGATCACGAACTGACCTACGGCACCACCGTTAAACAACAGAAAGTCACCGGATTACGCACCGGCAGCGCCACCTGCGCGAGTGTCCTGGGAGCGTGTAGCGTTGTCGGCGCGCCAAGCCCGGTGGCGTCCGACAACCCGGCACCGGCCAGCGACTTCCCGGATCCAACCATCACCAGCTACGCGTTGTTCGCACAGGACCAGATCAGCTGGAATGACTGGACCTTCCTGCCTGGCGTACGTTACGACTACACCCGCCTCAGCCCGAAGATGACCGAAGAATTCCTCAACTCCGAAGGCCTGCGAAATGAGGGCGGGGCCAATGACAAAGATCGTAAATGGCATCGCGTGTCACCCAAACTCGGCGTGACTTATGCGCTGAGCAACGAATATACCTGGTACGGCCAATACGCCGAGGGCTTCCGCACTCCGTCGGCCAAGGCGTTGTACGGCAGCTTTGAAAACGTCAGTGCCGGGTACGTGGTCGAGCCTAACCCCGACCTTGATCCGGAAAAAAGCAAAAGCTATGAAACGGGTCTGCGCGGACGTTTCGATGCCGGCTCTTTCGACGTTGCCGTGTTCTACAACAAGTACCGCGACTTCATCAACGAGGATGGCCTGGCTGCCGGTTACAGCCAAACCACCTTCCAGTCTTACAACATCAAGCACGCCACCATTAAGGGTGCCGAGATCAAGGGTCGCCTGAACCTCGACAGTTTTGGTGCGCCTGAAGGTCTCTACAGCAAGGCCTCGATCGCCTACGCCAATGGTCGCAACAATGACACTGGCGAGCCGATCAACAGCGTTAACCCGCTGACCAGTGTGTTCGGGCTGGGCTATGAACAAGACACCTACGGCGGCCTTGTAAGCTGGACCCTGGTTAAACGCAAAAACCGTGTGGATGACAGCCAGTTCAATCCGCCAGATGGCACATCCAGACAGTTCAAGACGCCTGGCTTTGGCATTCTGGACCTGACGGGCTACTACAAAGTTACCAACGACGTGACTGTCAACGCAGGGCTCTACAACCTGACCGACAAAAAATACTGGTTGTGGGATGACGTGCGCGGATACGACGGCGTAGGAGAAGCAGGCGCCACCTCCCCGGCCAACCTGGATCGCCTGAGTCAACCGGGTCGCAACTTCAGCGTCAACGTGGTCTGGGATATCTGATTAAACAATGCCCCCACGGACTTCACGTCGTGGGACCAGCTTCAGCCGGGAAGAGGCCCTTACAGTCACGGAAAAATGATTCATCGGGTATACCGCTTTCCCGGCTAAAGCCGGTCCCACGATTTTTACGCTTCAAACGTTTGTCATTCGTCTATTCAACATCCCCTCCATTTTCCAAGGAAGACCCGATGAGCACCGAGCAGAACCGCCCTGCCCTGCGTTCCCAGCGCCTTAATCAGATCACCCATGCGCCGCATGAGCGGCTCGACAAGGCTGTAAAAGCCAATGCGCCTTTCGAAACGCTGGAAAGTTACAAACGTTTTGTCGTCGCCCAGTACCTGTTTCAGGCTGAACTGCAGGGTCTGTACAACGATCCTGAGCTGAGGCAAATTGTCCCTGACCTGCCTGCTCGTTGCCGTGCGGAGCAGGCCAAGGCTGACCTTGCAGATCTGAATACCGCAATCCCTGAAACAATCGACGGTGCCGTCAGCCAACCGGGCAAGGCTGAGGCGTTGGGCTGGCTGTTCGTGTCCGAAGGCTCGAAGCTGGGGGCGGCTTTTCTGATCAAGCGTGCCGTTGCGCTGGACCTGAGCGAGAACTTTGGTGCCCGGCATCTGGGCGAGCCTGCCGGTGGCCGCGCCGAAGGCTGGAAAAGCTTTATCAGAACCCTGGACAGCCTGAGCCTCACAGCACAGGAGGAAGCAGAAGCAGATAAAGGCGCACTCGCAGCCTTCGAGCGCTTCAATGTGCTGTTGCAGCACGCCTATGCTCACGCACCAAAAGCAGAGCCGGTTCAAGCATGAAAAAGCGCCCGGTGCTGTTAAGCTGGCCGGGCTTTCTGAACCTGCCTGTAGTGACCATGACCTCCAAACCACCCGGTTCCCGACTCTCTCGCCTGTTGTTCGGCCTCCTTGCCTATATCAGCCTCGGTATAGGCATCGCGGCTATTTTCATTCCGGGCCTGCCCACCACCGAGTTCATATTGCTGGCGGCGTGGGCGGCGACCAAAAGCTCGCCGCGCCTGAGTGCCTGGCTGGAAAATCATAAGTTGTTCGGGCCAATCCTGAGCAATTGGCGCAACGGTCGCCGGGTGACCCGCAACGCCAAAGTCAGCGCCACCATCAGCATGCTGGTCTGTGCGGGCCTGATGCTGTACCTGATGCACGGCTGGCCGGTCTATGCCGCCATTGGTGGCATGTTGCTGGGCAACCTGTGGATCTGGTCCCGACCAGAGCCAGTCAGCGACGCCTCCTGATCCACGTCATGCCCCTGTCACTCACGATAGTCTATGGTTGAGGCTCGACTGCCACTGAACGTCAATAGACTCAAAAGGGTCTACCGGTACACTCATCGAGCAATCAAGGGGCACTGACATGTTTGAACCAGGCCATTTGCATATCACCCGCGCGCCGCTGCAAGCATCGGATTTCGGCTACGACATTCATATTCGCTATGAAGTCAGCGAGAACCCCGAGGAAGGCAAGTGCATGCACTTCTCCATGCAAGGCGAGGTCGCTGGCAATACGTTTGAAGATGAGTTCGAACTGCCGCGAGATCTAGCCTGCAATTTTGCCCATAACGCCAACCAGGTTGCCGTCAAACATGGCATGCCGCACATTGCCGTCCTGCCACTGGCGATGCATGAAGAATATGATCGGATGTTCAAGGATGTACGCGACAAGCTTGGCCTTGAGTCAGGCGAGCCGGTAAAGCCGGAGCATTTGGTCTGAGATATGTGAGGCCATGATCTCAAGCTCATGACAGGCCCTGTGGGACCGAATTTATTCGGGAAGGCGGTATAACAGCCGATACCAGGACATCGGATGTACCAGCTCCTTCGCGAGTAAATTCGCTCCCGCAGGATTTGAGATTGCGCGAAGATATGGAGTCTCCCACATGGGTAGCATTCCAGGTCGGCCCCATCCATGCCGCTTCTTCCAATAATTAATACCCCATTTTTACTGGCATAATCGCCCACCTCTTCACCCAGAACCTTTGGCGTCTCATGCGTATCCACGTCAGTTTCATCGACCGCGTCGGTATCACTCAGGAAGTCCTGGCCATTCTGGGTGGGCGTAATCTGAATCTTGATGCGGTAGAGATGGTCCCGCCCAACGTTTACATCGACGCCCCCACTCTCAGCCATCAGGTGCTTGAAGAACTCAAGGACGCGCTGTTTCGGGTTCGCGGAGTCGAAGCCATTACCGTGGTCGACATCCTTCCTGGTCAGCGCCGTCATCTGCAACTCGATGCATTGCTGGCGGCCATGACGGATCCGGTTCTGGCTCTGGACAGCGCCGGGCACGTCTTGCTGGCCAACCCCGCGTTAATCGCATTGATCGGTCGCGAACCTGCCGGCGAGCCAGTGGCTGAGCTGTTTAGCGATCCTGGTTTGCACAGCGCACTGCTGGAAAACGGGTTCCGCCTGCCGTTGCGTGAAGTCACCCTCAACGGCGAAGCGCTGCTGCTGGATGCCACGCCAATCACCGATGCCGGTGCGTTGCTCACGCTCTACCAGCCAAGCCGGATAGGTGAACGCCTGTCGGCATTGCATCACGATCACGCAGAAGGCTTCGACGCACTCTTGGGTGAATCACCCGCTATTCGCACCTTGAAAGCCCGGGCACAACGGGTTGCTGCGCTGGATGCGCCACTCCTGATTCAGGGTGAAACCGGTACCGGCAAGGAGCTCGTGGCCCGTGCCTGCCACGCCACCAGCACGCGACACAGCGCGCCCTTTCTGGCGCTGAACTGTGCCGCGCTGCCGGAAAACCTCGCCGAGAGTGAGCTGTTCGGTTACGCCCCTGGCGCGTTCACCGGCGCGCAACGAGGTGGGAAGCCGGGTCTGATGGAACTGGCCAACCATGGCACGGTGTTTCTCGATGAAATTGGCGAAATGTCACCCTACCTGCAAGCCAAGCTGCTGCGGTTTCTCAATGATGGAAGTTTCAGGCGTGTCGGCGGCGATAAGGAAGTGAAGGTCAACGTGCGCATCCTCAGCGCCACCCATCGCAACCTTGAAAAAATGGTCAGCGAAGGCAGCTTCCGGGAAGACCTGTTCTATCGTTTGAACGTACTCAATCTGGAGGTCCCGCCACTGCGCGATCGCGGTCAGGACATTCTGCTGCTGGCGCGCTATTTCATGGAACAGGCCTGCGCGCAGATTCAGCGCCCGGTTTGTCGCCTTGCCAACAGCACTTATCCGGCACTGCTCGGCAACCGCTGGCCGGGCAATGTGCGTCAGTTACAGAACGTGATTTTCCGCGCGGCGGCCATCAGTGACAGCAATCTGGTGGACATCGGTGATCTGGATATCGCTGGCACTGCTGTTGCCGGAGACAATGAAGGCGAAGTGAGCAGCCTGGAGCAGGCCGTTGATACCTTCGAAAAATCCTTGCTGGAAAAGCTCTACGCCGACTATCCATCAACCCGGCAACTGGCGGCGCGCCTACAGACCTCGCACACCGCCATTGCCCATCGCTTGCGCAAATACGGGATTACCGGGAAAGCCTGATCACTATCAGGCTTGGGCGAACATGCCTCGGTAAATCGGCAGAATCGTGTCCCTGGTCAGCGGCGCCAGATTCAGCTCTGGACGACTCTGGGCACTGATCCACACGACCTCCTCGATCTCGGCAGCGGGCACCACATCGGCTGTGATGCGCACTTCAAACAACTCGCAGCGCACTTCGTAGCCCGGCTCGTTGGCAGCAGGTGCCGCGAATGAGCCGAGATACCCCGCGCTGGCAGGATCGATATGCAACCCGAGTTCTTCCTCTAGTTCACGCACCAAAGCCTGCGCAGCAGACTCACCCGCGTCAATCTTGCCGCCTGGCTGCATGAATGCCTGGGTGCCCCGCTTGCGCACCAGCTATGTGCGGCCGTCATCCCCGATCAGTAACGCCGCAGCGATGTGAATCAGCTTCATGCAAATATCTCGGTCTTGAGGTGCCTGGCTTCCTCGGCGCGCTCCAGAGCCAACTCGATCAGACGGTCAATCAGGCCTGAATAAGACAAGTGAGTGGCCTGCCACAACTTGGGGTACATGCTGATAGAGGTGAAACCGGGAATCGTGTTCACTTCATTGATGATGATGTCCCGAGCCTCGGTGACAAAGAAGTCCACACGCGCCAGCCCTGCGCAACCGAGTACCTGATACGCGCGTAATGCAACGGCGCGGACCTCATCGCTCACATCGGACGCCAGCTCGGCAGGGATTGCGATACGCGCCTGATCACCGTTCAGGTACTTGGTGTCGTAGGCGTAGAACTCGTCGTTGGCAATCACTTCACCACAGACACTGACTTGCGGCTGACGGTTGCCGAGCACTGCGCATTCCACTTCGCGGCCAACGATGCCCTTTTCGATCAGAACCTTGTGATCGTATTCGAAAGCCAGTGCCAAAGCCGTGCTGTAGCTGGCTTCATCGGTCACCTTGCTGACGCCAACCGAAGAGCCCTGACTCGCAGGCTTTACAAATATTGGCAAGCCGAGTTGAGCGACTACAGAGGCATACGCCACTGACTCCCCGTGACTGACCACCACGAACGGCGCAACAGCAATACCGGCGTCACGCAGCAGGCGCTTGGTCACGTCTTTATCCATGCACGCAGCAGAAGCAAGCACGTCAGGACCGACAAAAGGAATGGCCAGCAGACGCAGGAGCCCCTGCAACGAACCGTCCTCACCGAATGCTCCGTGAATCAACGGGAACACAACGTCTATTCGCGGTAGCTCGATGCCCGACTCGACGTCAACGAACTGCCCGTCAGTACTGCCCGGCAGCAAAGACAACCGCTTACCTGAGGCACTGAGGCTGATCTTCGCCGGGTCACCGGCATTCAGCAGGTAATCGCTCTCATCGAAGTGCAGCCAGCGGCCCGACTTGTCGATGCCGATCAGCGTCAGATCGTGGGCGCTACGATCGATCGCGTTGATCACGTTCCTCGCTGACTGCAACGAGACTTCGTGTTCGCTGGATTGTCCGCCGAAGAGGATGGCGACTGATTTTTTCAAAGCGACAACTCCTGATTTTCAGGCCGCAGAGTCAAAAGCAAATTTGCCCTTTAGTCCAGTGGCGATGCGTGCAGGTGGTCGTCGAAGTCAAAGAAAAGGCAAAAAAAATCTCGCGGCGTGGAAGATCAGGTTCTGATCGTCCAGGCCGCGAGACCGGCACGGCATCATTCAGCCGCTGCAGTGTCTTTTTTTGCACCGGAGCCAAACGTGGCAAAACGCTTGTTGAAGCCCGCGATCCGGCCTTCTGTCGTCGTTTTGCGCTGTTGCCCGGTGTACATCGGGTGAGACGCACTGGACACATCAAGCGCCACGTAAGGATAGGTTTCGCCGTCACTGTGTTTTTGCGTGCGGTCGGTGTCAACGGTCGAGCCGATCAGGAAGTAAACATCAGCCGCAGTGTCGTGGAACAGCACTTGACGGTATTGAGGATGGATATCAGGTTTCATGATGCCTCCAGAGCGAGATGAGAAGATAGTTACAACATAACATATCACTCGTTTCACACCCAAATCGATTGTCGTGACTTGCATCATTCGTGAACTTGATTAGGCCGACGCTTGCCGCTAAGGTTCGCCCCGCCGTTGCAGGATCAGCGGCCCGGGACTGGCTCCTGGCGTATTGGCCGGATGGAAACAAGCCATGTCTCAACCAGATCACTACCAAATCTCCCTCCATGCCTATAGCCGCCTGATCGAAGCAAGGGATTCGCTGCGCCTGCTCGACGGCTACGTCAACAAGACTGACGTGCTGTGTAATCCATCCATGCTGGTCGGTTACGTGTCGATGCTGCAAAGCGCGCTGCAGGAAGTGATCGCAGCCAGTACGCCCTCAGAACCCCGCGAAGCGTTCATGCATAAAGCCGATGAGCTGGGCTTTGTCGCGCTCAACCCTAAAGAGCGGACGTTGATCGAGCACCTGCGCTGGACAAGCCTCGAAGGACGCGAAGACGTCTACGAAATGGCCGGACGAATCCGCCAAATCAAGCCATGGGTGCTAGAGGACTGAATTCAGCTACTCTGCCGTTCGATCCCTGTCATTGAGCTATTCTCAATCCGGCCGATAGCCTTTCAGAACGAAGCACCTGCTTTGCCGAAGCTGCTTTCGGGTGGTTGAAGCATCGAGCCTTTTTGAGGCACTGCGTGAGCATCTCCCCCCGGAACAGTGCCGTGCCGGAAACACCCCAAAAAAATCAGATCGAAAACCACCGTCATTAGCCCAGGAAACCGTATGAGTCTGTCGATTCTCAGTCGTTACGCCTTCTTCGTTGGTTGCGTGCTTTTTACCTTGTGCAGTTTGCCGTTCTGGCATCACGAGTGGCTGTGGCCCTTCACCCTGCTGACCGGCGTGCTGTCAGTAGTGGGGATAATCGACCTGTTGCAGTCGCCCCACTCGGTACGACGCAACTACCCGGTTCTCGGCAATATTCGCTACGCCGTAGAGGCTATTCGCCCGGAGATCCGCCAGTACCTGCTGGAATCCGACAGCGATGCCTTGCCCTTCTCCCGGGCACAACGTTCGCTGGTCTACTCACGAGCCAAGAACGAATCGGCAGACAGGCCATTCGGCACCCTGATTGATGTGTACCAGACAGGCTTCGAGTTCATCAGCCACTCCATGCGCCCCGCGCCACTCAGCGATCCCAACGCCTTTCGGGTGATCGTCGGCGGACCGCAATGCACCCAGCCCTACTCGGCCTCGATTTTCAACATTTCAGCAATGAGCTTTGGTTCGCTCAGCGCCAATGCCATCCGCGCCTTGAATCAGGGGGCGAAGCTCGGCAATTTTGCCCATGACACCGGTGAAGGCAGCATCAGCCCCTACCACCGCGAGCACGGCGGCGACCTGACCTGGGAATTGGGCAGCGGTTATTTTGGTTGCAGGACAGCCGACGGGCGCTTCGATCCACAACGATTCGCCGAACAAGCCAAAGACCCGCAGGTGCGGATGATCGAGATCAAGAACTCACTAAACTTATACTGTCAATACGTTGACCTGGTATTTTTCGCTTTTTTTGGCCATCAGGCTCCCAGACCATGGGCACCGGGCCGATATCCGGTCTTCAAACCTAGGTCAACACCCAAGGCCATTCAAGAGGCACTGTGTTGATGTATCGGCAGCCGCGAAATCCTCAGTCCGAACCCATCCTTATCACCGCCATTTTCTAGATCAGGATCATCCCGGCCTCCACCGCCCACGCTGCTTTCCATTTGACAGGCGCGAGAAAGGAAAGACCTGCGCCATCACTTTATATATTGATGTCACGAGCTGGGCAGCATGGCCCCAAAGAAGTGGGGGGGGCCCAGAACCTTAATCTCCGGATCTCATGCGCGGCCTGCATGTTCTGCCCTAATTAGGGCCGTAACCCTCGCTAACCCCAACACGTAAGCTCTAGGATACGAAATACCCCCTACATAGTTTCCTTAACTTCTTCATACACCGAGTGCGACATGTACGAATGCTCGATCATGGGATCTATCATAGTTCGAATATAGTCATCGAGTTCACCAAACAATTCCTCCCGATCAACCCGGGCTTTAACCAACTGTTCAAGTCGCGAACCGATGTGCACAATTCTGGTTCGCAAACCTATCTGCTCTTTAGTAGCCTCATCGATTTTGCCAGTAAGATCCTCGAACCTGTCAAGTATTCGCTTGCGCTCCACAAGGCAATTCGTCATATAGCGCGACACCACCGTTTTTACTTTTTTGAACGGCTTATACTCAGTTGGAAATGCTAAAAACTCTATTAAACTCAGTGCCTGTACGAATTTCGAGGTGGCCGACTGCGCCTGAAGCATTTGTGAATACAGCGACAACGCATGAGTAGCAAACTTTCCGACTTCCCCATCAGCTGGAAATTGATCCCACTCAGGCTGACGCAGATCAAGTCCAAGCCCTTTCGTCAGTGCATGCGTAAATGCAGCCCCCGCTAAGAATACGGAGTCCATGTCACCAGACTTTACCAATAACATCGCAGACATCATTCGATTAGACATCAACTGTCCTGGAGACGCTGGCTTAGTTTCTGCCGACAGATGCTCCAACCTACACCCTATGTAGTTGATCAAATCAAAACAGAGACCGTCCGCAACCTCAGACACACTTGCTATCATCTCCATATGTGCTTTGTGATCACCTTGCACAAGTGAGTCCCATGAAAACCTTAACGGGATCACCAGAAGAGGGTATTTATCTAATTCTTTAAGACGCACCCCTGAAGCGCTAACCTGAGAACAAGCAGCTTTGGTCAGCAGCTTGTTATCAAGTCTTACACTACTCAAATCCAGTCTCCCCTGCGGGTAAATCATGATGCCGTGAGGTAAAAAAATCGACCGATCAGTAACCAACCGCCACAATTGGAGGATTGCCAGGTGGCAGCCCTGGTGAAAGTACTCACTGTACGTAGCACCAAGATCACCTTGGTCTATTTCCTTGTAGAGGGCGACATCGTACCAGTGCTCATTGGCGAGTGGCCCAAGAACCTCCAACTCTGCTGCTTTGGTTATTTTTTGGAGCAATATCTACGAGTTCAGCCACGCCAAGCCAACATTCCAGGCAGTGTCGCTCACAGGCGTTTTTGTAGTTGACCGGACTGTAGAAATGGTGCTCATTCAACTCCACATAATCACGTATGCTGTATGGTGACGACACCGAGGGCGCGTACACCACCCACACTACCCTCGTTTTGCTTTTAGCCGCAAAAATTCACGGCACGCATGCGGGCGTCAGGGCCGCAGCGAAGAATGTGGTCAAAAAACTCCCCCGCAGTCAGCGAAACCTCATCTACCTAGTCATCGAAAGCAAGCAGCCACTCGAAATGGTCTGGCAAATTGCGGCAGCCGAAAGCCTCACTACGCTTCCATTTTTGTCCACCACATAGGGCGTACAGGCAACCAGCTGAGCGCAAAGAAAAAATGATCGCCGCATTACGTCATCCGGCTCAGGTAAAATACACCGGACGGTAGGCTGGTGGCAGAAATGAGGGCTACCAGGACGGATAGATCGAGGTTAAGCGACGCTTACGTTCGCTCGTCGCCGCACAAAATCTGATGGTTAAGGGGGAATGAATGGCTCAGTTTGTTCGAAAACGCATCGTCAAAGACTTGATCGAAGAAATAGTTGAAATTGATGCCGTGTCACTTGAGTTTGTAGGTCACAAAGTTCTCGAAATCCTTGAAGGTTTCCCCCTGATTCAGCGCGGCGTGAACAAGGACTACAAGCCTGTCGGCTACACCTTAGATACCTACTCTCACGATTTCAAAGTGGTGGGTGAATATAGTACTGAAGAAGATTATTTTATTGGTGTAAAAACTGCCGATGAAAGTACTAAATTTGCAAAAATTGAAAAAGATTTGACCCATGTATTGGCACATTGCGCTGGTCGAGTTCCTGAGAGAATCTACTTGGTCTCTAGCGAGGAACAGCCGGCGTCCTTCCGTGTTAAATTTAACAAAACCAAGCTAGCCGAAGATTACTCGGAACAGATTCGATTTCTAAGCGCACGTGATCTCGCTGAGCATATATTCGATGCATCCGTCGACAATGCTAATCACGCCGATTTTTTTCGCGAATATTTTCCAGATTTTGGTCAGAATCTTGACAATTACGCATACTTTGGTCGTGTGCCGCCGGTTTGTGCGGATTTCAAAAGTGAAGAGATTTTCTTTCGCCAGATTCGCGACCATTTCGCTGCCGGCCCTCAGATCTGTGTGCTACATGGGCTCAGCGGAGCAGGCAAAACTCAAGCCGCAATCAATTACGTTCGCGAGACATTGGATGAATACGAAAACTATATCTGGATTTCCGGAGAGGATTGGAGGCCTGATGTAGCCCTTAGCGCGATAAAACGGGTTCGCGGCGGGGTCGCCATCAACGTTGCGGGGATATTCAATGCCTCTAAAACCCTGCTTATCGTCGATGATCTGACTCGTGCGTTGCAGCCCAGCCAGTTACAGGTAGAGCTGGCTGCCGGGTTCAATCATGGCGGCAGAGTGCTGGTAACCTCTCAGATTGGAGCAACTGGTAAGGAGGAGGCTAAGATTTGTGTCCCGATTGAGCGAGTCTCCCATAAAACAGCGCTTCAAATTTTAGATGAAAGCGAGGCAACTGCTACTGACGCTTGTCGAAGGTTTGTCGAAGAGTGTCGATTCTCACCTCTCATTCTATCGATCGTGCGAAGTCTTGGTGACGAGGACGATATATCCAAAGAAGATTTGTATCTGGAGGTGCTTGAGAACCCTGGTGAAGCACAGCAAGCAGATGGCACCTCAATACTCTCGCTGATGCTGGGAAAGTTGAGTCCGGAAAACCGCAACGCCTTGGTCAAGATCGCCAATGGTGGCTGTAGAACCTACGAAATAAAATTTCTCAACAGCTTCATCGGCACGATGACGCGAGCGGCGCTACAGAGATTGGCAATTCTTAGCCGAACTGCGACCTCCTCAACTGTTGCCGTGCATGAGCTTATTTGCCGGGCAGTACGCACCGCTGAGGACGACGGCGTTTTGGCCACCGCCATCGAACAGTATGTGAGTCTCAGTCACGGTGAAATGGTTCCAAGCACGCTGCGCCAGATCCATTTGGCCGTCGCGCAACTTAAGTCTGCGAATCACCGAAAAGGGGATAGGGCGCCTGATTGGCTGACATACGCGCTCATGCAGGTTGACCCTATCAGGTATATAGCGCCCAGTTTGCAGGACACCCCAGTCACTGGTGATATGCCGATGGCCCAGCTGCTGTGCGTCGTAGATGCCAAGGAGGCACACGCCTATACCTTGCCTCAGGAAGACCGCAGCGCGTATTACGAACGATGCGCTGAAGAATATGGCCAAGCTCTCGATTCGGCTTCTGATCCAGAAGTGCGAGCAGAGCTGATGCACCATCAAGGGAAAGCGTTTCGTCGCTGCGCTAAGCCAGAGCTGGCGCTGGATTGCTTCAAGCGCCTACTGACTGAACAACCCGATTGGCACGCTGCTCACGGTCAGGTTGCACATCTAGGTACCCAGAAAGGTGTACCACAGACAATGGTGGCAGAGGGTGAGATAGCCAACAGATATCTTATCGACCGCACGCTTGATTCGCCGGAGAAGGTTCCGCTTCGCGTTTCGCTAGCAGCCATTAGCAGGCTTAGGAGCTACTTTACGCTTAGTAATCAAATCAAGGATGATTCGGTAAAGGTGCAACAGCTTGCCGATGTCGTTGGACTTTCGGCGCTGGAAGGCTTCGATCAATTCTATGAAGCATTTCTGGCTCTCACTAGCCTGTATGGGTATCACCACGCTGATATCTGCCTTGTGCTCGCTGAGGCATTTCCAGAAATGCTGACGATTCGTCCCAACTCCGTAGAGGCGCGACAATGGTCGAATACGTGCGAAGGGCTGACAAATGTTGCTGTTGCGGCTCGCTCGGCTGGGAAGCAGGCGCTTGCCAATGAACTCAACGAAGCCGCCTGTAGTTTCGCAGATGAAGTCAGTCGCGGTGACCGGTTGACTTCTTACACAGCCCGTGTGGTAGCGAAGGCATTGATTGAAGCTAATAGAGCATCAGATGCCTTGGTGGCGATTGCCAAGGTACCCCCAGACCGTGTTGATCACTGGGTACTCTATCAGAAGACCCGGGCTGAGCTGGCCTTGGGTACCCCAGAGCTTGCAATTGAATCTGCGACGCTTGCATTGGAAATGGTTGAAAATGAAGAAAAAAACCAAGGCAGGAGGAATATTTATCATGCCCAGCAAAGCCAATGTTGGGAGGCCTTGGGTGACGTAGAAAAAGCCGTCGCCAGCATGGCAGCGGCATGCGAACTCACCACTGATCACAAATACCGCGAACAGTTGGAATCTCAACTCCAAAAGCTGACCGCGAAATTGCCATAGCGTCATAGTGTTATGCGCGTCGCATACTGCTTCTTGAATGGCAGGACGCGCACTTCCACTCCGCTGTCTACAGAGGATGGCTTTTCGAAGGTCGGCAAACCAAGAGCAGGGCATTCTGGCTCTTGTTTTATGCGTTGGGTTCTGCCGAAACCTATCCCACGCTACCCTCGTCCTGCTTTTGGCCGCAGAAATCCACGGCACAGATGCAGGCGTCAGGGCCGCAGCGAAGAACGTGGTCAAAAAATTGCCCCGCAGTCAGCGCGACCTCATCTAGTTGGTCATTGACAGCAAGCAGCCACTCGAACTCGTCAGGCAGATGGCGTCGAATCTTGACGCTGGATTATCTGGACTCGCAGTGACGACCAGGTGATACAGGGAGAAAGACCATGCCGCATCCACTCATCTTGAGCAACTTGGTCATTGATGGACGGGTAACCGCTCCAGTCGGTTCCAATGTTGCCCCATCGCCCCGGTACCCTTACGCAAGCGGCTTCAGGTAAAACTGGCGCCTCTACCCCCGGCCTCACCACGAGCCTGAGCCAGCCAGGACTCAACCTCATCGCTTCCGAACTCTGATTTCCACGCTTTCAGCGTCTTGTGGTTCCCACCCTTCGTCTCGACGACCTCACCGTTGTGAGGGTTTTTGTAGATCTTCACAGTGCGCGCACGACGAACAGTTTTTTCAGAGCCTGCTCGTGCGGCTTTTCGGCTGCCAGCCTGGGGATCAAGGATGTTGATCACATCACGCAGGCTTTAGCCATGCTCAGCTAAGAGATCCCGTAGTTTGGTTTCAAACTCGATTTCCCTTTTCAACCCGTCGTCGTTTTTCAGCGTTTCCAACTCCGCCAATTGGGCTGCGAGCTGCTGTTCGAGTTTCCGGAATTCGGCAAGGCGGGACATGAAGTTCTCCAGAGATCCTAATGGTGTCGCTTGTGAGTTTAATGTTAGTTACAAACCCTCAGCTAGTCATCTGGATTGCATACCGGGGGATGCGAATTCTTCCATTCCTCAAATTTGGACGAAGCTATCTCACTAAAGATATGGCTTTGTGGTTTTTTGATCCCAACGATGAGCAGCGCCTTCGGCGCAAAGGAACGACTCTGCGACCCTTGGCACGACCCAATCGCTTCACGATGGCTTCATGAGACTGACGGGCGTCTTGATGTAGAGTTTTTTGCTCATGGCCGAGTCCAATGAGAAGCATCCGGCATCCCCCATCAGTGGTTGGCCTTCAAGCTCAAGCAGATAGACACCGAATCAGCGGGGTGCTACTGCGAACAGTTTGCAATCGCCCGCATCAGGCAACTACCCCCTCTGGCCATGGCCCAAGTGGAGTAAAAGCTCAAGGAAAATCCGACACCTTTGCGGTGTGGGTACGACGTACCAGTCTTGATTAACTGGGGATTCCATGACCATCCGGACACCCATTCCACCGACATCCGGACACTGATTCCACCCTGATCCGGACACTCATTCCACAAGCATCCGGACACCGATTCCACGGCCATCCGGACACTTTCAGGCAGGCAGCAACGCAGGACTATTCACTACTATCGACCTCTTTTTTCGAAGCGAAGAGGTCGTCGTGGAGCGTTTATCCATGCGTAAAATCCGAGAGGTACTACGCCTAAAGTTCGACGCCGGCCTGTCCGTGCGCAAGATCGCCGCCAGCTTATCCATCGGCCATTCGAGTGCAGGGGATTACCTTTGCCGGTTCGCCGCCAGTGGGCTTCAGTGGCCCATCGATATTTCTGATGCGGAGTTGAATCGACGGCTGTTTCCACCGGCAGTGCCGGTGCCGACCGACCAGCGCCCAATGCCTGACTGGGCGTGGGTACACGCGGAGTTGCGCCGCCCCGGCGTCACTCTGGCCTTGCTCTGGCAGGAATATAGACTCGCTCACCCGCAAGGCTTCCAATACAGCTGGTTCTGCGAGCACTACCGCCTTTGTGCCGCCAAGGTCGACGTGGTCAGCCACTTGCGCTCGCTGCACAAAGGCCGCCACACCACCCAAACCGAGCACATGCCCAAGAGCCACCGCGAACACGCCGAGTGGACACCGCAACGGCTGATCCGCTGGGCAGAGCAGACCGGGCCAAACACCGCTGGCGTCATCGCCTACATCCTCGAACGCCGAATCCACCCTCAGCACGGCTTCCGCGCCTGCCTGGGCATCCTGCGCCTGAGTAAACAGCACGGCGAAGCGCGGCTGGAAGCCGCGTGCCAGCGGGCGCTGGCACTGGGCGCATGCAGCTACAAAAGCCTCGAATCGATCCTGCGCCAAGGGCTGGAGCGCCTGCCGCTGGCTCAGCAAAACCTGCCGCTACTGCCCGACGAGCACATCAACCTGCGTGGCCCGGGCTACTACCACTGACCTGAGAAAGGAGCTTCGAAATGCTACCGAATCCAACGCTCGACAAGCTACAAACCCTGCGCCTGCACGGCATGATCAAGTCGCTGGGCGAGCAACACGCAACGCCCGATATCAATGATTTGAGCTTCGATGAACGCCTTGGCCTGATGGTCGACCGTGAGGTGACCGAGCGCGAAGACGCCCGCCTGACTACTCGCCTCAAAGCGGCGCGGTTGCGCCACAACGCCTGCCTGGAAGACATCGACTACCGCAGCCCGCGTGGCCTGGACAAGGCCATGATCCTGCAACTGGGCGGTGGCCAGTGGCTGCGTGATGGCCTGAACTTGATCATCGGCGGGCCAACTGGCGTAGGCAAAACCTGGCTCGCCTGCGCGCTAGCCCACAAGGCCTGCCGCGACGGCTACAGCGTGCGTTACCTGCGCCTGCCGCGCTTGATGGAGGAGCTGGGCCTGGCCCATGGCGACGGCCGCTTCGCCAAACTGATGGCCGGCTACGCCAAGACCGACCTGCTGATCCTGGACGACTGGGGCCTGGCACCGTTTACTGCCGCGCAACGACGCGACATGCTTGAGCTGCTGGACGACCGCTACGGCAACCGCTCGACGCTGGTCACCAGCCAGATGCCGGTGGACAAATGGCATGCGCTGATCGGCGATCCGACCTTGGGCGACGCGATCCTCGACCGGCTGGTGCACAACGCTTATCGGATCGAACTGAAGGGCGAGTCGATGCGCAGACGCGCAACGAAATTGACGACAGCAGGGACTTCAGACTAACAATGCGAACCTGCGTCGCTGCGCTCCGACTGCCTGTCCGGATGATCGTGGAACGGGTGTCCGGATGTTGGTGGGCTGAGTGTCCGGATGGCGTGGAATCCGCAGATTAACTATCTTCCCAATGTTCCTCCGTTCGTATTACAACCAGATGAGCGTCATTCCGGCGAGCAAGGGGCAAAATGGGTCGGCTGCAGCTCAGGCCGTGGGCTGACTTACTGAAATAACGGGGCCTATAGACACCCTAGATTTACAAGGTTAAATCCAGAGAAACTTTCACTCTGTCCATAGCCACGAACGTCTTGAATCTTCGGATGTTGCCCCCCTCGAAAAACAGTTCACGGGTAAGCCTCTCGTACTCTTTCATGTCCTTGACGGCAAGAATCAGAATGAAATCGACATCACCCGTGACGTAGTAGCACTGCTGGACTTGTGGGCAATCCAAGAACCGCTGCCTGATCGAGTCGAGCTGTTCGATCACTTCGCTTTCCACCGAAACATTGACGATCACGGTGGTATTAACCCCCACCATCTCAGGCGCCAGGATGCTTCGATCAGCCATGATCACACCCGATTTACGGAGTCGTTGTAACCGTTTCGCCACCGCAGGCAGAGAGAGGTTTACGACCTCGGCCAGCTCTCTCATAGGCAACTGATTATTGCCTTGGACTAGCTCAAGCAAGTGGAGGTCGAACGCGTCCATCTGGGGAGCCTTCTCACGCATACAACCTCCACTTAAGATAAATTTTCTCTTAGAAGCACTGAAAAGCGAGACCATTTATGGTCATGGTGAGCATATATTCTCCCCATGCCCCATGCAACGAAGGTGTCTTCCAAAATGCGATACAACAATAACGTTCATGCAAAGATGCATGCGCCAGATGCCGCGATGAGGGCATTTACCCCTGCCAGCCTCAGTGAAATTCGCAGTCACCTGGAGTGCATCGAGTACAAGATTACTCCGCTGTTCAGCCTCCCAGGTCTAGCTGCCGATCGAGGCGTAGGGGCCATCCTTGTGAAGGATGAAAGCCAGCGTTCAGCCCTCAAAAGCTTTAAGGCGCTGGGCGGCGCACACGCTGTGATTCGAGTTGTCCTCCAGGAAGCGAGCAAGCGTCTTGGCAAAACTGTCCCGCCAAGCGACATCCAGTCCCCCGAAGTGCAAAAAGTCGCGGCCTCCATGACGATCACATGTGCTACTGATGGCAACCACGGTCGGGCTGTGGCAGCAGCGGCTAAAGTCGTGGGATGTCGGTCTGTCATTTTCGTCCATGCTGGTGTCAGTGAAAGCAGAGCCGGCGCGATCGCGGCACTTGGCGCTGAAGTAGAGCGAGTTTCTGGAAGCTATGACGACTCAGTGGCATACGCCACCGAGGCGGCAAATCAAAATCAGTGGATTGTCGTATCAGACACCTCATGGCCCGGGTATGAAGAAATTCCCACATGGGTGATGCAGGGCTACCTGGTAATGGCAGACGAGATCGTGCAGCAGATTGAGACCAGCGGTCGTAGTTTGACTCATGTGTTCCTCCAAGCAGGGGTAGGTGGATTCGCCGCTGCGCTGGCAGCGTATTTCACTTTCGTTTACGGAGAACTGGCTCCCAAAATAGTCGTGGTAGAACCTGAAAAAGCTGCATGCATTTACGAAAGTGCCATCAAGGGTGAAGCCACCAGAATTGATCATGGTGAATCAACGGTTATGGCAATGCTGGAATGCTTTGAGCCTTCGATGATTGCTTGGCGCATCCTTCAACAGACCGCTACCGCTTTCCTTACGATCTCCGATCAGGAAGCTCTCTACGCAATGGCGGCCATGGCACACGACCACTCCCCCGACCCTGTTATAGAAGGGGGCGAAAGCGGTGCGGCTTCACTGGGTGGGTTGCTCGCAGCTCTCAAGGATCCTGAAATCAGACAATCCTTGCATCTGAACAAGGACTCGGTGGCTCTGGTGATAAACACTGAAGGAGCCACCGATCCTGAGTTGTACGCTCAGCTTCTAGCCCAAGCCAAGGCACTACCATGAACTTTCCTCAGGTCAATGCTCAGCGGTTGCTGAGACGGATCCAAGAGCTAGGCCAGATTGGTGGATTATCGGGCGGCGGAGGCACACGTCTTGCTTTGACCGATGAGGATAAGCAAGGCCGGGATCTAATTGCGAGCTGGTTTGCTGAAGCAGGAGCCTCCCTACACATTGACCAAATCGGGAACATGTTCGGCGTACTTGACGGTTCTGCCGGTACTCGACCAGTAATGACTGGATCACACATCGATACCGTATCAAGGGCCGGTTTTTTAGATGGTTGCTATGGCGTCATCGCAGGTGTCGAACTGCTCCACGCCATCAGTGAGTCCGGCCTGGTGCCTGACAAACCTATTGCCGTTGCCGTGTTTAGCAATGAAGAGGGAGTAAGGTTTTCGCCAGATCTCTTGGGATCGCGCGTTATCGCTAAGGACATTGCCCTGGATGAAGCCTTGGCAGTCGAAACCAGGGATGGAAAATCCTTTCAGGGCGAGCTCGTACGCATCGGCTATGCAGGTAAGGTCGATCCTTGGAAATTCATTCCTGAAAGCTTTCTAGAACTTCACATCGAGCAGGGCCCAGTGCTGGAAGCCACCCAAACACAGATTGGGATTGTGGGAGCGCTACAAGGGCATTCTTGGTGGCAGGTGGAGATTATCGGCTGTGCAAACCACGCAGGGACAACCCCGATGGACTTGCGCAAAGATGCCAGCATTGCGGCCATGCAGTTGGCCTGCAAGCTCCAGGAGTGCTCGATAAAAGATCGGCTTCCGAATGTGGCCACCATAGGAACATTTGCGCTGGAGCCGAACGCTATAAACGTGGTGCCAGGTAAAGCCAGGTTCACGATTGACTTCCGAGATGCCAATGACACCCAGCTCCGGAAAGCGGAAGCGTTGCTCCAAGCTGAGGCGACGAAACTTCAGGATGAGGGGTTCGAGGTAAAACTTCAGCCGCTCTCGAAAGCGTTGTCGGTGCAATTTGATGAAGGCCTCTGCGCATTACTTCAATCCACCACAGATCTCATCGGAGCGTCGAACCGGCGAATGGTGTCTGGGGCAAGCCACGACGCCCAGATGATGTCGAAGGTCTGCCCATCCGCCATGGTGTTTGTTCAGAGCAGCAAAGGGATCAGCCACAACCCACGAGAAAGCACACCTGATGACGATCTCGTTTTAGGGGCTCAGATTCTGGCTAACGCAATGTGGACGCTCGCTACATCCAAGAATTGATCCATATAAAGAAAAACTGTTGGAGATACAGCCATGAACATCGCATTTTCCAGTGAAGAGTTTTCAAACCGAGTGTCTCGCGTGCAGGCGGAAATGAATCTGCATAAGCTCGATGCTTTGCTCGTGACCTCCCCTCCCAACTTCCGCTATTTCAGCGGCTTCGATAGCCAGTTCTGGGAAAGCCCTACTCGGCCATGGTTTTTCATTATTCCTGCCGAGGGCGGATGCATTGCGGTCGTTCCAGAAATCGGCGCGCCTTTGCTGCAAGGCTCCTGGATCAGTAAAACGTTGAGCTGGCCGGCACCACGCCCCACGGATGAAGGCGTAACATTGCTCACCGACGCCCTACTTTCTCTTCCTCGCCGTCATGGCCGAGTCGGGATGGAAATGGGGCGCGAATCCGTGATTCGGATGCCTGTAAATGATCTATTCCTCCTCAAGGAAAAATTGGGTAGCGTCGATCTGGTGGATGGCTCTCCCTGCATCTGGAGCGTTAGGGCTATCAAATCTGCAGGCGAAGTCGAGTACATCCGCCAGTCCTGCACCATCGTGAGCGATGCATTCGACAAACTTCCCGCTCATGCTCGTTGCGGTCAAACCGAGCTGGCCATTAGTAAAGCCTTGTCCGTAGACATCATTTCCGGCGGCGCGCACGCACTTCCGTTCATGGCTGCAGCTTCTGGCCCAGGTGGCTATGAGCAAATCATCTCCCGCCCCAGCGACCGAGTGATCGAAAACGGTGACGTTTTGATCATTGACGTCGGCGCGACGGTCAACGGGTACTTCTGTGACTTCGACCGCAACTTCGGATTTGGCAAAGTGGAAGACGCTGCACTGCGTGCAAACGAGGCAATTTGGGACGCCACTGAAGCTGCGTTTGCAATCTCTCGTCCGGGCACCAAGGTTTCAGAGCTTTGGAAAGCCATGATGGGCATTCTTGAGCCAGCAGGGATGCTTCGCAACAACGTGGGACGCTTGGGTCATGGCCTAGGCCTCCAATTGACCGAACCACCATCTCACATGCCAACTGACGATACCGTGCTGCGCGAAGGGATGGTTATTACCATTGAGCCCGGCATGGAATATGCCCCTGGCAAGATGCTCGTGCACGAGGAAAACATCCATATCACGAGCTCCGGCCCGGAAATTCTGACTCGCCGAGCTCCGCGTGAGATGGTGATCATCGACAACTGATCGAAACAGATCCGCTGTACAGTGACATGCTTCGCCGTTCGTTTTCATACCCAGCCAGTGGATGGGCAGGGATCGACCTGAACAGCAGTGAGTGGCCGCCCACATCCGCGAGATGTGGGTTGCGGCACACCTCAAGTCGCCCAGTGGGGCGTACCTTGCATGTTCGAGGTGCCTGCCAGGATCAATAGCCCATAGGATTGTAAAAAAGGGAGAACCGTGCCCCTGGACTCCACGACTCGCCACCACGCCAAAATGCGAGCCATCCGGCACACGATAAATTTTCTCTCCAGGGCATCAATTTCAGAGACCAATTATGGTGCGGCTAGGTTTATATTCTCCCTCAAGGGCTATTAAGCCTAGGATCACTAAGCTGTCCGAAGCCAGATAACCACTTGACCATTTCGAATCCAGGAGGACAAGAAAGCAGCGAGATCATCAGTAAAGCAGGATTCTGAGCTCGATCAGCCCGCCTGGAGATTTCCACTTTTACTCGTTTCGGGGCAACACCAAAAAAAGATAAGACGCTCAACACCAAACTCTATAAGCCGAAATACATCGGCATGCCTTGCCCACGTACATGGCTGCTAGAGCAATTTGAATGACTGCCGGTTAAACACTTGGAGCTAACCATGGATTTCGTTACCACGAGTTCCGCGCTTTGAAGCTTTTTTTGGTCTCTGAAGTGTGACCTCTAAAACAATGAACCTGCGCATCCTGTCCCTTGCGCAGCATAACCGTCTTTTTCATTCAGGATTATATCATGCGTATTTCGAAGATCTTCAATGTGTTACTTATCAGCGGATTCAGCGCAGTAGCAATCAATGCTAACGCTGAAGAGGTTCAAACCCTCAACAGCGGCGTACTGTCCATCGGCTCAGATCTTACCTGGGCCCCGTTCGATTACTACGACAAGAATACTCCAGCTGGATTTGACGCTGACCTGATGTCAAAAATCGCCAAAGGCATGGGGCTTACGCCGCGCATTGATGACACCCGATTTGCCAATCTCGTAATCGGCCTCTCTGGCAAAAAGTTTGATGTTGTTGCCTCTGCACTGTACATCACCCCGGCGCGGGCGAAACAGATTGATTATGTGCCCTATCTGAAAACCGGTGGATCGCTCATGACTCTCAAAGGCAGTGAATTCCGGCCAGAGACCATGAACGATCTCTGCGGAAAAAAAGTAGCCTCGCTTAAAGGGGCCGCCTGGGTACCAAACTTGGCAAAGCTGTCCAGTGAATACTGCACTCCTGCTGGCAAGGGCGCCATCGAAGTTCAGGAATATGAATCGTCTCCAGTGGCGGCCCAAGCCTTATTGTCGAGGGCTGCAGACGTTCAGTTCGAAGATGCTGCCGTATCACAGATGCTCGTCAAGCAAACGAAAGGCAGGCTGGAAATCACCTCAAAGAGCATCATTGAACCAGTGGTTATCGGACTGGGAATCGCGAAGGGAAATACCGCATTGGCGGCTGCTCTAGAAGAGCAACTTAAGCGTTTGAAGGAGAGCGGTGAATATCAAGCATTGCTTTCAAGCTATAACCTGCAAGAGCCGACCAAAGACGACATTGCCGCTGCATATGCAGGCAAATAAATAACTCGACCATAAGAATACACGGCAGCTTCATCAAGCTGCCCGCAGGAGTTTATTATGTCTTTCGATTGGAGTTATATCCTCACCCTGTTCTTCGAGCCAGCATTTTGGAATGCTACTTGGACAGTCATCGAGCTCAGTGTAACCACGTGGCTCTTGGGCATTATCGCCGGCTTCGTGTTGGCTCTTGGCAAGCAGTCTTCGAACAATTTTTTAAGCCACACTGCCGGTCTGTACATCTGGTTCTTCCGAAGCCTGCCATTGCTGGTGTTATTGGTGTTCATCTTCAATATCCCCCAAGTCTTTCCTTCAACTAGCACCTGGCTTGGAAGCCCATTTGTTGCCGGCCTGGTTGCTCTGGTTCTCAGCGAAGCGGCTTATATTGCCGAGATCCATCGTGGTGGATTACTGTCAGTTGCTCGCGGGCAGGTTGAGGCCGGGAAAGCGCTTGGGGTGCGTTACGTGGGCATCCAACGACTGATCATCGTCCCACAGGCATTCCGAATTGCCCTGCCAACACTTATTAACGAATACATCACCATTGTTAAACTCACCTCCCTGGCATCGGTCATCTCACTCGCCGAAATTCTGCTAGTTGGCGAACGTCTGTACACCCAGAATTTTCTGATCTTAGAGACTTTGACGGCGGTCGCTTGTTACTACGTCCTCATCGTGACGGTATTCGGGTTCTTGCTCAAAACGCTTGAGCGGAGACTTGACATCACACGTCGACAACCTGGAGTCATCAGATCGTCGGAGACCGTTATTAAGCCAGCGACCGTGTCCAAAGCCCTCAAACTAGAACAGAAAGGCGAATATGCGCTGGAGCTGGTCGAAGGCCGAAAATCTTACGGCTCACATGAAGTCATCAAAGGCGTTTCACTAAAAGTGAAATGGGGTGAGGTGATATCCATTATCGGCCCCTCCGGATCCGGAAAAACTACCCTGATTCGTTGTTTGAACGGCCTAGAAGCTCTCAACAGGGGTGAAGTTCTTCTGCAGGGCGAACCGTTTTTAGCCGGGACTGAGAACGCCGGAGCGAAAAAAAGCCGGCAAAATCCCAGTCGCATCGTTCACGTTGGGATGGTGTTCCAGAACTTCAACCTCATCTCACATCGTACCGTTCTGGACAATGTTATGCTGGCCCCCCTTTATCACCAACATGATAGCTACGAGGCCACCAAACAATTAAGCCTCGCAATGCTGACCAAGGTGGGCTTGGCCGAGCACGCAAACAAATACCCACACCAATTGTCCGGTGGCCAGCAACAGCGGGTGGCGATAGCACGAGCCCTGGCGATGGAGCCTGCCGTGATGTTGTTTGACGAACCGACTTCCGCGCTTGATCCCGAGCTGGTGAATGACGTGCTAAAGGTCATAACTCAGCTGGCGGAAGAAGGAATGACCATGGTGATTGTTACTCACGAGATGAACTTCGCTTTCAACGTCTCTGATCGCGTGGTGTACATGGAAAGCGGCGAAGTCATCCATGACGCGCCACCGAAGGTTTTGTTGAAAGGCACTGACTCAGCCCGCCTCCAGAAATTCATGGAAGCCGTCAGGGTCGCTGCTTAAACCGGACGCTCACCAACCCCATGCTCGCCTGATGGCCTTGAATGGGGTTCCGTTGGTTTGTTCGGCCAGGCGGCTGTCCGAATAGCCCTTAAGCCGTCCTGCATAGTGACCTCGACAGCCAGACTTAGAGCCGCGAAGGCGCCGGGCGAGCCCACAAATAATCCATCACCTGAGGACGCTGCGATGAAAAATGCTATCACTGCGGCTTACGTCGACATCGGGGAATGCCGAACCGAGACATGGTCAACCGTTGATGTGATTCCAGCTAAAGACATTTCGAGCAATTGCTCCACAGCTCATGAAGCTATCAAGCCTATTCTTGACCGGCTTTGGAAAAGCATCTTCCGACGTCGCTGAATGCGTTCGAAGCAATGGCCCTGGACAAGCCGTACTCCATGATGCTTGGGCAACACAGTTGTATCAACATCGGAGTTCATCGATTTGGCGAAAGGGAATTCAAGAAGCTAAGGAGCGAGCTCGTCGGCAGGCTCACGAGGTCGAGGTTTGGATGCTCACTCGTACCGGTAAAGGAATGGCCCATCACAACCCACTCCTGCTGTTCCAAGCTGCCCAGCGAATTCGAGTCCGCACTCCCATGCCCAAGAAGGGCTCAGGCGGGTTCAATGAAGGCATTCCTGTTACAGCCCGAATGTTCTGGAGCTGCTGGGAATCGGCACCCACAACCATATCAGCCAGCAACCGGCCAGATACGGTTCAACGCTAATTACGGATCATTCGGCCATTTTTTAATAAGCAGCATGAGGCGAATAAACTGATCTATTCGCCTTCACTGTCCTCCAAAATTACTTTACTGCTTACCTGATTAGAAAAAAAACGGGCTTATATTTAGGGCCGTACATGAACGTTGCGCCAGTGACCTCTCTACATTCCCGCACGATATCGCCCAAGCCATCTAGCGAAAACGTTCGCGACTCTGAGACCTGCTTTAGTATTTCCTGATCCGTCAATAACGCGCCAGATGTACTAACACAATCCATTTGATTAAGGTAGTTGTTCAACGAAGCATGCTGGATATCGATCCAAGCTATTTGTGGATCGCGGGACAGATCCCATATCGTCCTTACCATTGGGCACCCTGCAATTGTATATATGCCTCTGACTTTCATAAAATCGTCAAACCGATAAAGCTCTTGACTTATTGTCACAGAGATCCCGGATGAGGGATCGTTCGTGACTTTTGGGCGGCGAGGAAAGAGCGCTAACACGCGAAATATACCATTCTGTTGTTGGTATGATTTCTTACCGAACTCTCTCATCATTGCTGGAAAAATTGGCGTAACATCCTGAAAAGATTGCCTCAAAATGGTCAGCATTCGAGGAACCAAGCAATATTCTGTGCTGTGTTCGCTCATCAAGCTTGTGGCCGTATCATTTCTGGTTTTGTTACTCACATCCATCCCCCAATATAGAAAGCTCTGCGTTGAACGCTCCCGCAAGAACGCCTGGGGAGGTGATTATTGACAAGCAAAAGCGACTCATTTGCTAAAACTGAGAGATTCTGGGCCGACCAGGCGCGGAGCATCCGTCATGCCGGCGTCGAGAACAATGCCAAATTTACGCCGTGTTTTTGAAGGGCGAGAAAGAATAAGGGTCATGGGTCAGACGCCGAAAGGAAAGGTTCGTCTTTGTAACCCTTTTCAGGCCCCAACAGACTGGTACGAATGGGATGAATATCGGGGAATGGCTCAGCAGGCATGAGCAGTCAGCCGATACTGACTGAGCCACAAGCCCACGTATGCGGATGTTGCTATGTGCAAGCGGAGCACGCGGATGGGAGGCTGGAAGCCCGGGAGGGCCGAGACGAAGCGGTAATGCGTAGGCTCGGTCACGATAGCCTTCCGCGATAGCGGCCCACCAGGGCGCTGTTGGCGGCGCCTGCTACCCCTCATCTCTCGGTCACCTAGTGCTGAGTGAGGCCGTGCTCATGATCTCCATGGGTATCTCTCAGACTTCCACCACCAAACCTAGACTGAATTCAGTTCGCAGTCTGCTCTACCCCAGCAGCGGCAACTGCAGCCTGCCCACCCTCTTTTGACTTCGCACGATGCCGTCGGTCTTGACCGCGTTGCCGTGAAGCCTGCTGCTTGGCATGCACAGCCTGAGTGGCAGTCACCACGCCGGCTGGCTGACCGCTCAAGTCCAAGCGCGGTGCATTCTCCGCCATGCTTGCCCAGTACCGTGTTCCCCGGCACCAAGTCGAGATACCCAACTTCAGCTGCTCAGGGGTCAACCCAAGTAGCTCTAGATGTTCCTCAGCATCCTTAAGAATGCCTTCTTTAAGCGGAACCTTTGGCGCCGGGTTGACAGGGAAGGCCAGTGGAAAATGCTTCTGCAACGGCCAGATCGCTTCCACCGCTGGATCCTGAATACGAGGTTTAACCTGCGATGAGGACTTGCGCTTAGGCTGTTTCACGTTATCCACCTTTTGCGGCTCTTTTTCAGCCCGCAGGCGGTCACGCAGCTCAGCTAATTGTTCAAAACCCATCGTTTTATTCAATGCTCGAAGGTTGATTACGGAGTGCAAGTATATTCCATTCAGCGTTTGGGAGCAGCGGAGACGAGATACTTCGACTACATAGATTTTACAGAGACGACTTCTACATACCGAAATTTCTTCCTAGCTGCTTTCATCGCCTCTTGCTCCGCCAACAGCTTGCTGAGCGTGTCCGCTTCATGAATCAGCTCAAACGTTTTGCCTTCAAACTCGTTACCCACACGGAGCGTGACTCGCAGTCTCGGTGTGAATGCCTTCGCCGCTTTCTTCTTTGCTGTAGACGGCACTGGCTTTACGAACACCACTTCGGGGATGGGCTCCGGAATTGGAGCAGCGGTAACCTGAGATGCAGGTTCAGGGTCACCAAAAAGCGCGCGGCGCATCTCTTCTTCTGTCAGGTCATGGGTCATGCGTCGTCTCGAAGGTAAGGCATATTTGCTGTTCCAATTCTATCAGTCACACGCTAGCGAGCGTAGGATGACGCTGGCACTACCATTGAAAGCGGAGCTAGACATTCATGAATGATTACTTGATAGGGATGGGGATTAGCGACGTTGATGGCGATAGAAGCGGAGACGTCAGAGATGAGCGTAGCCGGCTGACCCGCGCGGCCTTGGCGGATGTTGGCGCTGGCCGCGTTATTGACCACCTATCCGTCCAAACCTGGGCTGACAGTCTCAGCACTGACATTCCGTTGAGTTGAGCAGGCAAAATCTCGGCTTCATCGGGATCAAGATAAATACCTGTGCTCAACACTGGCCAAAACTTACCCTATGCACGGTGCTATCGATCACTGTTTCAGTGACCAGGCTCCACTGGCACCTGAAGAGGCTCTTGAGCAATTCGACGCTGCCTCAGTTGATCAAGCATCCAGTCTTGAGCTTCATCGAACTCGCGCATTATTGCCTCGAACTCATGAGCTGCAAGTGGCCTTGGCGCGTTCTCTTGCGTCACATGACCTCCAATTATCATCATAAAGACCGGTACATCGCGCCAGGATCTTACAACCCAAGGTCTCCCGCCAAGTAACTGTCGACGATCTCATCACTCCAGTCCGTTGTTTGCATCAGCTGCCATTGTAGATGGCATCTCAGATGAGTTTTGAGATGCGATCGAACGACGATAAAGCCGACGCCACTCCAACCGCTTTCGACGATGCCTCGCGCCTCTAGAGCGCCCTGCAGCGCCTCAAAGCCGAGTGCTCCGATGAGAGCGGCATGGATTCGAGTCGGATCATCAAGGCCGGGTACCCGTTTGAAGCTGGCAATCCCTTCCTCCACCAGATTTTGCAGTCGCGCGCCGAAAGCCTGCGCGGCTGCTTTCCACACAAGGCCTTTAAATTCAATATCCACAAAATCTCATCTGGCGAAGCTGCACGTGTTGTCCGACACTGGTGAAGCAGGCACACCTACGGCGTTTTTTAAAAGCCGTGTCTTTGAGATCAAAATGAAAAGCAGTGGCCTCCGTTCCAAGGGGCGACTTCCCTCTGCCCCCCCCTGCGCTCCGACACATTTTTTTCTGATCCAAGACTGTGACCAAGAACGAAAAGCGAAGAGCAAACGGCCTCAGAAAATCGGGCAGAGAGACAAGGTGCCAGTGAGTTCTAGAGAGCTGCTTTTCACCTGCTCTCAAATATACAACTCCGTCAAGCGAAAAAAAATTAAAGGGTACTTACTTTTCGAAAGCTGACGAAATGTGATTCCCATCACATTGTCTGCTCGATTTTTTGCGGTTCGTGCCCCGTCCACCGCTTTAGTCAATACAACGAGGTCGAGTCAAACCATACCGTTCCAGTGGGCGTGGTAGATGTGGATATGTTGACTGTGAGACAGAACATTGCTCGCGTACACGATCTGCGCGAGAGCCCATCTCGGGCAAGGCACTGGCGAAATGCTTCGTCGACGTCCACCTCGATGACTCTCCAATCGGCGACGATGCAGAAAGGCTTTCGCCTTCCGTCGACGGTTGAGACCGCTTCCTCCATCGATCCCGTGAAACCTTCAAATGGCGCTCCCGTATGGGTGAGCAATTCGGTCATTCGCTTGGTAAGCGTAGTGATCAGCAGAAAGCAGGCGCTCATTATTCAAGAGAGAGCCGAGGCGAATGAGCGATTGAGGCCGATCAAGCAAGCCACGACGCTGCACTGATGATCTGCGCGCGGGACGTATCCACCACCGCGAGCCGAGAGGGATTACCCCCTAGACTCATGCAGCGTTAGAAATCAAATGCCAGCTAGGGAAAATACGGAAGTAAGCACACACGTCTTCCTATCTACCAAACCTGAACCGCTGATACTCATGGGCGAAAACCGGATCGTCGCGTTGATCCGTGTTTGTCCGCCTTCGCGTGGCAGCAGGCCCGGTGAGCGACCTGCGGGCCGCCCGCCCCTTTGTGCGCAGCTGATATTTAAGATCATCGTGTTACTAACTTCTTTGCCGGCTGGGGCGGCTGAGGCATAGTGAAGGCCTCGCTTAGCCTCACCAAGGACAGGGTATGAAGGTCAAGCTCCTACCTGCTGCGTTTCTGTTTCTCGGCTCGTACTTTCCGCTGAGCGTGATCCTGTTGTTGCAAGACGTAGCCGAAGCCAGTTGGAAACAGTCCATCTGCTGGTCTCTGCAGAACTGCGAACTGCCGACGCTCATGAATGGCTGGCGCTCCCTCACCCTTTTCGTGTTGAGCTCAATCAGTCTGATCGTGTTCCTGTGGGTGCTTCGCAACTTGCCCAGCGATCACGAAGTCACCGTAAAGGACGCGAAGACGGTTCCCAACGATCTGATCAACTACGTGTTCCCCTACGTAGTCTCATTCATGGGCCTGGATCTAGGTAGCGACGGGAAGTTCTATGGATTTCTGGTCTTCCTGGGATGGATGTTTCTGATCACCTACCGATCCGGGCAAATCCTGATGAACCCGCTGCTGCTCGCGATGGGCTGGCAGCTGTACGAACTCAATATCGTGACCGCCAAACAGGAGCGGACGCGAATGGCGCTGTCCAGGTCGGCAGTGAATCCGAAAGACACCCTCAAGTGCTGCTACATCCAAGGAATGTACATTCT
Source organism: Pseudomonas sp. HP_14 (assembly GCF_055283875.1). Lineage (NCBI taxonomy): Bacteria > Pseudomonadati > Pseudomonadota > Gammaproteobacteria > Pseudomonadales > Pseudomonadaceae > Pseudomonas > Pseudomonas sp. HP_14. The sequence goes on along the minus strand of NZ_JBTOQI010000022.1, from coordinate 124,234 downwards.
GTCGAAGGAGCAAGATTGATGCCCGCAGAACAAGCCCTTAGCGCGCTCCGCCAGTTTGATGTCGAGGCCGCGACCCTCAGCGTCTGGACGCTGAAGAAAAGCCAGAGCAAAAGTGGCCGCTTCAAAGCCCAATCAGTGGTTGCCACACCAGAGCTGATCGAGGAGTTCAAGGATATCGCCAGTGCGCGCATCGACAGGTGTGCAGAGGTTGATGACTACGACCTGATTACCCAGATAAACGAATCCTCGTGTCTGTTTTTGGAGTCTGACGAAACACTTTTTCCACAGATGCAGGATGTCGTGGATCAGCCGCCAGAGGAGCATCTGATTGATGACTTCTCTGACCTACAGGGCAGCCTGGGCTACGTCGCACGCTTTGCTCATGGAGAGGCTGTGTTGTATTGCGTCTGCAAGCTTCCGGGCGATTGGCAGGTCAAGAAGCGAAAACAGCGCATTAATCTGGTCTTGCGTGAAAATCGCCTCGACCTCGCTGATGACGAGACGTTTGCCATCACCAAGACCTTCGACTTTTTTGTGCTGAATGGGGACATTCTGGTTACCAACCGGCCAAACTTCGAATCCCTTCTAGAGTATAAGCAGACCTATATTAGCTCCTTCACACAGCTACAGGCGGATGCCACCTTCCAGAGCGTGTTCTCGGACATGGCGCTGCTGATCGAACACGTTGGCACCAACACCATGCACCTGCGACGCATGGCAGTTGTTCAACAGCGCGCCTACTACAGCGATGCCAACTTCATGGCTAAATTGCAGGCTGTCAATCTGACGCGAAATTGGAAAATCGACTTTGATGCCGACGGCAAAATCGTCCCATCGCCAGAGTCGGTCAGAACGATCATCCAAGTGCTTCTGAACCACCGCCTGCATTCTGAGATGACTGGGGATGACTTCGATGTCCCCTCAGCGAGCCCGGTTGCGAAGTAGTGGGGTAGCAAGCGGTTGCTTGCGCTCAAGTATTGGGACGGTTGCTGTCGATTACCATCCGGGCGAACTGGACAAGGTCATGGATTTGCCCACGTCCTGTACGATCCAGATAAAACCCGGTGATTCCAACAACGCGAGGGCCATCACGGTCGCACCGTTGCGAATCTCCGATCATCAGCACGCGGCCCAGTGCATCACCGAAATAATGACCAGGCTCGACATCCATCTCGCTGCAGATTGACCGGTAAATACCTGGATCGGGTTTCGGAGCCCCCACCTCGTAGCTGAAGGCGTAGCCATCCATATGCGGAAAAATTTCCCGGACTTTCGGCCCATAAGGACTGGCAAGATTTGAGCAAAGACCGGTTTTGATGCCTGCCTCGTTCAACAGTGATATCGCCTCAGCTGCGTCCGGATACGGCTCAATCGAAGAGAGCTCTATCTCCAGCCTTCGATGCAACTCCTCGCGCTTGGACGGCGTCAGCGAGATGCCCAGTGATGAAGCCAGGTCATCGAATGAGAGGGCCGTTGTCATCGCAATATTGGCACTTTCCGGCGTGAGTGCAATGCCTCGACGGCGCCCCTCACGCATCAGCTCGCGGTAAGGGTTCGTGCGCTGTCCGATCCGCACGGTGGTGCCGAACGCGTCGAACACGACTGCATTGATCATAAGGCGCGAGCCTCTTGGGTATAAATAACCTGGCTCAAAACAATCTTACGACAGCTGAGAGCGCCATGGATTTGCGTCGGCCATGCCCCAGCAGGACATAGAGCTTGTTCGCCGTCTGGAAAAACATGCCCTCACTAAACTCAATTAAGGGCGTCGAGCGAAACCAATGAGTATTGGAGGTCGTGGAGCTATCGAAGAGCACATCGAAGACCAGCAGCATCACCGGCTGTTTACGCTCTTGAGCCAACTCTTCAACGACTAGCCCAGGCGCATCTAGATCGAGCCAAACCCACTCCTTGACCACGCAAAAGCTTGAGTCCGGAAATTTCTCCCGGGTGACCCGAATGGCCTCTTCAAGCCCAACGTCGCTTCCTGACATCACGGCGCTCGGGCCGATCATGTCCTGTACATCGAAGTCCGACATGGATATCCCTTTTCCAAAAGTGGTGACCAACAATGATTGAGAGGGCAGTGGCTAGGGGTTCGACCTGGCAGCGTTCCGCGTCATAGAGAGCACCAGTGTCTGCTCAGCTCCATTCACTTCCTCGACCATGAACAAAAGGAAGCTGACGATCAAATACCGCTCGCCTCTGACGGTGACCGCAACCGTGTAGCCTTGCTCCTCATCCATCTTCGCTACGTCGTCGGTAATGACCGTGTCGCCATCAACCGATCGCTCGTGGATGTCGAAAAACATGGCCCCCTTGAACCCTGCACCTGCTGGGCGAGCATCAAGCAAATAGCCACTGATCGTCTCATCGAAGGCGGTCTTTGTGGCCTCAATCAGCTGGGGTGGAAAATACAATGGAAAGTCCTCTGGCCGGCCATCGCCAGCTGTTCATAGCGTGATTACGCACTGGTTGTCGAAATCCACCCCTTCCCCCGGATACCCTCTGGGGTTGGACAAAAACCTTATCCCGTTAATGGTTTCGTCCACTGGCATGTGTGTGTGCCCGAACACCCAGAGATCGATTTTCATGTCCAGGAACTCTTGCCAATTGTTGCCATAAGCGGCGCGCAAATGCGGATGCTTGCCGTAGTCAGGAACGAAATGCATCAGCGGCGGAAAATGCGTGACCACAACCGTCTTGCCGTCAAACGGTTGCTCCAACTCACTACGTAGCCACTCACGCGACTGCTGGGCGACCCGCCTAGTCTGCTGAGGAACCAAGGTTCGATACTGCGGCTCGACCCGGATGACTTTGTAATCATTCATCAGTGCCCGGGCTTCCATCATCGCCAATGGCGCGTTCCCCGTGCCTTCAAAATCGGCCCATCCTGTACAACCTATAAATCGCACACCCTCCACGGCCAGCGTGCGCTGCTCCAAAAAGTGCACGTGCGGGGCGCTGGATGAGTTCAAGCGACCAAGCGTTTTGTCCCAGCTCGACTTGTAGAACTCATGATTGCCGGCCACCAGAATCGTCGTTTTCGAAAAATGCTCGCCGGCCCACTCAGAGCTTCGCCCCTTGATGTTGATGTCGCCGGCAAGAACCGCGACGTCATACAAAGATGGATCGGGCAGCTCAACGGGCTCAAACTCGGCGTGCAGATCCGACATCGCTAGCAGCCGCATAAGTCGATTTACCGTTTATTGAATGTTGAGAACGCGCATTTAATGAATGGTATACGCTGACGATGCTAGACGTCAAAGCGTGGCTTCATTCTCTTCTTTTGTGAGCACATCCAAGAGATGGGATTCCAGCCAATATTGGGCCAAGTGTTGCGCGAGCTTCGTGTCGCGGCAGGCCTGACCCGTGAAGCGTGCGCCGAGGTATTGAGCAGGCCTCATCTGGCCAAGGTTGAACTGGGCCAACAAGCCATAACGGCGATCAAGCTGCATTCCCTATGCGAGCTGCTAGGTGTTCCGACCAGTCAGGTACTGCTGGCAGTTGAGGCTCGCCTGCGAGGTATAGACCTGGACGCCTACAAGGCCCTCTGGGATGTCAAGGTGGCGAATCATTTAGGGCTCGGCCTCCTCGGGAGTACTCCTCAGGAATCTGCGGCGAGGGGCGTACGCGGCAAGCGCGCAGATGAAACCATGGAGGCTGTCAGGAAGCTTCAGGGTGAAGGGCATCCAAAGATGGTGGTCGTACGCCAGTTGGGGGTAAGTCGCTCTACCGTGGATAAGTACTGGCTCAAGACCTAGCGTGTCGCCGCCAATTCTTCAAGCTCTACCCGAACAGATCTGAGGAGGCCGATTGTCATGCTCGGGCTGCGATCTAACAACAATCAAGTCTTTGTCATGATTACCCACCGAAGCCACTAGAGCCTGCGGTGAGTATCACAACACGTGCTGAGAAAGACTCAGTCAGGCGGCATCTATCCAGTGAGCGGGGATGAGGCCATCGCCCTTCCGCTCCCAAGCTTCAACCTCAACTGTATGCTCAACGCCACCCCAGATGTCAGGCCCGGCGTGTTCCAGTACGATTATCTGAATAAAGTGCCCAGCGCGCCTCAGCCCTTCGGACAGCACTTCAAAGATTCGACGTGTAGCAATCACATCCGCAGGCCTGCTCTGGCTGATAGCTTCAAACCCGTTATCTAAAGCGTTGAATCCAGCGGAGTTACTGGGAAAATAAACTTGGCTCGGTTGGTCGATCACAATAAAGCTGAAGGGCGGCAGGTTTCTGTTCTCATCACGCGATAAGTATTCATGGATGCCCAAGAAGGTCGCGATGTGGTATCCCATCCAGTTAGCACCACTGCCAATCTCCCAAAGAAAGTCTCTTCTGTTCTCGGATTCAAAGCGTAGAGTAAGCTCCTTCCTATCTAGGAAGATACGAGATCCTGGAGTGCCGTTGAGTCCAAACTGGTCGGCGTATTCTTCGATCATCGGAGTCAGTTGCTGATCGACTTTCCGTTCTCGCTCTCCTCTATGGATAGCGGACATTGAGTCACTGTAACCCTTGATGAGTTTCTCTAGCTCGCTGAGCCGGCTCAACAGATCGTGATCAGCATCCGAGCCGTCGAGCTGCTTAACGAGGCGGCTGATCTCTCCCGCCACGAAGTAGATTTGACCGACCGCATCGCGGGTGCGCTTATCATCCTGGATCAAACGATTGCGCTCTTTGAGCAGACGGGAAAGCTCACGCTCCTCTTTCGCTCGCTTGCGCTTGAGAACCGCCAGCTGCTGATCGACGACCGGATTATCCTTCAGCGCATCCGAAATCCGAGTGGCCTGGTTGACCTTTGTTTCGAGGTTCTCGATTACCATAGGTAATGCGTTTGTGTAAGAGCCGCATGCGACGCAGTGTCCACCGTCAGACACGCATTGCTTAAGCCAATCGAGGCCTATCACATGGGATTTCTCGATATCGATCGCAGCGACAAAACGCTCACTTGTGCGGGCTAGATGAGAAAAACCATCAATTTCTGTGTCGAGTTCATCGATGATTGCCTGCTGCCTAGCAACAGCAGCAACGGCCTCTTTGAGCTTCTCAGAGATGTGGAGGCGTTGGGGCTCTAAGAGTGTTTGCTCCAAACGCCCTTCTTCAGTCGCTGTGAGTATACGCCTGAGCTGCACCAGCTTTTCAGCACTCATCGAAGCGTTTGCGGAGGATAGCAATCCCAGCTGTACGCACCTATCGAATAAGTTATCAATGTCCGCGTGATGGCTTGCCTTGGCAGCGGCGTGAATTTCCATTTGCCTGCGCAACTTGTCCTGCTCCCGCTGCGCTTCGTCCCGGCGACGTCCGTTTATGACATAGTTAGCGTCAACCATGCCCAGCGCGTATGGCATAGCCCTGGTCAAACGCTCTTTATGCGCAAATGAATCAGTTTTGAAGAAGAGTGTGTTGGGGTTTGCCACGATGTGCTGAGGAAGGAAATTGAACGCCGCCATATCTCGATAGGTGGATTTGCTATCGAAGCCCGATGGCTCATCAGACTCAGAGTGCGTAAGGTCACTTACGCGAACCATTGCATTGATCTCCGCCTGGTACTGGCTTTGATTATGGGTTCGAGCGACCCTAGCGGGGATCTCACCACCATGGGCATCTAGCATGACAAAATCGTTAGAGCCTTGCGTCGCCCCTGGAGTACGCCGCCCCACAATATAAGTCGCGTCCAGGATGCGAATCTTTAGGCCGAACCAATCAACAGAGTCTCGAATGATCCCGATCGGGATATGGCATTTCTTGGCGCCGAGGACGTAGTCAATGATATGAACAATTGACGACTTACCCGTACCGCTAATCCCGTGGATGATGTTGATTTTTCCCTCCACGAAGGGAATGACTCTAGGCTCCATGTGCTCAAAACGAGACCAAAGGATGACAGCGTCAATTGTGAATTTCATTGGGAATTCCAAACATGAGCTTATACAAATTTTCCGTGGACTCAGCAGCGAACCATTTGGCAAGTTTCTCTGCGGTTTGCAACATCGCGCCAGGTATCGTGTTTCGTATGCCATTTGGCCAACGAGTCGATAGCGCTTGAAATCGACTGTCGTCAAGCTTGCCGATGAGGTGTGCAGAGACTGCGAGATTAAGGCCTTGAAGGGTAGCACCGACGTGAGCTTGCACCCGTTGCTGCAGATCGATCTTGAGCGAAGGCGCCTCCCTAAAAACCGTTGCTATTGTTGATCGCGCGTTGCGTTTGCTCAACGCATCACGGGATCGCTCGTTCCAAGTCAAAGGCAGCACGAGCATCAGCTTCGGTAGGTCAGGGGCCTGCCCCGAGGAATTGCTTTGATATTGGCTGATGAAGTGAGCAAGCACGAAACACGCCAGCGTCGAATTGTGGATCAGTTGACGATCGAGGAAAGGCTCACTCATTCGTCACCATCCGAAGGATCACGGTGCCAGTGGATGGGAGACCGTGTTTCGATCTGATTTGCCATTCTGTGGTACGTCCCGCAAAACAGATATTGCTCCGACGACTTAACTCGCCCAACTTTCATAGGAAACGTCTCTGGGAACAGAGTCTTGGCAAGGACGGTGTTGTAATCTGGAACGTCAAATTGATCGAGTGTCTTGCTAGACGCAATCCGATGTGCCCCCGAGATTGACCGCCACCGCGCACAGAGGACATTTTCTGCAGTGTCGAAATCGTCCAGTAGCACCCGCCCTGAGTCCAACAGTCGGACGCGCTCCGAGTAGGCCGCGCAGTAGTAGGTAAATTGCTCCTGTAGAAGGTCACTCGGTATGCTGAGCTTGGTGAGCTGCCCCATAAACAACATGCTTTCCGGATCAAGCATTTGGGCCCATCTGGAAAACTCTGTTTTCTCAAATGGGAGAGGCTCCCAAGGGCCATTCAAAATTTTGTCCACCAAAGCTTGGCGCAGATTGTAGAAAGGTTGGGCTTGCGTCCAAAACTGCTTACGATTAACCCAGCTTTCCTGGCACTGCCTGAATAGGAAACCCACCAAGCCGTCGTAGATCATCTCACTGCAAGCAATTGCGTCCTCGGGTAGGTGCAGAGAAGCGATGATGCGCTCCTTCATCTGAGCGTTGAGCTGACCATCCTCAACACGCATTCTTTCAATTACGAATTCAAGATCATCATCCGGATATCCGACTACATCCTTGGCTATCTTGCCTGCCTCCCCAGTCATGGTGGTTGCGTGGGTACGTAAGGCTGTGAGCGCCGACGCGACATCTGCTTCGGAGCTAGCCTCAGATAGACGCATAACCAGAGTGCCCTTTTTCACTAGCCGGTTGGTTACGAGGAGGTATTCCAGATGGTCGAAGCTTTGCCGTGCTTCTGCGAGCCCCGTCAGCCAGATCCGCAACGTCTTCCAAAGGTTTTTACTGCTGTCCTGCAGGGGATTTTTGCGCGGCTGGACCGACAGTTTTGCCTGTTCTGAAACTCGCCGAACTCCTGACGATGTCTCGCTGATTTCTTCGACATCGTCAGCCGTTTCTATACCAAATCGAGTCTGAACGTTCGGAGCGTTAAAAATCCGATAGAGGGCACGTTCGTATTGGTAGCCATAGCCCGCTGCGCTGGCACTTGCTTCTTGATCTGTCATCTTTCCATCTCGTCTTCCATGTCCCACAAGAGAACGATGCAACCGCTCGGGCCAGATTCACTCCCGCGCGAGACCGGCCGAGAATAATATCATCTAGCCACCCTGCGATCTTAACAGGATCCAAGAACCTCAGAACCCGATTTTCTAAGTTCGAAGCTACCGGACGCGGGACTAACGAGGCGGCGCAGAAGGCCCCATCGGCTGATCATTAGGCTTCAGCCGTACCTCGTAAGAGCATGACGGTAGAGTTGTGATTTGAGCCGGCAACCCAAGTAAAGAAGGTACTGGCTCAAGGGCCCATGCCGTCAGCACCGAGGACACGCGGGTTGGTGTATGAATGGGTGAAGTCAGAAGGTTAGTAAGCCGCGATTTGCGGGCGGTTGGTACTGATTGGCGAAACATGCAGGGGAAATAGGCGATACCTCGTCGAACGGTTGAGTCCGTCCCAAGCAACAGCTCTAGGGATGGCGCGCGGGTCGGCCTCAATACCACCATTTGAAGTACAACCCGCTTTCCCCTCCCCGTTCACGAATCCACGTTCCCCCCAGAGGAAGATTCAAAAAATCTCATCACCGATGCGAGAACGTGCGCTGGCATGCTCTCATTTACGACTTGACCCACATGCGGCGTGAGCAAGGGAAGCCAAGCGTCAGCCTCGGTACCGATGACTGTCCGGATGTATCGCTTGGTGATTTCAAGATCCGAGTGACCAAGCTGAATTCTCAAGGCCTCGTGGATGTCATGAGCATACGCGAGGTTCGGTTTTAGGCCATGGGCTTTGAAATAGTGATAAACGACATAGGTCGCATAGGTGTGACGCAGATGGTGAGGAGCGATCCTGCGACCCAGTTTCTCCGACGCCGCCCTGAACGCGTCCCAGATATCATGAAACTCAACCCGCTTGCCGTTTGCGGTCAACCACAGAGGCGCTGACTCATCAGGGTAGCGATGAGAAAACAACTTGAGGCGTTCCTTGCGACTTCCCACAATGTATTCATTGTGCAGACGCTTCAGCGCGTCAGTGAGCACCGCGCATCTCAACAAACGCTTCTTGCCCTTGGGGAGGTACGTTAACCGCTGAAACGGAACACCCTTAGCCTTAAGCTCGGGATAACGAAGCCATCCAGGATTTTTAGCATCGGCTCCGAGGGGCAGTTGTACAACACCACCAATACGTAAACCCGTGGTCACCATCATATAGCCGATATAATTATACACGGGATCAATGTCTGATAGAGCGCCACTGAGTTCCATGTACTCCTCGTTGCTTAAGACAACATCTTTGTAATCCAGAATCTGAACCTCCGACTCAAGACCCGGATCACTTTTACCTCCTCGATGTTTTGTGGGCTTATCCGCAGCGACAATCGATTTACCGGATTGATATCCTGATTCTATCTTAGACTTTGGCGGAAACTCAATAACGCATACAATAGCTCCTTCCGCACACCACTCATAGAAAGCGCGCCACGATCGGTAGTAGGCATTTATGGACTGAGGCTGGACACCGCCATCTCTAAGTGCTTTCTTCAACGCCATCATATGAACTTCATAGGTAGCCTCATCGAACCTCACGCCCATGTCGACACAGGAATCAAACCATATCTTCAAGTGCTTGAAGTTATTTATAATCGTCGTGGGCTCTCGCCGCCCTCCACGTGCCATGGTCGATTTTCGAAGATGGTGGAGGTATTTAGCTAAAGGAAAGTGTAACACCCCACTCAGGTGAGGGATCGGGGTTCCATCGGTATGGGTTACGGACTCAATATACATATCGGATTCCACTCAACTGCGCAACATCATGATCTCATCGAAATGCTCGACACTATCAATCAGCGAGGGATATTCAATAGACTTTAACATGGCACGCAGCTTGGATACCGGAACCTTCCGTGCCTCTTCTCGACCTCTATTTCGAGACTCCAAGGTGTCCAAATCCGCATAAAACACCACTGCCACGACTTTTGTCTTCTCATGTTGCTGAGCAATATCCAACAACTCATATCTGTCACTTTGGGTCAGGTTGCATGCGTCGAACACGATGGAATAACCCTTACTCCCCATACAGCCCTTACTCCAACTCGACTTCCCGCTGCCAGGAGCACCGATGGTAATGAATAAAGTCTTATCCACCGGCCTGGCCAACGCGCTGCGAAGCTGATTCAGTGCCTGTACCCAGGCTTTCTTAAACGCAAGCTGGTCATTACCGTGGCGTTCAGCATCAGGGCTTATGAGTTTAGGCTTGTTCTGCATATTGACAACGACAGGAGTCGTCCCCGCATGCCGCAGCGCATTAGCCTCAAGCATACGTGTGCGTGATTCTAGCTCGTCAACCTTGCGCTGACTCGCAGTCAACAGAACCTGTAGGCGCTCCCTGATGTGTTCAAGATCGCGGACATTTTCCAAGAGGCTGTAATTCTCAACCAATGCGTTGTGCAGCTTTGTTGCGACAGGCACATCCCCAGTTTCTTGCCCGGAATTTTTTTGTGCTTTGCGAAACGACGTTATTTCTTCGCCTAGCTCCGCCCAGCGTTTGACTAACTCCTTGTCAGGGGTGTTGAGCTTGCCATAGAGGTATTTCCTGTCGATTTTCGCTCGGGCTGCGACGGCGGAGACTGTTACTTTGACGCCAGTCGATTGAAATTCAGCTTTGAGCTGGTCGAAGGCAGTTCGTGCATCCGCCAAACGATCTTTATTTTTGATCATTTGAGCGCTTCCACAATGGGCGTGTACAGCTCAACAAACTCACGGGCAGTGGCCATGATATGAAGGTTCTGGGCGTAGTCATCAACGACGGCACCATCAATGAGCGATTTATAGAAGCCCAGCGACTGCTCCAGCGCCTGAGACTCGCACTGGGTTAAAAGGCAGTGATCACACTTAGCGCCCACGCACTTGCTAACGAACGGCAACCCGCCCGCATGGTGCTGATTCTCCATTGCATCGGTGAGCTCCACTGCCGGGATGAGCTTTACACACGGCTTCTCGGCCTCATCAGTAGGATCAAAGGCACAAACGGCTAAAGGCGTCAGCAGGAAATGCATCGAGCCATGGAGGGCCCGCTCACGCAGATATTCCTCTATTGTGGCCCCGAGACCGTCCCCCGTGATGCCCTCAAACAATGGATCTTGCTGGAGCCCCACTCTCATCCGCTCGCCAACAGGGCCTGCCAGCTTCCCTTCCTGTGCAGACTTCCCGATGTTGCCGACAATTTTGAGCGATTGCTCAACCAAAATTTCCTGCCGGGCTTCGACAATCAACGGGTTATTCCGCAGGTACATCTCTGTCATGTTCATCGACTTGTGGGAGAATAGACGCATGACCAGCAGCGGCCCTAGCACGGGGCTGTTCATCACAAACCACCCCGCAATCGTTTTGCGAAATTGGTGCGGGTGCGGCTCGTAAGCTACGCCGACATCGCGGGCGAACGCCTTGACGTAGTTGATCAAGCTCGTCGTCGTCAACTGGCCACTGACGTGATCGCTTTTTTCGTTCGACATCAGGGGCGCGAGCAGATAGTCCTCACGCCGTTTCAGCGTACCGAGCTTTTCCAAGACCCTGACAGCCTGGTACGTAGCCTCAGGTACAGGTATCGAAATTACCTGGCCCTGTTGATACTCCCTGCTGGTCTTGCGTACGGTCACCGTCATTCGGTAGAAGCCGTCGATGCCCATCGTCGGATCAGGCACACAGCAGCCCACCCTCAGATTTCGCATCTCCCAACTTCTCATGCCTGTTGTGAACAGGATTACTGTGATCGCCGCTCTTTTGATGTGCGAAAGGCATCGTTCAGCTTCTTTACGCTCCATTCTGATTGTAGAGTTCGTGGGATCTGACGGAGGGGCATACGGCACAAATACGATATCAAACGGTAGCCCCTCGCCTAAAGTAGAAAAATCCACATTTAGAGCCTTGCATACTTTTTTTACTCGCCCCAGAGTGACGGTGCTCCCCGATTTATGTTGAACAACGCCTTCATAAATGACTTGGTGAAGGTGGATCAGGGGCTCCGCATACTGCTCGATATAATCTAGAGCCGCTGTCGCCAAAGGAAAAGCGTATTCAAGTGGGATCGCTTGCCACCCTGAGACCTCTTCTGGGAGAGCGAGTTCTTCTTCGACTTCATAGTCCTTGAAATCCGCCAATCGCTTGCCATCGAATGGATCACTTTCGAGCTTTAAAAATGAAGGCAGCATGCCCTCATCTTGGGAGAGACGCCACCACTCAGCGAGCAGCCGAACCTTATCCCACTTGGTATTATCATGCTGCCTAAGAGAATTGACTGAATTCAAAAAATCAGCAAAATCTTCTTGTTGAATATCTCTGGGCAGCTTGAAGTGCCCGCCGTCATGTTTCGCTACCAACAACCCTTTCCCAATGAGCCATTGGGCGAACTCTTTCGCGGCATAAACGATATTATAAACGGTGCGGGGACTGCGCTCCATGATTGCAAATCGGCCAAGAAGACAGAACGCAATCATTTTAAACAGCGTGATCATAGGAAAATGGGTTCGTTCGGAAGACCCAATGACAGCTTCAACACTAATAAAATACTCAAGACCTTCCTTTCGAAAATCCCAAGCTGGGTCTTTGAGCTTACTGGCATGACTGACAGGATGATCGCCCCAGGTCTTAATTACATAATCCAAGATGTCCCAGCAATCAACGGTACTTGGATCCGATGATTTGAGATTTTGAGCTGGAGTCCTGACTGTTTGAGCCATGTGCTTATCCCCGCGCGATCACAGATGGTAGGTAAATGGCACCGCTTTTCGCATCTGCCCATGCTTTGGATACAGCCTCCTGATCCGACCAATTCGAGAGCAAGTCATGCGCGCGAGCATGCTTGCGCCCGTACTCAACCTCCCAGCGATCATCGGCCAACGTCGGTCGCATCGACTCGTACTGAAGAATTCGGGTGGCGATCCTCGGAAGGTGTTGCTCAAAGACCCGGCTCTGGCTGCACCCCAAGCACATGTCGTACTCGTGGCATTTGGAGTCAGCTAGAACGATTGCTCCCTCATAATCGGGATCACTTGGATCAGAACATGAAGCGTAGAAACCTGGGACTTCATGAGGATCTGCCGCTCGCCCTTCTTCCACCCTTACCCCACGGAATTTACGCGCCTCCTCCAAGTACTTTTGCTGGAGCGTGAAGGTTGCAATGTCAGTGATTGTCCGAGCAGCTCCTAGCGCAAGGTAACGGCTAAGCGTGGTGTCAAACTCCTTGTGATTCAAGGAGTTTGCGAGCGAAGCATGGAGCTCTTGGTAATTTCTGGCCTCGCCGATGGCCTTCAGCAGCTCCCTCGTCGCATAAACCTTCCGAAAGCGACGGGAGTCGAGCGTACGGATACGCTCTTTAGTCAAATTTCCATTGTCATCGGCTTTAAGATCCCAGATCTCATGACGCCGCAGAAACTTTTTCGCGTCTGCTGAAAAAATGCCATCGATACTGTAGTCAAGGCATTCACCATTACGAAAGTGCAGCCACAGCGAATCTGCAGATTTTGAATTAACAAGTTGCGAAAGGGGTTCCGCATACCATAAAAAAAATTCGAGTACGGGATATATTCCTTCATCTGAAATAGTGACATAAGTGTCATCAACTTCGATCGTCGTACGTCCTTTCCCCCGACCTTTGTATCCGCGAATCCTGCATCTTCTTGAATCTAAGGGATCCTTCCAATCAAGAGGTGAAGTACTAAACCCCTTGATTCTGTATCTACGTTTCCAGGTCATAACGACTTCAAGATTTTTTCCTGAGAAAATCAGAAAAAAGACAAGGAAGGGGAATAACGACTCTTTGCTTGGAACCTCTCTTTCCGCCAGCCTTCTCAGGTGCTCTGTAACGGCTAACCCTGGTGCCGGGCATACATAGGGAAACTCTGCTTCAAACGTCATGGACGGACTAGTCTCCGAAACATTTCCTCGAATGCTCAACAACCGACCGATACCACTAAATGATTTGGTTCTCACCTCACCGTTGCGAAAAGACAAATGCTCGCAGTAGGAATCGACTATCTTGCGCGAGTAATTATCTTTCATCTTTCCGAGCGTATGCCGCTCCGAATGTTCTAGAACCGCAGAGAATTCCTTGGCATTGTTCATCAGTGATTCGATGTCACTGGTGACAGCACCGATTAATTGATACATCACCGCATCGCTATATGGCGCAAGCGGCGCTGGAGTATCAGAACTATAGATAGGAATTGAAAAGGTGCTCGGCATTAATTCGGAGCCCATGACTCGTTCAATCACAGCGCAGCAACGTCGGAACATCGTTGACTTATACCTGCTACCCATCTCAACCGAACGAAGATCAGCTCGCCACTCACAGATGAGGTGAAAGTTTAGATCTTTGTAGCTATTAAGCTTGATATCTTTCCTTCGACAGAAATCGAAAAACATACCCACTGCATTACGCTTATAAGATGCCTCTGCGTGGGAAATGCGACTCTCCAGGCAGATAGTTTTCAATCCCTGAGCCAGAGCCGTCACTGCCCAAGGAAATTCATCAATGAACTCGGAATAGAACAACCGGCTAGGATTGACATCAATCTTCATGAGTTCTTTTGTCTTGGCGCTCTGGGCGTCAATAGTGAGCGAGACCAGCTCACCCGCCTGCTTCCCTGCTTGTGGTCGCCAGCGCCAAACGGTGGTGAGGGGGTAGAAGCCATTGTCCTCTCTGAGGTCTAACGGCCGGATGGCCTTCTCATCATTGATGACTCCTTGAACATCATGCTTGGTACGCTTACGGCCCATCGGGTAGCTCCTAGATCAACAAACCTATAGTACATAAGTTTATGAGCCAAGGCGCCAAACCCGGCCACGGAGGCATCCTGCCCAAGCACAAGGTCACCAGGGAGATCGCCGAAACCCGCGGCATTCTGATGGGTGAAGACTGCGTGTCGCCGTCCCGCCACAGCGCGTTCTCCACGCCGTGCGAACTGATGCACTTCATTGCTCAACTGCGTGAGCTGTCGGGCGGCAAACCGGTAGGCTTCAAGTTCTGCCTGGGCCATCCATGGGAATTCATGGGTATTGCCAAAGCCATGCTGGAAACCGGCATCCTGCCGGACTTCATCGTGGTCGACGGGACGGAAGGCGGCACCGGTGCAGCACCCGTAGAGTTTACTGACCACATGGGCGTGCCCATGCGCGAAGGCTTGTTGTTCGTGCACAACACCCTCGTAGGCCTCAACCTGCGGGACAAGATCAAACTGGGTGCGAGTGGAAAAATCGTCAGCGCTTTCGATATCGCCAGCGTACTGGCCATCGGCGCAGACTGGGCAAACTCGGCACGCGGCTTCATGTTCGCCATTGGCTGTATTCAGTCGCAGAGCTGCCACACCAACAAATGCCCTACCGGCGTCGCGACTCAAGACGCCCTGCGCCAGCGCGCACTGGTGGTGCCGGACAAGGCCCAGCGAGTGTTCAACTTCCATCGCAATACGCTCAAAGGGCTGGCGGAAATGCTCGCCGCAGCGGGTCTGGATCATCCTTCGCAACTGGAAGCCAAACATCTGGTGAGGAGGATGTCAGCCACCGAAATCAAACTGTTCTCGCAGTCCCATGTGTTTCTTGAACCCGGACAGTTGCTGACTGGCGACGTGGACGGCAGCTTTTATTCCAACATGTGGCAAATGGCTAGAGCAGACAGCTTTGAGCCCAATGCGATTGGCTGAAAGCGTGATAGACACTGTTGATCAGCGAAGCGAGGAGGGCTCCAGCGTGTAGAGCAAAACGGTAGCGTCGCTAGCAGACATGCCATCGACGAGGCGCCAATGTTCAGGAAAATCGGGCCTCGTTTGAGACGCGTCGTAAATAAACCAGACGCGGCGCGCGTCCGCGTCGATTAGCCCCAAACTATCTATATAAAATGCCTTTCCGTCCTGATCCCACAATGAGCCATCGCGCAAATGATCAGGACGCTCCCCGAACACATTAACCGGCATGAAGAGAAGCGGTTTCGTATCGGTTTTATTGTAATAAAGGGCACTTGGATAGAAATAGAGATCATAGACCAACACCCGATCACCGGTCGCACTGTGCGCGTTCACGTAAGCCGAGACTCTATCAATGCCACTTTCCTGACGTTGATAAGGATTATTCAGCCTGTATTGGCCGGCATAAACGTTATGCAGACCGCTCACCTGCACACCCAGAAGCACAACCAGGCAAACAGCGCCAATCCGACGACAACGAGCGATCAGTTGATCCAGACCCAGCGCCAACAGCAACGGGAGACCCATTGCTGCGAACAAAAAATAACGGGGCCAGAACAGCGATACCTTGAATGACACCAATGCGACCAAAAGAATGGGTGCAAACGTGTACAACGTCAGTAACGCGTTAAAGCGATAATGACTAGGCTCCCGTTTCAGCAGCGTGACCGTTATCACCACAATTATTAAAGGAGCACAAAAGTAGGCTATCAACGGCCGGTCCGAGGCGGATTCAAGTGTCAGAAACAGCCAGATTTGTGAGACGACAGAGCCGACACTCACCTGAGGTATCCAGCCGACGGAATTCAAATGGGTCAACTGTGCGAATAATTCGGACACCCAAGGGAGGTACAGCACAATCACTGCCAGATTAGCCATCCACCACCTGTAACTCATTGCCAGTGACCGGCCTTTTTCACAGACAGTAAGAAGGTATAACCAGTGGACAGCCAGGCAGAGCGCGGCAAAATAATGCGTGTAGAACGCCAAGGCCATAATCAGCGCGTAAACATACAGGTACCGGTCGTGTCTGGAGTTTTTCACCCAATAGACCAGCGCCAGTGTCGAAGCAAGACAGCACAGAGCGACCAGCGCATACATGCGGGCCTCCTGACTGTATCGAACGGCAAAAGGCAAAAACGCCGATAGAACTCCAGCCAGAATCGCAGCACGCCGGGTAGCGATCACGCCGACAAGCCAAACGCTGACCGGCACTGTCAACACACCTGTCACCGCACTCATGAGGCGAACAGAAAAAACACCATCGCCCAACAAAATCATCCAGACGTGCAGCAGAAAATAATAAAGAGGGGGATGTACATCGTTGGCGCTATAGCGCCATATATCAGCCGGTGGCATGGCGCTTATCAGTACACTGTAGGCTTCATCAAACCATATAGCAGAATGGGTAATACCGTATAAACGAACTGCAACTGCCAGGGTCATGACAGGCAGGAGTTGATAATCACGAAGCCGGAGAATGCCTGGCGCCCAGCGGGCTACGCACGACATGGAACTCTCCTTTCGATGACTGTAAACACTTTCACGGTGCATGGGTTCTTGAGGCAGTAAACCCTCCCACTTCTCAGGACCCTCTCGGTTGGAAGCCTGCCGAGCTTTCCACCACATACCGCGGCCGGTGTTTGGCTTCCATATAGATGCGGCCTACATACTCGCCTAAAACACCTATCCCGATCAGTTGAATACCCCCTATCAATAACAGAGCGGTCATCAGCGGCGCATACGCCGGGATATCGTTATCGAGCACGATACTTTCCACTGCACGGTAAATTCCGTAACAGACCGAAAACAACGAAAGCGCGCAGCCGACATAGGTCCAGATTCGTAGCGGTAACGTGCTGAACGAAGTCACACCATCCAGCGCCAGATGCCAAAGTTTCCTTGCGTTGAATTTAGTATGTCCCGCCCCCCGGGCGGCTCGATCATAATCAATGATGACCGTATGAAAACCTGCCCAGGAAAGTAGCCCCTTCATAAACAGCTCGTGCTCCGGCAGCGCTTTTATAACGTCCACGACTTTGCGATCCATCAAACGAAAATCACCGACGTTGGGCTCGATCCGCGTACTGCCGATCACATTCATCACGCGATAAAAAAGCGCAGCCGCGTAGCGTTTCAAAGGGCTGTCAACTGAGCGATCCTGACGTCTGGCCAACACCACATCTGCACCTTTTTGCCACTCATTGATCATGCGCGGAATGACGCTTATCGGGTCTTGCAAATCGACATCAATGGGAATGACTGCATCGCCATCGGCATATTCCAACCCCGCTAAAAGGGCAGCCTCCTTGCCAAAGTTGCGGGACAGGTTGACCAGCATCACCTCGTTATCACCTGCAATGAGCTCCCTGACCAACAGATCCGTCTGATCAGTACTGCCGTCATTGATAAAGACAATCTGCAAGGCGATTGCCTGCAAGGAAGATTCCTGCCTGACAGCCTGATAAAACAGCGGAATGGACAGCGCCTCATTAAAAACCGGCGTTATCAAAGAGATCTTCAAGAGTGACTCCTGAAAATCAAGTACCTCGAACAGTCATAGCCACGGTCCTGCCACCCCAGGCACAGCGCGACAAACACCGCCCAATGAATGAAGGTGTTGAAGATGCCTATCAATAGATAACGTGAAAACCTCATTAGATAAGGTGTCATGCGCGCATCGTCCCTGGCTGCACTTTATGTACTGGCTTCCCTGACAACCGACAGCACCGCTGGATGACCCCTTTAGTAAAGGACAGCCTCCTGAATGGCGTATGACCAATGGTCGGAGACTCACCAGAGGCAACGCAGGCAATCGAGACATCCTGTAATTAGCCGACCTTTGCAATTGCGCTGAAAATCCTCCACCCTGCCGCGCCGCCGAACCCGCCAGGACACCCTGATTGACCGGCGGCGCGGAACCTAGAGCCCTCGCGGCTGATCTTTATCCATTACGACATTAAAGAGCTTACCGTTATGAATAACGGACGCGACCTGCGCATCGACTTCTTCCGGGGCCTGGCGTTGATCTTCATTTTTTGGGATCACGTGCCGGACAACCCCCTCGCCCAATTGACCGTACGCAATTTCGGCTTCAGTGACGCTGCGGAAATTTTCGTCTTTCTGGCGGGTTACGCCGCCATCCTTGCCTATGGACGTATCGCTCGACGTGACGGCTTTGTCGTTTCAACCGTGAGGATCCTGCGCCGTACCTGGGTGCTCTACGTTGTTCACATCTTCTTGCTGACGCTGTTGATGGGCATTGTTTTCGTTGCCAATCATTACGTCGAAACCCGCGACATGATTCAGGAAATGGGCCTGCAACATTTTGTCGCCGACCCTCAACAGGCATTGGCGGATCAACTGCTGCTGCGCTTCAAGCCCAACCTGACCGACCCGTTGCCGCTGTACATCCTGCTGTTGCTGGCCTTGCCGTTGATCCTGCCGATGATGCTGCGCAATGTGACCCTGACGGTCGGGCTGTCCATTGGGCTGTACTTGATGGTGCCGCTGGAGGGCTGGAATATTTCCGCCTATGAAGGCGGCGGCGTCTGGTACTTCAACCCGGTGGCCTGGCAATTGCTGTTCGTGCTTGGCGGCGCTTGCGCACTGACGTCTGAAGCCAAGCCTGCGATCAAAGTCGATCAACGCCCGCTTACACAACAACCGCTGTTCATGATTTCAGCCGTATACCTTGTGGGCGCTGCGGTCATGGCGTTCTCCTGGAAATTTCCGGCATTGCACCCCGTGCTCATGCCGCAGTTCGTGGCCGACGGGCTGTATCCGATCAACAAGACTGATCTGGGGCCGATGCGTCTACTGCACTTTCTGGCGTTGGCCTATTGCGTCGCCAAACTGCTGCCCGCTCGCAATACGTGGGTGCAAAGCTGGCCGGCACGACAAACCTGCCGCATGGGTCGTTATTCGCTGGAAATTTTCTGCCTGGGCGTATTGCTTGCACCGATGGCTGACATGCTCAACGCGTTGGCCGGTGACACCTGGCCGATGCAAGTCTGCACCGCGATCCTCGGTCTGGGTCTGATGATGTTGATGGCTGCCTGGCTCGACTTTAATAAGCGCCTGGGTAAACCCAAACCCGCTAATGCGGTCGCTATTTGAGAACAGCGTCTCAATAAGAGTCCCTCTCGGAAGTTTCCCACAACGTTATCAGGCCAAGTTTTACAACACCTGGCCGTTACGAAAAGGGAGACAACCAACCAAGAGAGGGAATTCTCGTGAACATCAATGCAATCGCCTCAACACCACTAAAAATCCCTATGCCTGCTCAACCCAAGGTTGAGCAGCAGACTGCTGCGGCTGCCTCTAAACAAGAACGAATGCTGACGGCTGCGGAGGAGTATTCGAAGAAGTTTTATAGCAAGCAGGAAGAACCATGGAAGTCTGAGGTTGATGAACTCTCCAAGGCAGAGCGGGGGCTAGTCGGTCCCAGGCCAACGACGAAAGAGGAATACCTGAATCAGCAATATCAACTTTCATTTCTGCAGCTTGAAGAGCAATATTCAATGATTAGCAGCTTTATGAAAGAACTGCACTATCTCGACCCTGACATCGCACAAAAAAACTGGAGCTACACACTTGGTCCTAACGGCGAGGTGAAGGTTCTGGACCCAAAAGGAAATCTAACTGATGCGGAAGTTGATCGTTTGACTGAGGCCATGAACATATTTAAACAGCCTGAAGGTGGAAGCTTTAAAGAGAGTTTGCAAGACAGTGCTAGAACCATCATGCGAATTGTTGATCATGACACGAAAAAATTCGGCGGAAAATATCATCTCGACCTCCTTAACTTTCACGAAACGATCGACTACGGAAAAATAAACTTCATAAAAAAAGAGCGTAACGATGACTGGATGAAGCAAGTCTTCTTAAATGGAGAAACCAAGGAAGCCTCACAAATTGATATAAGGGCGTAAAATTGAACAGCGCTCTATCTAACGATAGAGCGCCAGCTTAATCTCCTATTTACTTCTAAAGTCAATCATAAAACGATTACAAATATGCCCAAATAAATAGTCGTGGGGTTTATCAGCCAGATTTTCAAGTAAAACGTTAACACCGGTATAGACGCCCTTCCTGTATCGAGAGGCCCAGGTAGCCGTTCCCTTTGCTTGTTGCTGCGTAAAGTTTTTTGCCAACTCTCCCCCCTCACATTTCCCAAATTCAAGTAGCTTCGAAGCCGTCCCGTCAATGCCGGACATCAGTGTGATCGGGTCAAGAACCGCCGGACCGAAGTGCTCGAAATTGAGCTGCAACAGTCCACCTTCCAATGGAGCAAACTTTGAGTCCCAGAATCTAACATCAAGCAACGCTTTCTCCAGTGCTTGCGTCGCAATGAATCCCGGCTTCTCGAAGTTATGAGGAAACCTCAGCAAACCTGCCTCATGATGCAAGTTATAGGTCATATGCGGATAAGAACCCAGCACAATCTTATAAGGTACGTTTTCAACTTTCGCCCCCTCCACCGCGCTGATCCGGACATTAACCACCGACCCCGGATTCAACCCGCGATGTGCGTTAGGAGTCGTGTGCCTCTTCAACTCCCATTTCCGGCCGTCGACTTGATACTCAAGTTTCCACACTTTGTTGAAGGTTTTCAGCTCCGGTGTTCCCAGCATCACGTCCTGCCCCCGAACCGAAACAAAGCTGTAATGATGCACAGATGCTGTATTGGTCAGCGTCTGTGTTATCTGATGAAGCTTGTCAGATAACTTTGTGAACATCGGCTCATCTACTTCCTGCGCAACCTCAGGTACCACAGCGGGTTCAGCCGGAGCTTGTGGTTCCGGAATGACAACCGTCGGCACTTCAACGACTTCGTGCTGCTCCTCAGCAACCGCCGTCGGTTCGTCACAGTCAACGGGTTCAACCGGAGCCTGTGGTTCCGGGATGGCAACTGTGGGTACCTCAACAACTTCATGCGGTTCTTCAGCAACGGCTGTAGGCACGGTCGGTTCATCACAGGCCACCGGCTCAACCGAGACTTGTGTTTCCGGGATGACTACCGCCGAGACGTCAACAACTTCATGCTGCTCTTCAGTAATAGCCGGGGGGGCCATAGGCTCCTCACAGCCAGTCTTTGCCCACACGTGACAAGAGATCGCCAATAAAACTGCGGACGCGAGTGTACTGCGAACTAACTTCCTGTTCTTTTTCATGATACTTCCTGAATATGAATACATATGATTATTGCAGGGCGTAATGCCACTGACAAAACTGACGTAATCAGCGTTTAATATGCGAGTCAATACTAAACAATCAAATCAGAAAGATCCTATTTAAACAGCAAGACCAGGGTATTAGTCCTACAACACAACACAACACAACACCTCACTAACGGGCTAAACCTGTAGGGAAGACCAGGAACAGTCACGCCATGATGCTAAAAAAATTCATCACCACAGGGGTTTATCAAATCCAGCCCCTTGCCGATAAACCGAAAGAGCCGCTGATGGACCTGCGGCCTGAGTCAAGCAAAGCCAGGGATTGATCCACAGCCTGTTGCTACTCAGGAAGCGCCCTCAGCCCTGGACAATTTTTCCCGCAATCCCGGTCAGCGACTAAGCTTGAGTCAGGTGCGATTAACAGGTTTAACCGGGCCAATCGAAATGGGCGTTTTACGGCATGCAGATACGAAACAGACGGTGATTACAGCGGACCGTAGTGACCGCGCCCCCATGCCGAAAGCCCCTCGCCGCAAAAGCTACGTGTGGCGCGTATTCTGGGTAGTAGTGCTCATGGGGATTGCGGCGCTGGCCGTCGCGATGGTGATCGAGTCACGCAGCTCGCGGTTGCAGGCACTGGAGTTCAGTCGGTTTGCGGCAAAGCTGAGCTACTCGATGCATCCCGGCCCGAGCGATTCAGTGCTCTATCCGGGCGAAGGACCGTTCGACAAACGTCTGGGCTACTCCTCGCTGAATGAGTTCCTGCCGCGCCTGCTCAAGCGCGACTACCTGATTACCGAACAGGTCAGGTTTTCTCCGGATTTGCTCGACTACAGCAAGCGTGGCTTCTTCGTACCGTATGAGGAGAAGATTCAGGCGGGCCTGTCGATCACTGACTGCCGCGGAATCGACCTCTACCAGTTCCGTTATCCACAGCAGTTCTACCCGACCTTCGCCGCGATCCCGCCCCTTTTGGTGCACAGTCTGCTGTTCATCGAAAACCGGGATTTGCTTGATCCACAGCAGCCCATGGCCAACCCGGCAGTGGACTGGCCACGGTTTGCCAAGGCGGCGATTTCCCAGGTGTCGAAGCTGATCGGTTTGCCGGGGCAATCTGCCGGAGGTAGCACGCTGGCGACGCAACTGGAGAAGTACCGGCACTCCCCCGATGGCCTCACGTTGTCGGGTTCGGAAAAACTTCGGCAGATGATTTCCGCCAGTGTGCGAGCCTACCAACCGGGGCAACAGACCCTTGAGGCACGGCAACGAGTGGTGCGTGATTACCTCAACAGCGTACCGCTGTCGGCAGTGCCGGGGCATGGCGAAGTGCATGGCATGGCGGAGGGTTTACGGGTCTGGTACGGCGCGGACTTCGTCAAGACCAATCAGGTGCTCACTTCCAGCGCCAGCGACCCGCAAAGTCTTGCCGCGCGCGGCCTGGCCTTACGTGAGGTGTTATCGCTGGTTATCGCTCAACGTCGGCCCTCGCACTATCTGGCCAAAGGTCGTGCCGAGCTGGCCGAGTTGACGGACAGCCACATTCGTCTGCTGGCCCAGAATCAGGTGATCAATAGCGCTCTGGCCAACGCAGCACTCAAAGCGGATCTGAGCTATCGCAACTGGATGGAGCAACCGACTATTCAGCCCATCGAGACCAACAAGGGCATCAGCGTTGCCCGCAGTCGGCTGTCGGCACTGCTCAATCGCCCGCTGTACGATCTCGATCGACTGGATCTGTCGGCCACCAGCACCTTGCAAAGCGAGCTGCAGAACAGTGTCAGTCAGTACCTGCGTGATCTGGCGGACCCGGCCTTTGCTGCACAGGTCGGGCTGCTGGGCGAACGCTTGCTGACGCCCGCCAGTACCACTCAGGTTCGTTACAGCTTCACCCTGTTTGAACGCGGCCCGGACGGTTCCAGAGTTCGGGTGCAGACCGACAGCACCGATCAGCCGTTCGACATCAATGAAGGCAGCAAGCTTGAGCTGGGCTCTACAGCCAAATTGCGGGTGCTGACCACCTACCTGGAAATCATTGCCGAGCTGCATGACCGTTACGCGGCACAGAGTCTCAGTGCACTCGGAAGAGAGCCCGTAGCCGATCAGGATCGCCTGACACGCTGGGCACTGGATTACCTGATGCAGAACAAGGATCGCGACCTGACGAAGATGCTCTCGGCGGCTCTGGACCGGCGTTATTCGGCCAGCCCGGCGGAGAGCTTTTTCACCGGCGGCGGCATGCATCACTTCAATAACTTTCGCAAGGAAGACGACAACCGCCTGCCGACGTTGCGCGAATCGTTGCGTGAGTCGATCAACCTGCCGTTCATCCGCCTGATGCGCGACGTCGTGCGCTACAGCACCTACCAGGGACCGAACAACAGCGCAGAATTGCTCAAGGATGACGACGATCCACGCCGTCAGGAATACCTGAGCCGCTTCGCTGACCGGGAAGGCTCGGTGTTCATGCTGCGCTTCTGGAAACGCTACAAGGACAAGACCACTCAGGAACGGCTCGACACCTTCCTTGATGGTATTAACCCGACGCCGATAAGGCTCGCGGCCGTGCACCGTTATCTACTGCCAGGCGCCAGTCAGGCCAATTTCAACACGTTTATTCGCGCGCACATGGCCGAGGAAAAAGTCGGGCCGAAGCTCAGCGAGAAACGCTTGGCCGATCTCTATGAAAGCTACGGGCCGGGCAAATACAACCTGCCGGATCAGGGCTACATCGCCAAGGCTCACCCGCTGGATCTGTGGTTGGTGGGTTACTTGCTGCAGCACCCGGAAGCGCAATTCAAGGACGCCGTTGCCGCCAGCCGCCATGAGCGTCAGGAAGTGTATGGCTGGCTGTTCAAGAGTCGCCACAAGAGCGCTCGTGACAGCCGGATTCGCACCATGATGGAGGTCGAGGCATTTCTCGATATTCACCAACGCTGGCAGCGCGTGGGCTATCCGTTCGACCATCTGGTGCCTTCACTCGCCACCGCCATTGGCAGCTCCGGCGACCGGCCTGCGGCGCTGGCTGAGCTGATTGGCATTATTCAGAACGACGGTATCCGCTTGCCAACCCTGCGCATCGACAGCCTGCATTTTGCTGCCGATACACCTTACGAAACACGCCTGGCGAACAATCCGGAACTGGGCCAGCGTGTGTTGCCTTCCGAGGTCGCCGCGGCCATGCGTGAAGCGCTGTCACAAGTGGTCGACAGCGGCACGGCCAAGCGGGTACACGGCAGCTTCAAGTTGCCGGATGGCTCCATCCTGGCAATGGGCGGCAAGACCGGGACCGGCGACAACCGCATCGAAAGTATCGGCTCAGGCGGACGCATCCTCAGTTCGCGGGCGATCAACCGTACGGCGACTTTTGTGTTCTATCTGGGCGATAACCACTTCGGCACTCTGACGGCCTTCGTACCCGGCAGGGCCGCAGAGGGTTTCCGGTTCACCTCGGCACTGCCGGTGCAGGTCCTCAAGGGCATGGCGCCGATTCTGAATCCGTATCTGGAGCCGGGTGGGCATACGCTCTGTAAAACAGGGCTCATGTAGCTCAAAAAACCTCTATCGCAGCCCTCACAAAGCCCCTGTAGGAGCGAGCTTGCTCGCGATTCGGTCTCTTGGACGATGAATTCATCGCCAAGGCGGCCTCCATCGCGAGCAAGCTCGCTCCTTGGGTCCGTGTTTGCAGCACGACTGTGCCTAAGCATGGCTGCCAAGTAGCAAACGAGAACCGTTCGTCTTTATCCCTTGCGCAATCGTAAAGATATATCTTAAGGTATATCTAACGTGTAACAGGAGATGAAGAAATGCGTGATGACCCTCACGACAACGACCACCGTCCATCTCATCGCCAGCATGGCGATGGACGGGACGGTTTTGAGAAGCGCCCAGGCCGTGAACGCGGCGGACGCGGGCCCCGGGTGTTCGCACCTGGCGACCTGAAATTGCTGCTGCTGGCGTTGATCGCCGAGCAGCCTTGCCATGGCTACGACCTGATCCGCCAGATCGAAGGCATGTTCGATGGCGCCTACAGCCCCAGCCCAGGGGTGATTTATCCGACCCTGACCTTCCTTGAAGAAAGCGAATTGATTGAAGGTGATGCTCAGGGTGGCAAGAAACATTACGCCGTCACCGACGCCGGTCGGGCTTCACTGGCTGAGCAGAAAATCGCGCTGGATGGCGTGCGCATGCGGATCGACGTCAGTAAGCGATCACTGCGCGGCCACGACCGCCCCGCTGAAATCCATGAAGCCGTGCACAACCTGCGTCACGCCTTGCAATTGCACCACGGTCGCTGGAGCCCGGAAGAAATCCTGCGGGTTCGGGATCTGCTCAATAACACCGCCAAAGCCATCGTCGATGGCCCCTACGTCAACTCGGAGAAGCCGGTATGAATTCACAGCAATCCATCCACCGTGTCAGCCATGAGATCAAACGCCGCAAGCTGGAAGTGCTGCGTGTAACCGATATCACACCCAAAATGCGCCGGATTACCCTGCGTGGTCCGGACCTGACCGGCTTCATCAGTCTGGGCACCGATGACCACGTAAAACTGATTTTCGCTACCACGCCTGAAGAACAAGCCGCGCTGGATAACTTTGTACCGGGCTCACCCAGCGACGGACCAAAGCCGGTCATGCGCGACTACACGCCACGTCGTTACGATGCGCTGAGCGGCGAGCTGGATATTGATTTCGTGTTGCACGGCGACGGCCCGGCAGCGACCTGGGCAGCACAGGCTGAACCGGGTCAGTTTCTGAACATCGCCGGGCCACGCGGTTCGATGATCGTGCCGGATATATTCGACAGCTATCTGCTGATCGGCGACGAAACCGCCCTGCCTGCTATCGCCCGACGCCTCGAAGAGCTGCCAGCCAATCGCAGCGCGCTGGTTGTAGTAGAGGTTGCGGATTCCGCTGAGCAGCAGGTTTTTCACAGCAAAGCGCAGGTTGATGTGATCTGGATCGTGCGTGGCGAACAGGATCTGGTGGACGTCACCCGCCGCCTGGAAATGCCTGAGGGCAAACTCTACGCCTGGGTTGCGACTGAATCGCTGCTGTCGCGCAAGCTGCGCCGGGTATTACTTGGCGAATTCGGACTGGAAGAGGAGTTCGTCAAGGCTGCGGGTTACTGGCGACTGGACGGGAGTGATGAGGGCTGATTTCTTATCAAATAATCCACAACGGTTTAAATTGGAATGCCCTCTCCTGTGGGAGCGGTGCTTGCCCGCGATAAGTGCTCTGCAAGGTTCGGATATTACCTAAACCTTATCGCGGGCAAGCACCGCTCCCACAGGGTTATCATTTCAACTCAACTAACCAGGCCTCGATGAGCGTCGTTCGTACAAATAGCCAAAGAATCAGCCTTTGCCGCGCACTCGATCCACCCCAAGCAACACCAGCGCAATCACGATAAAACCGATCAGCACCCCACCCGCATTGGTAAACGCCTGCACATAACCGATGTTGCCGACATTGATAAACGGGTACATGTAGTCGCCAATGGAACTGCCGCGCAGCAGCACGTAAGAGAAATAGATGACAGGGTAGAGAATCCACAGCAGCACATGCTCGATCCGCAACATTCCCTTCGGTACGTACAGCCACCAATACAGCAGAAACGCCAGCGGCATGACATCGTGAAGCAGTTCGTCGGCGATCCATTGCCAGCCTTCCGGCTGCCAGAGGTGACGCAGCAGCACGTTATAGGCCAGACCGACCAGAACGATACTGGCGGCAATACCGCTGCACACCACGGGGTGCTGGAAGAAGCGATGCGCTGGCGAACGTCTGCCCGTGAGTGCGCTGGTCAGCACCACCGCCACCAGCGTGTTACTCCACACCGTAAAGAAGCTGAAAAACCTTACCAGCCCACCTATAAGGCTCGCGTCATCGGCCCAACGCGCGATGAAAATGAGGTAAAGCTGAATGGCCAGCCCTGACCAGCCCAGGCACGCGGCAATCATCGTGTAACAGCGCTGTCCATGCGCACTTTTCATGTATTGGAAGTACATCACTGTTCCTTGAAACCCAGCCTTCGAACCGGGCGAAATTACCAGCCTTTACTGCGGTGCAACTTCACGTACAACGCCTCGACCTTCTCCCTGGCCCAAGGCGTCTTGCGCAGAAACGTCAGGCTGGACTTGATGCTTGGATCGCTCTTGAAGCAGCGAATATCAATGCGTTCAGCCAGGCCTGACCACTCGTAATGCTCAACCAGAGCGTTAAGGATCTGTTCCAGCGTTACACCGTGCAAAGGGTTGGAGTGGGGTGTAGTCATGCGAAACCTTCATGCTGAATGGATAGGGGCACTTCCCGGAAGCTGCGCACCTTAGCCGAGCCTTCAGACAGCGGGAAGAGCTTAGCGTGCGAAGTCTTTGTATCGGCAGTCAGCTTCCGCCTACCGAGAGCGTAGGACGTTTCCGAAAAGTTCCTCTTTCAGCCGATAAAGAGATGTTATATTGTAACAACAGTTATCCATCTCAACTTGATATCAACGCTTTGCAGGGCGCCTCAGAACGCGCTCGGCTCAAGGAACTCCGCATGTCTCGTCCCTCCAATTTCTTGCTCTGGCACCTCACGCCACTGGCAGCTGCCATGCTGTTCGTCTCTCCTGCCCACGCCGCCAACACTGTTGATCTGCAGCCGCAGGTCATTACCGCGAATCCGCTGGGCAGCGACCAATTGGCATCCCCGGCAACGGTACTTGAAGGCGACGATTTGACTTTGCAGCAAAAAGGCAGCCTGGGTGAGACGCTCAACAAGCAGCCGGGAGTTTCGTCTTCCTATTTCGGGCCGGGAGCCAGTCGGCCGATCATTCGCGGCCTGGATGGCGACCGGATTCGCATCCTGCGCAACGGCGTGGGAGCACTGGACGCATCCTCGCTGTCCTATGACCACGCCGTCCCACTGGACCCGGTGAACGTCGAACGCATCGAGATCGTTCGTGGCCCGGCAGCGTTGCTGTATGGCGGCAATGCCATCGGTGGAGTGGTCAACACCTTCGACAACCGTATCCCGACCGAAGCCATTGAAGGTATCCACGGCGCAGGAGAACTGCGTTACGGCGGCGCGGACACAACGCGAAGCAGCGCGGGAAAACTTGAAGCCGGTAATGGCCAGTTCGCTTTGCACATCGACGCCAATGCCCGCGAGTTCAACGACCTGCGCATCCCTGGCTACGCCCGTACCAGCGAGCAACGCGCAGCCGAGGAAGGTAACGACAAGAAACACCGCCTGAGCAACAGCGACGGTCGACAGGATGGTGGCGCGGTCGGCGGCTCCTATACCTGGGACGATGGCTACGCGGGTGTGTCCTACAGCAACTATGACTCCAACTACGGATCGCCTGCCGAACAAGACGTACGCATCCGCATGGAGCAACAGCACTATGCGTTTGCTTCGGAAATCCGCAACCTGTCGGGTCCCTTCAGTTCAGTGAAAGTTGACGCGGGTTATACCGAATACGAGCACAGTGAGATCGAAGGCGGTGAAGTCGGCACCACGTTCAAGAACAAGGGCTATGAGGCCCGCGTTGAAGCGCGTCATCAACCGATTGGCCCGCTTGAAGGCGTGGTCGGCGCGCAAGTTACCCGTGGCGAATTCTCTGCGCTGGGCGAAGAAGCGTTCGTGCCGCAGACGGATACTGACGCGGGCGCGCTGTTCATCCTCGAAGAGCTGCAAGCCACCGAGCGGCTGAAGTTGAGCCTGGGCGGTCGCATCGAACACACCACCGTCGACCCGGACGCCAAAGGCAACGAGCGCTTCGCCAACGCAGAAAACTCCAGCAGCTTCACCGCTGGAAGCCTGTCGTCGGGTGCTGTCTACACCTTGACCCCGATCTGGTCGCTGGCCGCAACCCTGGGTTATACCGAACGCGCACCGACCTTTTATGAGCTATACGCCAACGGCGCACACGTCGCGACCGGCACTTACGAGCGCGGCGATGCAGGTCTGTCCAAAGAAAAAGCGGTATCCAGCGATCTGGCCTTACGCTTTGACAATGGCACACACAAAGGCAGCGTTGGTGTGTTTTACAGCCACTTCTCCAATTACATTGGTTTACTGGGCACAGGTCGCACGCTGGATGACGACGGCGAAGAAGACGCAGATGGCATCCCCGAATATAACTACTCGGGCGTTCGGGCGCGGTTCAGTGGCGTTGAGGCACAAGATCACTGGAAGCTGGGGCAAAGCCAGTACGGTAGCCTGGCACTGGAGCTTTCCGGCGATTACACCCGAGCGAAGAACCTCGACACTGGCGAAGCGTTACCTCGTATAGCGCCGCTGCGTTTGAACAGCGGCCTGTTGTGGGAACTGGACAAATGGCAGGCCCGGATCGATGTGGAACACGCCAGCGCTCAGCGTCGCGTCCCGGATAACGAGAGCGGTACAGATGGCTATACGACGCTGGGAGCCAGCGCGGGGTACAAGTTTGATCTGGGTGGCAGCCAGTGGCTGGCTTTCGTCAACGGCGAGAACCTGACCAACCAGACCGTGCGCTACGCCAGCTCGATCCTGCGCGACATCGCCCCGGCGCCGGGGCGCAGTGTTGAAGTGGGGTTACGAACGACGTTCTGATTAGATCCAAAGCCGCCCGCGCGCAATGTGCGGGCGGTAAAAATCTGCGTCGATCGCCTTGTAGGAGCTGCCGGAGGCTGCGATCGCATTCTGTCTGACACACCGCTTTCGCAGCCTTCGGCAGCTCCTACAGGGTGGTGTAAAACCTGTTGGAGCGAGGCTTGCCCGCGAAGGCAATACATCGATAGTAACGAGACACCGCGTGACGGTTTTTCGCGCCCCTCGCTCCAACAGATTGCCCTTCCCCACTGTTGCAATCCCCGCAATGATCCATGTCAGTTTTGTTGCTTTTTACAAACTCGATAGCCCCCTATCATTACAACCTGCCAGCTGAACCGATTTTGCAACCTCTTAATACGTTGCGAAGCCGCGGCATAGCGCCGCACGCCTTTTTTTCAAATAACTCAAAAGAACGATACCTATGTCTGCCGACCCGAGACGTTTTTTGGCTATTGCCCTGCCCTTCCCTTCACGCCGACGCTTTACTGCCGGGCTCTGTGGGCTCGCCGCTGCAGGCCTTGCCAGCTGTGTTCAAGCCGCCCCGGCATTTGACCGTGATTCGCCATGGATGCTGGGCGACTGGGGCGGTAAACGCGCCGAGCTGTCGCAACAAGGCTACGACTTCAAACTCGACTACACCGCCGAAATGGGCTCCAACCTGCACGGTGGTTACAGCCACGACAACGCAGTGCGCTACAGCGATCAATACGCCCTCGGCGCTCACCTCGATCTGCAGAAGATTCTTGGCTGGCACGGTGCAGAGTTTCAACTGACCGTGACCAACCGCAACGGTGATAACATCAGCAACGACCGGGTCAGCGACCCGCGCACTGGCACACTGTCTTCGTCTCAGGAAGTCTGGGGGCGTGGCAGCGTTACCCGCCTGACGCAGCTGTGGTATCAGCAAAAATTCTTTGATCAGGCCTTGAGTATCAAGCTGGGCCGATTCAATCAGGGCGAAGACTTCGGCAGTTTCCCCTGTGACTTCCAGAACCTTTCACTGTGCGGCTCTCAGGTCGGTAACTGGGACGGCGGCACCGTTTACAACTGGCCGGTCAGCCAATGGGCGATGCGCATCAAATATCAGGTCACGCCCGAGTTCTTCGCCCAGATCGGCGCGTTTGAGCAGAACCCGTCAAATCTGGAAAACGATAACGGCTTCAAGCTCAGCGGCAGCGGCACCCAAGGCGCCGTCTTACCGGTAGAACTGGTCTGGTCGCCAAAGGTGAACAGTCTGCCTGGGGAATATCGCGCCGGTTATTACTACAGCACCGCGGACAGCCAGGACGTTTACAAGAGCAGCAATGGCCAATCGGCAGCGCTCACCGACGGCACTTATCGCAGTGCTTCGAGTAAACACGGCATGTGGTTGAACCTGCTGCAGCAGGTGACCAGCAGGGACGGCGATCAAAGCCGCGGCTTGAGCGTGTTCGCCAATGGCACGATGCACGACAAGAAGACCAACATGGTCGACAACTACGTCGCCGTCGGCGCGTTTTATAAAGGTCCGTTCGACGCTCGTCCCAAAGATGATATCGGCCTCGCCGTCTCGCGCATCCACGTCAACCCTGCCTACCGCAAAAATGCCGCCGCACGTAATCAGGCGGCCACTGTTTTCGACTACAACGATCCGGCATTCACACCCCTGCAGGACACCGAATACAACGCAGAGCTGTATTACGGCGTGCACCTGACAAATTGGCTGACGGTGCGCCCGAATCTGCAGTTCGTTCGCCATCCCGGTGGCGTGGACAAGGTGGACGATGCGTTGGTGGCGGGGCTAAAAATTCAGTCATCGTTCTGACCGACGGCTGATTTCTGCTGTCATTAGTTCGTATCAACAACTAGTTTCAAAGTATTGCAGGCAATTCCTCAGCGAATTCTGCGCGAATAACAAAGCTTCATCACTTAAATCTGTCCTTGGAGATTCACACTATGAGCACTGACGGTGCTTTGAGTAAAAATCGCCTGCTACCGACATTGCTCGGGCTGGTGATACTGCTGATGGGCCTGATCCTGCTAGGCCTGGGCGTCAAACTGCTGCAACTGGGCGGTTCGCTGTATTACTTGCTGGCAGGCATTGGCTTCGCGGTGACGGGCATTCTGCTCATCACCGGACGCCGTGCGGCATTCGGCTTGTACGCACTGATCCTGTTCGCCAGCACCGTCTGGGCATTGTGGGAAGTGGGTCTGGACTGGTGGCAACTGGTGCCACGTCTGGCGTTGTGGTTTGCCTTGGGCATCGTCATGTTGCTGCCATGGTTCCGCCGCCCCGTCCTGCGTGGCGAGCCTGGCGGTAAAGGCACCGGCGCACTGACCGTCGCCGTAGTGCTGGCAGGCCTCACTGCGCTGGCCAGCCAGTTCACCAACCCCGGTGAAATCAAGGGTCAACTGGACCGTGACACTGCGGGCACCACCAGTGCCGCGCCAGCCATGCCTGATGGCGACTGGCAGTCCTACGGGCGCACCGGTTTCGGTGACCGCTACTCGCCACTGGCGCAGATCACCCCGGAAAACGCCAGCAAACTGGTTCCGGCCTGGACCTATCGCACGGGCGATATTCCGGGGCCGAACGATCCGGGTGAAACCACTGCCGAGAACACGCCGCTAAAGGTCAACGGCATGCTTTACGTGTGTACACCGCACAGCCAGGTGATTGCCCTTGATCCGGACACCGGCAAGGAAATCTGGCGCTATGATCCGAAGATCAGCACCCAGAACGCCGCCAACTTCAAAGGCTGGGCGCACATGACCTGCCGTGGCGTGTCGTACCACGATGACGCCGCTTATGCAGCTGCACCGGCGCAAAGCCCGGCCACACCTGCTGCACCGGCAACGGCCAATGCCTGCCCACGTCGTATTTTCCTGCCAACGGCCGACACTCGCCTGATCGCACTGAACGCCGACACCGGCAAAGTCTGTGAAGACTTCGGCAACAAAGGCGCCATCGACCTGAGTGCCAACATCGGTACTTTCGCCCCGGGCGGTTACTACTCCACCTCGCCACCTGCCGTGACCAAGGACCTGGTGGTGATTGGCGGCCACGTCACCGATAACGTTTCGGTTGATGAGCCTTCAGGCGTGATCCGCGCGTTCGACGTTCATACGGGCCGTCTGGTCTGGAACTGGGACAGCGGCAACCCGGACGATACGACGCCGCTTGCAGAAGGTCAGTCCTACACTCGCAACTCGCCCAACATGTGGTCGATGTTCGCCGTCGACGAAAAACTCGGCATGCTCTACCTGCCGATGGGCAACCAGACTCCGGATCAGTGGGGCGGCGACCGTACTGACGAGTCAGAGAAGTACAGCGCCAGTATCGTGGCCCTGGACATCGCTTCCGGTAAAGTCCGCTGGAACATGCAACTGACTCACCATGACCTGTGGGACATGGACGTGGGCGGTCAGCCGACCCTCATGGACATGAAAACCGCCGACGGCATCAAGCCAGCGGTACTGGTATCGACCAAGCAGGGCAGCATCTACGTGCTGGACCGCAGCAATGGTCAGCCGATCATCCCGATCAATGAAGTACCGGTTCCGCAAGGCGCAGTAGCGGGTGATCGCACCTCGCCAACCCAGCCCAAGTCCGACCTGAACTTCATGCCGCCGCCGTTGAAAGAACGCGACATGTGGGGTGTGACACCATTTGATCAGGCGCTGTGCCGGATCGACTTCAAATCGCTGCGCTACGACGGCCCGTTCACGCCGCCATCGCTGCAAGGTTCGATCGTCTATCCAGGTAACTTCGGCGTGTTCGACTGGGGCGGTATTTCGGTTGATCCGGTCCGTCAGATCGCGTTCGTCAATCCAAGCTACATGGCATTCCGCTCCAAGCTAGTACCCGCGGCAGAAGTCGAAGGCGGCCCTGGTCGCAAGAGCGAAACCGAAGGCGTACAGCCGAACAAAGGTGCGCCATATGGCGTAATCCTTGAAGCGCTGCTGTCGCCGATGGGCCTGCCTTGCCAGGCACCGGCCTGGGGTTACGTGGCCGCAGTTGATCTGACCAACCATCAGACTATCTGGAAGCACAAGAACGGCACCGTGCGTGACAGCTCGCCGGTCCCGATTCCACTGTCCATGGGTGTTCCAAGCCTGGGCGGCACGTTTACCACTGCCGGTGGCGTAGCGTTCCTCAGCGGTACTCTGGACCAATACCTGCGTGCTTACGACGTTCGTAACGGCAAGCAATTGTGGGAAGGCCGCCTGCCAGCAGGCGCGCAAACCACACCGATGACCTACACCGGCAAGGACGGCAAGCAATACGTGCTGGTCGTTGCAGGCGGTCACGGTTCGCTGGGCACCAAGCAAGGCGACTACGTGATGGCGTTCAAACTGCCGGATTGATGTTTCGTTGATGCAATGAAAAAGGCGGCCATCGAAAAATGGCCGCCTTTTTTGTGTGGGAGCAGAGCTTGCTCCCACAGGTATCATCCCCTTTAGAGTTTTGCGTCGATTTACTTCTCGATCACGTCACCGCGCATCGGCGCAAGCCGGGCGATCAAACGATTCTGGTTGGGTACTGAGATACCTTCGGCATCCATGGCGTCGATCAGGTTTTCAACCAGTGCGTTGAAATCACTGCGTGTCAGGTTCTGACCCTTGTGGGATTCGGCCATGGTGTCACCGGTGTATTTACACGGGCCACCCGCTTCGACACACAACTGCTCAACCAGCTTGTCACGCAGTCGCACGATATCGATCTTCTTGAAGTGCTCGCCGATACGCTCATCTTTTACCGAAGTGATGAGCAAGCCTTCGACAATGCGCTGAATGCCGGCGCGTTGCCCAAGCGCTTGATAAAGGCTGTCATCCTTGGGCGGTTGTTGAGCACAACCGACCAGCAATGCAAACAGAAACCAGCTCAGCAGGCGCATGATCAGAAACTCCCCTGAATGGACAGATAGGCCCCGTTCTGGTTTTCAAGCGTAGCGATTTCTCCTAGCTTGGCGTAAGCCAGCACCACGGAGAGATGCTTGTTAGGGAAATAGCCCACAAACAAATCAGCCCAATCGCTCTCACCGGCAAAAGAAAGGTTGTCCGGTTTCTCACGATACTCAACACCAACAGCCCAGCGCGGATTGAACAGCACAGCGACCGACCCCTCCTTGAGCACGCTGCGAGTATCACGACGATCACCGCCGAAGCCCAGCAAACCGGTTTCATTGGCGCGGCTGTAACGCACACCGCCGTTAACCACCAGGTTGTAACCAAACGCCGCCCCCATGAACAGACGACTGGCAGTCAGGTAACCCTCGACGTCCGAATCACGCTTGGCGCCAATGAGGCTGGGGATCAGGAAGTCATTCTGCTTCTTGTATTCAATGCCCAATGACACCTGCGGCAAGGTGTCGTAGATCAGGTCACCGAACAACCGAACCTTCACACCGAAGATGTCCTGGGTCAGGTTATCTTCCGGCAAGCTCAGATCTTTTTGCAGCGTCCCAAGGTCAAAACGCTGATGGGCGTAAGACAATTCCACGCGGTTGCCATAAGCGACCGACATGCCTGCTACGTCCAGCGTGTAATCCGGCAGGTCGACATGGGTCGCAAAGACGCTGGAGCCCCACTCACCCTGTTCGCCATAACCGGTCAGCACGGCCCAAGGAATAATCCCGCCACCCGCTGCACCCTCAATGCTGGAAGCACCTCCCGTCGCAATCAAACGACCATTGTCAGCCTCTGCAATTGGCATGAAGGCGCCCAGGACACAGCTCAGCACGACCGAATATTTGTAATTCATAGCTCAATGGACCATCAGGCTGGGTGAGGACAAGGACTTGGCCATCCAGGCCTCGAAGGCGACTGCGGCGAGTGGACGGCTGATCAGGTAACCCTGAGCCGTATCGCAGTGCCAGCGCTCCAGTAACTTGAGACTGTGTTCATACTCAACGCCTTCGGCGACCACCTTGAGCCCAAGGTTATGGCTCATTTCGATGGTGGAACGCACGATTACCGCGTCTTCGCTGGTTTCATCCAGATTACGCACGAACGACTGATCGATTTTCAGCTCCTGCACCGGCAGCCGCTTGAGGTGCGCCAGCGATGAGTAGCCGGTGCCGAAGTCATCTACCGACAGGCTGATGCCCAGGTCGCGCAAACGATTAAGCACGACCAGTGCGTGCTCGGGCTCACGCATCACGGCACTCTCAGTAATTTCGAAAATCAACTGCTCGGCGGGTACCCGATGCTGCTTGAGAAGCTTGATCACGCGGTCGACCAGGTGCTCACCCAGCAAGTCATCGGCAGAAATATTCACCGAAACCTGCAAGTACAGGCCGCGCGTTGTCCACTCGGCCAATTGGCGCATCGACTCTTCGATGACCCAATTGGTCAGCAGGTGGATACTGCCAGTGCGCTCCGCCAGTACGATGAATTCTGCCGGAGATACGTTGCCGAATTTCGGATGCGTCCAGCGCAACAGGGCTTCGGCCTGACGCACAGTTCCTTGCCGGATATCCAGCTTTGGCTGGTAATGAAGCATGAGTTCGCCATTTTTCGCGGCATGACGCAGATCGCGAATCAAACTGATCTGGCGCTGGTGAGCAAGATCCCGACCGTCCTGATAAACCTGCAAACGGCCCGGCAGATTCGCCGCGTCCTGACGCGCAATGGCTGCACGCTTGAATAACTCGTCAGAGGACGAAGCATGCTCTGGAAAGTTGGCAATGCCGATACTGCATTCCAGCGTAACGTCGTTGCCATCCACATGCTGGGGTTGCCCCAGCAGACGTTGCAGCCGATCCGCGCGTCCGACCGCGCCGTCACTGCCCGTATGGTCCAGCAAAACCAGAAACTCATTGGCCGTTAACCGCGCCAGGGTATCGCCTGGTTGCAAGGTATCCTGCAGACGCTGGCCAATCTGTTGCAGCAATTGATCGACACCGGCTGCACCACACGCGTCGCTGATTGCCAGATAGTTATCGATCCCCAGATACAGCAGCGTCATGGCCCGCTGCGCAGCAATGGAACTGCTCAGACGCTCCATCGCCAGAGCGCGATTGGGCAGACCGGTAAGAGGATCATGCAGTGCGTTGCGGGCGAGTTGGTCTTCACGAACGGCGATGCCTTGCTGCATGGTGTTGATGGCGACAGCTAACTGACCCAGTTCGTCACTGCGAGCCAGCGTCACAGGTGTTTTATAATCGCCCTCACCGATACGCTTGGCGGCCTCAGCCAGTTCCTGAACCGGCTGGGAGACGCTGCGAGCCAGCCCCAGAGTGCCGATCAGCGAGGCCAGCAGCGCAATAATCGAGATCCAGAAGATTTTCTCGTCCAAGGGCGCAAAGGCCAGCATCGCTTTATCAATCGGGCTCTGCAGCAGAGCAAAAACTTGCTCCTGCCCCCCTTCGATGCTGTCCAGCACCATGGTCTGGCTCAAGAAACTGAGGCCACCATGCTCGGTCATGTGCGCACGACTTTTAGCCGGGTCGAGCATCAGCTCTATCAGGCTGGCATCAAGTTCTGCGGGTTGAGTGCTGATCAAGTGCCCAGGCTCACCGTTCTCGACGGTCAGAAACGACACTTCAAGACCGCTGAGCGAGCGTAATGACTGGGCAAGCTCGGCGTCCATCGTGAAGCCCATCACTACCCGACCGATCGGTAAAGGCGCCAGGACGGTGCTCTCCACCAGAAGATGCGGCACCCCGCCACCCGGGACGATCACCATGGACTGACCTTTGCGGCGAGCGTCACGCAGCGTCTGGTCAAACGGGAATTTGCTGCCTTCAGCGATTTGCGCGATGGTGCTGGCTATGACGGTGCCGTCCATCCCCAGCAAAAACATGTCACTGGCGCTGATCCGACTGCCGTGGTTGAGCAGCACCGAGCGAATGGTCGAAGCATCGGAACTGGCGACGGCATCGCGAAACCCGAAGTCAGCCGAAACCAGCTGCACGCCGTCGCGCAAACGCTTGCCACGCATGTCCATCACATCGGCAAACACCCGAGCGCCCACCTCCAGCTGGGTTTGCGCCTGGGAACGAACAGCGTCCCCGGTTGCAGCCTTGACGGCGAGAAACACCGCCACGACTACCACCAGCAGCAACGCGATGAGCACGCAGGCGATTCGCGCCTGAAAACTGGTGCGCAGGTTCATTGGTGGGCAGCTTTATGAAAAGCATCGCCGAACGCGTCAGGGGCAGGCGCCGAGGACTTATCGTCATCGCCAGGCTCCACTTCTAGCTTGAAATCCTTGTTCAGCCCCGCAGCCGGGACATCAAAATCGCCACCACTGGCGGGCTGCATATCGATGGTCTTCGGGTGCCACAACGTCGCCGAGTAATGCCCCGCGGACATATCTTCGAATTTCACGACACCATTGGCATCACTGACGGCGAACCAGGGTTCATCGGTGACGTAGATGTAACCGACCATCCAGTCGTGGATGTTGCACCCGAGTACCACGACTCCCGGCTTGTCGAACAACAGCGGATCAGAGGGCGTGCCGCTGTAGAGGCGCAGCTCAAAGCGCTTGGCCGGAGAAAACGAATAAACCTGATGGCGAATATTGTCGCTGTTGGGGAATTTGACTTCCGTGTTGCTGTGCACAGCCAATACCCGCGGCACAAACTCTTGATCGCGCTGATCCATGTCGGCTTTGAGCGCAACAGCACTCTTGCCCGGCGGGCCTTTCAGGGTAATGACGGCGTTGGGCAGCGGTTTGCCTTGTTGATCAACCACGCGAGCGGTCAGCGTGGCAGCCGAGGCTGAGGCTGTACACAACGCCAGGACACAGGTCGAAACGATCAATGACAATAATTTGCTCATAAGCTCAATCCACAACGGCAAAGCCGGATAAAACAACGCCAGCCTTGGCAACGAAGGGTCTCAATCGCAGGATAGCTGCGGTCAGACAGAAGATCACGCACAGCGGAGAGGCATTTAGCCATCATCGATGAGGTTTCGACGAAAGGTAGTCCCGGCGCCATGAATGGCTTGTTTTTCCTTCCTCTCAATAGGCTATCGACAGGAGCCATTGAAACCTGAGGGCGACTGCCCCATCTAAGCACCATGTTCAATTGTGCAGGTGCCCCATGAGCGACCAGCAAGCAGACTCACGAGATTTGCCAGACGACGTAGAAGCCGAGCCCGAAGTAACGCTGAGTTCCAGCAGCACCACGCTCGCTTTGCCTGGGCAGAACCTGCCGGACAAGGTCTATATCATCCCGATTCACAACCGCCCTTTCTTCCCGGCTCAGGTATTGCCGGTGATCGTCAACGAAGAGCCTTGGGCTGAAACACTGGAGCTGGTCAGCAAATCTGATCACCACTCTCTGGCGCTGTTCTTTATGGACACGCCACCTGAAGACCCGCGGCACTTCAATACCGGGGCTTTGCCGGAGTACGGCACGCTGGTCAAGGTGCACCACGCCAGCCGCGAAAACGGCAAACTGCAATTTGTCGCCCAGGGCCTTAGCCGGGTACGGATCAAAACCTGGCTCAAGCATCATCGTCCGCCTTATCTGGTGGAAGTCGAATACCCGCATCAGCCCAACGAGCCGACCGACGAGGTCAAGGCTTACGGCATGGCCTTGATCAACGCCATCAAAGAGCTGCTGCCGCTCAACCCGCTGTACAGCGAAGAGCTGAAAAACTACCTCAATCGTTTCAGTCCCAACGACCCGTCGCCGCTGACTGACTTCGCCGCCGCATTGACCTCCGCCACCGGTGTCGAGCTACAGCAGGTCCTCGACTGCGTTCCGATGCTCAAACGCATGGAAAAGGTCCTGCCCATGCTGCGCAAGGAAGTCGAAGTCGCGCGCCTGCAAAAGGAAATTTCCGCCGAGGTAAACCGCAAGATCGGTGAGCACCAGCGCGAGTTCTTTCTCAAGGAGCAACTCAAGGTTATCCAGCAGGAGCTGGGCCTGAGTAAAGACGACCGCAGCGCCGACATCGAACAGTTCGAAGCGCGACTGGAAGGCAAAACCTTGCCCGCGCAGGCCCGCAAGCGCATCGATGAGGAAATAAACAAACTCAAGGTGCTGGAAACCGGTTCTCCGGAATATGCGGTCACCCGTAACTATCTGGACTGGGCCAGCTCCGTACCCTGGGGTGTTTTCGGCAAAGACAAACTGGATCTCAAGCACGCCCGTAAAGTACTGGATCAACACCACGCGGGCCTGGACGACATCAAATCGCGGATCCTCGAGTTCCTCGCCGTCGGAGCCTATAAAGGCGAGATCAGTGGCTCCATCGTGTTGCTGGTGGGTCCGCCTGGGGTTGGCAAGACCAGCGTCGGACGCTCGATTGCGGAATCGCTTGGCCGCCCTTTTTATCGCTTCAGCGTCGGCGGCATGCGCGACGAAGCCGAGATCAAGGGCCACCGCCGTACCTACATCGGCGCTCAACCAGGCAAGCTGGTGCAGGCGCTCAAGGATATGGAAGTCATGAACCCGGTCATCATGCTCGATGAAATCGACAAGATGGGCCAGAGTTTCCAGGGCGATCCGGCTTCGGCGCTGCTGGAAACCCTCGATCCGGAACAGAACGTCGAATTCCTCGATCACTACCTGGACCTGCGTCTGGACCTGTCGAAAGTGCTGTTCGTCTGCACCGCCAACACTCTGGACTCGATCCCCGGCCCGCTGCTTGACCGTATGGAAGTCATTCGTCTGTCGGGTTATATCACCGAAGAAAAACTCGCCATCGCCAAGCGCCACTTATGGCCCAAGCAGTTGGAGAAGGCGGGTGTCTCCAAGGGCAGCCTCAGCATCAGTGACACGGCGCTGCGCGCAATCATTGAAGGTTATGCGCGGGAAGCTGGCGTTCGGCAGCTGGAAAAACAGCTGAGCAAAGTTGTACGCAAGGCTGTGGTGAAGTTGATTGATGAACCCAAGTCGACCATCAAGATCGGTCCCAAGGACCTTGAAGCATCACTGGGCATGGCGGTATTCCGCAACGAACGAGTGTTGGCAGGCACCGGGGTCATTACCGGTCTGGCCTGGACCAGCATGGGCGGCGCGACCCTGCCGATTGAAGCGACGCGGATTCACACCCTCAATCGTGGCTTCAAACTGACCGGGCAACTGGGCGACGTGATGAAGGAGTCAGCGGAAATCGCTTACAGCTACGTCAGCTCGAACCTCAAGCAATTCGGTGGCGATCCGACCTTCTTCGACGAAGCGTTCGTGCATTTGCACGTTCCGGAAGGCGCTACCCCGAAAGATGGTCCAAGCGCAGGGGTGACGATGGCCAGCGCCCTGTTGTCCCTGGCGCGCAACCAGGCGCCGAAAAAAGGCGTGGCCATGACGGGTGAGCTGACCCTCACCGGACATGTATTGCCGATTGGCGGCGTACGAGAGAAAGTCATCGCGGCGCGGCGCCAGAAGATCAATGAACTGATCCTCCCGGAACCTAACCGCGGCAACTTCGAAGAGCTGCCGGACTACCTGAAAGAAGGCATCACCGTGCACTTCGCCAAGCGCTTTGCGGATGTGGCGAAGGTGTTGTTTTAACGCTCACGCCGCGCTTAATGGTAGGAGCGAACTTGTTCGCGAGAGGCGGCTGACCGGAACCACAGCGTCAAACCCTCTCGGCAACAAGTTACCTCCTACCTCACACCGCCCTACCCGGTAGGAGCGAACTTGTTCGCGAGAGGTGCTGGCTTGAGTCTCCAGGACAAACCCTCTCGCGTACAAGCTGACACTCTCCCACACCCACAACTCATCGGTTATGCTCCGGTCTCGTTCGAAGACCGGAGCCACCATGCCACCTGCCCGTCTGCTTGCCTTGCTAAGCCTGTCGCTGCTCACCGCGTGCGCGCAACAACCCAAACACATCGTCACCCTCGAAGATCAAAGCGACTGCCCGCTGCCTCTCCAAACCGGGCAAACCTTGATCTTGAGCCTTCCCAGTTCGCCCACCACCGGATATCGCTGGCAAATCCAGGACGCTGCGCCATCCATCCTGCGTAGCCTCGGACCTGAGGTCTACAGCAACTCGGATGACCGCAACACGGTCGGCAGTGCCGGGCAATCGGTCTGGCGCTACCAGGCCTCGACGGCGGGGACCGGGCGTTTGTTGATGGTCTATCAACAGCCCTGGGCACCGGAAGTCCCTCCGGAACAGACCTTCGACTGCTCCATTACCGTCAACTGAACAGGATTTCCTGTCGTTCGATGAGATGAGGTTTCGGCCGAGGCGCGGATTTGGCTAAAATGCCGCACTTTCAGCCCCCGCCGGAACCACCGTGAGCAAAGAACCCGACCGCATTTTCGCCCAGCCCCTTGCCCAGGTGCCGGACTTCGCCTTCAACGAGGACGTGGTGCGGGTGTTCCCGGACATGATCAAGCGCTCGGTACCCGGTTATCCAACGATTGTCGAAAACCTTGGCGTACTGTCTGCGCAATTCGCCCAACCCGACAGTGTCCTCTATGACCTGGGCAGTTCCCTCGGTGCAGTGACGCAGGCCTTGCGCCGCCATGTACGAGTAGACGGCTGCAAGGTGATCGCTGTTGATAACTCAGCGGCCATGGTCGAACGCTGCCGTGAATACCTGAACGCTCAGGACTCAATGTTCCAAGAGTTACTGCCGGTGCAGGTGATTGAGGGCGACATCCTGGCCCTTGAGTTCGAACCCGCTTCAGTGGTGGCACTCAACTTCACCCTGCAATTCATTGCGCCCGAAGAACGCTTGGCGCTGTTAGGCCGTATTCGTCAGGCACTGGTGCCGGGTGGCGCGCTGATTCTCTCTGAAAAGCTGCGTTTCAATGATGAGCAAGAACACACTTTGCTCACCGACTTGCACATCGCGTTCAAACGCGCCAACGGCTACAGCGAACTGGAAATCGCCCAGAAGCGCAGCGCGATCGAAAACGTGATGAAACCCGATAGCCTCGAAGAACACCGCCAACGCCTGCTCGACGCGGGCTTTTCCAAGGTGGTGCCGTGGTTCCAGTGCCTAAATTTTGCCTCGTTGATTGCCCTGCCATGATTGATCTCGCCCCACTGGTCCGCCGTCTGGCGGGCACTCCCTTGGCTGAATGGGCCAACGGCCTGCAGGCTCAACTCAATACCAAAATGGCTAAAGGTCATGGTGATCTGGAGCGCTGGCAAGGTGCTCTCAATGCCTTGCCGGATCTGCTGCCAACCCGTGTAGAGCTTAAAGACAGCTTTACTCTGGACGTCGATTGCGACGATGAAACCCGAGCGCAAACCCACGCTGCTCTGATGGGACTATCCCCATGGCGCAAAGGGCCGTTCGATTTATTCGGCGTACACATCGATACCGAGTGGCGCTCAGACTGGAAGTGGTCGCGTGTCTCGCCGCATCTCGACCTCAAGGGCAAGCGGGTGCTGGATGTGGGGTGCGGCAACGGTTACTACCAGTGGCGCATGCTGGGTGCCGGGGCCGACAGCGTGATTGGTGTCGATCCGAACTGGTTGTTCTTCTGCCAGTTCCAGGCCATGCAGAAATACCTCCCCGAGCTACCGGCGTGGCACCTGCCCTTCGCTCTGGAAGACTTGCCCGCGCGGCTTGAAGGCTTCGACACAGTGTTTTCGATGGGTGTGCTCTATCACCGCAAATCACCCATTGATCACTTGCTGGCGCTAAAGGACTGCCTGGTCAAGGGTGGCGAACTGGTGCTTGAAACCATGGTGGTTGAAGGCGACGTGCATCAGGTCCTCGTCCCGGAAGACCGCTACTCGCAAATGCGCAACGTATGGTTCCTGCCATCAGTGCCCGCCCTGGAACTGTGGCTTCGCCGCGCAGGCTTTGTTGACGTGCGCTGCGTGGATGTCAGCGTGACCACTGTTGAGGAACAACGCAGCACAGAATGGATGCGCTACCAGTCGCTAAGCGACTTCCTCGACCCGCAGGACCACAGCAAAACCGTAGAAGGCTTGCCTGCGCCGATGCGCGCAGTGATTGTGGGGCGCAAGCCGTAGATATCTACATTATTACCCCTGTAGGAGTGAGCTTGCTTGCGATAGCGCCAGGCCAGTCAAATCACATTTCGGCTGATAGCGAATCGCGAGCAAGCTCACTCCTACAGATAGGGTTAGCCTTTATAAGCAGCCGCCACAATCAACGCTTTCATCTCAGCAACGGCCGCCTTGAAGCCGACAAACAGCGCATGAGCCACCAGTGCGTGGCCGATGTTCAGCTCATTGATGCCCTTGATCGCAGCCACCGCCTCAACGTTGTGGTAATGCAGGCCGTGACCGGCGTTGACGATCAAACCTTCGCTCAAGCCAAAAGCCACGCCATCAGCGATCCGTTGCAGCTCTTCAGCGACTTCAGTGGGCGTTTGAGCATCCGCATAGCGACCCGTGTGTAGTTCGATAGCCGGTGCACCAACACGCTTTGAAGCGGCGATCTGCTGTTCATCGGCATCGATAAACAGCGACACCTCACAGCCAATCTTGCTCAGGCGTTCCACCGCCGCCCTGATGCGAGCTTCTTGCCCGGCGACGTCCAGACCGCCCTCAGTGGTGAGCTCCTGACGTGTTTCCGGTACAAGGCAAACGTGAGCAGGACGGATACGCTCGGCAAACGCGAGCATCTCTTCGGTAACGCCCATTTCGAAATTCATCCGGGTTTGCAACACATCCTTGAGCAACAGGACGTCGCGTTCCTGAATGTGACGACGGTCTTCACGCAGATGCACCGTAATACCATCGGCACCCGCCTCTTCAGCATCCAGCGCGGCCTTGACCGGGTCCGGGTAACGCGTGCCACGGGCCTGACGCAAGGTGGCAACATGGTCGATGTTCACGCCAAGAAGGATGCGAGTGCTCTGAGTCACGGGTGTCTCCTGAAATATGATCGAAACAGGTCGGT
This sequence comes from Pseudomonas sp. HP_14, assembly GCF_055283875.1. Lineage (NCBI taxonomy): Bacteria > Pseudomonadati > Pseudomonadota > Gammaproteobacteria > Pseudomonadales > Pseudomonadaceae > Pseudomonas > Pseudomonas sp. HP_14. The sequence continues at coordinate 79,378 of NZ_JBTOQI010000022.1, read as the reverse complement.
GAGCATAAAGCCTGATCACGACTTGCGAAACAATTCACGACTAACCAATGGGCGACCGCCCAAATGTACAGCCAATGCCTGACGCATTAGCCGCTTGGCGGCGGACAAGGCACCCGGGGCGCTCCAGTCAGCCTCAGCCATGGCCAGCAATTCGGTGCCATTGAACAGGCCTGGTTGTAACAGATAAACCTGCTCTAGCCCGGCATCTACTTGCAGGCGGTAAAGGCCATTGGCGTCCAGGGGTTCGCCATTGATATCAACGTCCAATGCAAATCCGTAACCGAGATCATCCAACAAGCGCCATTCGAACGAACGCAGCAATGGCTCCAAGGGCCGGCCTTCGGCGAGCGCCTGCAACGTTGCAGCGTAGTGATCGAATACAGCGGGATGGGGATCTTCGGCAGGCAGCAGGCGGATCAGCAATTCGTTCAGGTAAAGCCCGCTGAACAGCGCGTCACCCACCATCCAGTTGGCAACTCCGGCGCTTTCCATTCGACCAACGTTTTTCAACTCACTGCGCCCACGGAATTCGACCTCCAGCGGCACAAACGGCCGGGCCAGCGTGCCGGCCTTTCCCCGCGCATTACGCAGCACGGCACGCAACCGGCCTTGGGGCGTAAGGAAGTCCACCAATGCGCTGTTTTCACGATACGCCCGGCTGTGCAACACGTAAGCAGGTTGGCCGATAGGCACGCTGATCATTCAGGTGGCTCTAGGAAAACTAAGGCAGGCAGTCAAGCCGGTGCGACCAGACAAGTCGCACCGGATGAAACAGGCTTACAGGTCGCCGTAGCCCAACGAACGCAGGGCGCGCTCGTCATCGGACCAGCCACCTTTGACTTTGACCCAAAGGTTGAGCATGACCTTGGAGTCAAACAACAGCTCCATGTCGCGGCGAGCTTCAGTGCCGATACGCTTGATGCGCTCGCCCTTGTCGCCAATGATGATTTTTTTCTGGCCATCACGTTCGACGAGGATCAAGGCATGAATATGCAGGGTTTTACCCTGTTGCTTGAACTCTTCGATTTCTACAGTGATCTGGTACGGCAGCTCGGCACCCAGTTGGCGCATGATCTTCTCGCGAACCAGCTCCGCAGCCAGGAAGCGGCTGCTACGGTCGGTAATCTGGTCTTCGGGAAAGAAGTGATCGTTTTCCGGAAGATGAGAGGCAATCAAGCTTTCCAGTGCTTCCAGGTTGTGCCCGTGTTGCGCGGAGATAGGCACGATGGATGCGTTCGGCAGTTGCCCTTGCAGCCACTCCAGGTGCGGCATCAGCTCGGCCTTGTCTTCGATACGGTCGGTCTTGTTGATCGCCAGGATCAGTGGACCTTGCACGTATTGCACACGCTCCAGAACCATCTGGTCTTCTTCGGTCCAACGGGTACGATCGACCACGAAGATCACAACGTCAACGTCCTTCAACGCCGCCGAAGCAGTCTTGTTCATGTAGCGATTGAGCGCTTTCTCGCCATTTTTATGCATGCCTGGGGTGTCGACATAGATGGCCTGAACAGCGCCTTCGGTCTTGATACCCAGCATGTTGTGACGAGTGGTCTGCGGCTTACGCGAAGTAATCGCCAGCTTCTGACCGAGGATATGGTTGAGCAGCGTGGATTTGCCCACATTCGGACGGCCGACGATGGCAACGTAGCCACAGCGTGTTGCGGTTGAATCAGTCATGGCCATTCTCCACACCAAGGGCAATAAGTGCTGCGGCCGCTGCTACCTGTTCGGCAATGCGACGACTGACACCCTGACCCCGGCTTTTTTCATTCAATAAGGTGATCTCGCATTCGACGAAGAACGTTCGGCAATGCGGTTCGCCCTGGATATCCACCACTTCGTAACGTGGCAGCTCGCAGGCACGCGACTGAAGAAACTCCTGCAGTCGGGTTTTTGGATCTTTGTTGGTGTCGACCAGTGTCAGGCTGTCGAACTCCGTGGTCAGCCAGGCCAGCACACGCTCGCGTGCCATTTCCATGCCGGCATCCAGGTAAATCGCACCAATCAACGCCTCGAGGGCGTCAGCCAGAATCGACTCACGGCGGAATCCGCCGCTCTTCAGCTCGCCAGACCCCAACCGCAAGTACTCGCCAAGGTCGAAGCCACGTGCCAGCAACGCAAGGGTTTCGCCCTTCACCAAACGCGCTCTCAGGCGCGACAACTGGCCTTCACGGGCCTGCGGAAAACGCTCGAACAGCGCTTCGCCAGCAACGAAGTTAAGAATGGCATCACCGAGGAATTCCAGACGCTCGTTATTACGTCCGGCAAAGCTGCGGTGAGTCAGGGCCAGGACCATCAGTTCCTGATCCTTGAAGGTATAGCCGAGCTGACGCTCCAGGCGACTCAAGGAAACGCTCACGGTTTACCCACGCTGAAAGTGTCGTCGAACATCACCACCAGATCGACATTGCGGATCAGTGGTTCACGTTTTTCATATTTCAAATGGGCAAGGAACCTGTTGTTCTCTACCGTCACGCTTAACGCCTTATTCAAATCCACATCCCGAATACTGTTGACCTGCATGCTCTTCCCGACATAACTGTAAAACTCGCTGACCGTACTGATTTCCAGAGCCCGGTTGCTATCGACCGCATTGATGATTTTTTTCATCTCTCGATTATCGAGGTAATGCGGGACCAGCTTGAACGCTACACTCAGTAAAAATATTCCCAGCGCTACTGCCAGCAATACTCCTGTAAACGACCATCCCTTTTGCGAACTGGCAAACGTCATGTACGACCCCAAGGATAGCTCGTCTCGCACAGGCTGATGCCCATCAGCCGCGGCGTACTTTCGAGCGCCCCCAAATGACATACGGCGCTGTAGAACACAGCGCCGTATTGATTACTTGATCAACCCTACTCGCGAAAAGTTAGGGAAGTGACTCAATTTAGGCTCAGGCCAGCTCATCCATACGGCAAAGGCCTTGCCGACGATGTTTTTGTCCGGAACCATTCCGAGCTCATCCTTCGGAATATTGGGATCATCCCAGTAGCGACTGTCGTTAGAGTTGTCACGGTTGTCGCCCATCATGAAGTAATGACCGGCAGGCACTGTCCACTCGCGATCAGGCGGAGCACGGTAGCGGCTCATTTCCTGACGGATCTGATGCTCCACTTCACCCAGTTTCTCGCTGTAAAGCTCGGCACTGCCAAGCGTACCTGGCTCGGTACCGATCAACTGCTTGGCAACCAGCTCACCGTTGATGAAGAGTTTCTTGTCACCGGTGTAGCGAATCTTGTCACCTGGCAGGCCGATCACACGCTTGATGTAGTTGACGCTTGGATCGCTTGGATAACGAAAGACCATCACATCGCCATGTTTCGGCTCACCGACTGAAATTACCTTTTCATCAATGACCGGCAAGCGAATCCCGTAGGAAAACTTGTTCACCAGGATGAAATCACCGACCCGCAACGTCGGGATCATCGACCCGGAGGGTATCTGAAACGGCTCGACCAGAAACGAACGCAGTACCAGAACGATGAACAATACCGGGAAGAACGACTTGCCGTACTCAACCAGCAGAGGTTCCTTGTTCAGGCGTTCTACCACCGCAACATCCGGCTGGCTGACACTGCCCTGATAAGTCGTGATGGCAGTCCGGCGACGAGGTGCCAGGATGACCAGGTCGAGCAACGCCAGCAAACCGCAGACGAATACAGCGATGACCAGCAACAGCGGGAAATTTAGTGACATAGGACCTGACTATTCCAACCTGAGCACTGCGAGGAAAGCTTCTTGTGGAATTTCCACGTTGCCGACCTGCTTCATGCGTTTCTTACCGGCCTTTTGCTTCTCAAGCAATTTACGTTTACGGCTCACGTCGCCACCGTAACATTTGGCCAGTACGTTCTTTCTGAGAGCCTTGACGGTTGTACGCGCAATGATCTGACCACCAATGGCAGCCTGAATCGCTACGTCGAACATCTGCCGAGGAATCAGTTCTTTCATCTTCTCGGTCAACGCACGGCCTTTGTAGGCCGCGTTGTCACGGTGCACGATCAGCGCCAGTGCATCGACCTTCTCGGCGTTGATCAGCACGTCCAGCTTCACCAGATTGGCGGACTGGTAACGATCGAAATGGTAATCCAGTGATGCATAGCCACGGCTCACGGATTTGAGACGGTCGAAGAAGTCGAGGACGACTTCGTTCATCGGCAAATCGTAGGTCACTTGCACCTGAGTCCCCAGGAACAGCATGTCGTGCTGAACGCCGCGCTTCTCGATGCACAGTGTAATCACGTTACCGAGGTGTTCCTGCGGTACTAGAATATTTGCCCGGACAATAGGTTCGCGCATGTCTTCAATCGCAGACAGGTCAGGCAGTTTGGACGGGTTATCGACGTAAATCGTTTCACCGGTCTTGAGCAGCAGTTCGAAAATAACCGTCGGCGCTGTGGTGATCAGGTCCAGATCGTATTCACGCTCCAGACGCTCCTGAATGATCTCCATGTGCAGCATGCCGAGGAAGCCGCAACGGAAGCCGAAGCCCAGTGCGTCGGAGCTTTCCGGCGAGTATTGCAAGGACGAGTCGTTCAACGTCAGCTTCTGCAAGGCTTCACGGAAGTCTTCGAAGTCGTCGGAACTGACCGGGAACAAACCGGCATAAACCTGCGGCTGGATACGTTTGAAACCTGGGAGAACCTCAACATCCGGCGTGGTGCTCAAGGTCAGGGTGTCACCTACCGGTGCGCCATGAATGTCCTTGATGCCAGCGATGATGAAGCCCACTTCACCGGCTTTCAGATCCACCGTAGCCGTGTGCTTGGGAGTGAAGACACCCACGCTGTCGACCAGGTGCATCTTGCCGGTGGATTTGACAAGAATCTTGTCGCCCTTCTTCACCCGACCGTGACGCACACGCACCAGGGAAACAACCCCCAGGTAGTTGTCGAACCAGGAGTCGATGATCAACGCTTGCAGCGGATCCTCGATGTTACCGGTCGGCGCAGGAATGGTGTGAACCAGACGCTCCAGCACTTCGTCCACGCCCATGCCGCTCTTGGCGCTACAGGCTACGGCGTCAGTGGCGTCGATGCCGATGATCTTTTCGATCTCTTCCTTGACGCGGTCCGGATCGGCCTGCGGCAAGTCCATCTTGTTCAGCACCGGCATGACCTCAAGGCCCTGCTCGATGGCGGTATAACAGTTGGCAACGGACTGTGCTTCAACGCCTTGACCGGCATCTACAACCAGCAATGCACCTTCGCACGCGGCCAGGGAACGACTGACTTCATAGGTGAAGTCGACGTGACCCGGGGTGTCGATGAAGTTCAACTGGTAGGTTTTACCGTCGTTGGCCTTGTAGTGCAGCGTAACGCTGTGGGCCTTGATGGTGATCCCGCGCTCACGCTCGAGATCCATGGAGTCAAGCACCTGAGCTTCCATTTCGCGCTCGGACAAGCCGCCGCACATTTGAATGAAGCGGTCGGCCAGCGTCGACTTGCCATGGTCAATGTGGGCGATGATGGAGAAATTACGGATATGACTCAAATCACTCACGGATCAACACTCAAAAAGGTTGCAGGCAGATTGCCCGCCGAAAAATAGCCGGGAATTGTACCTGAACTAACGCTTGGGCGTCACGTTCAGCGGCAACCGGATCGACATTCGAGCGCACAACGCTCACAAAAAAGGGCGGTAAGCACCGCCCTTGATTGCTGATTGCCCCGACTATTCAGCCAGTTTAAAGGTAATGAAGCTCGCGCGACCCTGACGCAACACGCGCATGGATACGGAACGATTCTTCGGCAGACCTTTTGCTATCTCGGCAAAGTTCTTCGCCGAATTGATAGCCTGGTTGTTGAGGTGCGTGATCACATCACCCGCTTGCAGACCAATCAAGGCTGCCGGACCGTCGGTCACCTCTTTGATAACCACACCGCCCTTCAGCTCCAGAGTTTTCTGCTGTTCAGCGGTCAGATCGACAACGGATACGCCCAGGCGATTGCTGCTGCGCTCGGCTCCAGCGGAGTCCGGACTGCCCATTTCCTGACCTTCATCAGGCAAAGCGCCCACCGTCACAGTCAGATTCTGACGCTTACCGTCACGAATAATCCCCAGCTCGGCCTTGCTGCCGTCCTTGAGATTGCCGATCAGGTGCGGAAGATCAGCGGACATGACGATAGGCGTGCCGTTGGCACTGAGGATCACGTCACCCACCTGCAAACCACCCTTGGCGGCCGGACCATTGTCGAGCACCTGAGCAACCAGCGCACCGGCAGGCTTGTCGAGACCGAAGGATTCAGCCAGGTCTTTGTTAACCTCCTGAATCACAACGCCCAGCCAGCCACGGTTAACTTTCCCGCTGGCTTTGATCTGGTTGGCAACATCCAGCGCTACGTCGATAGGGATGGCGAACGACAGCCCCATAAAGCCACCCGAACGGGTGAAAATCTGAGAGTTGATTCCGACTACTTCACCCGACATGTTGAACAGCGGACCACCGGAGTTGCCAGGGTTGATCGCTACGTCAGTCTGAATGAATGGCACATACGTGTCGTTTGGCAGGCTACGGCCCTTGGCGCTGACAATGCCTTTGGTGACTGAATGATCAAAACCGAACGGAGAACCGATCGCCAGAACCCACTCGCCCACCTTCAGCTTCTCGGAGTTGCCGAGCTTGACTGTTGGCAGGTCCTTTCCTTCGATTTTCAGCACTGCAACGTCAGTGCGCGGATCTGTACCGACCAGCTTGGCTTTCAACTCACTGCGATCAGAAAGACGAACCAGAATCTCGTCAGCACCGTCGATCACATGATTGTTGGTCAGCACATAGCCATCAGCCGAGATAATGAATCCGGACCCTAGCGACTGAGCTTCACGCTGACGATCACCACGCCCCGATCCTGGCGGACGCGACCCTGGCGGCACACTGCGCTCGAGAAACTCACGCAACATAGGGGGCAGGCCTTCAAGATCAGGCATCTGGCTCTGAGCAACGGAGCGCTCCGGCATCTTCTGGCGGGTACTGATGTTCACTACAGCCGGGGAAGCTTGCTCGACAAGACTGGTGAAGTCTGGCAACGCCTCGGCCTGAGCTGTGACGACCTGGCCGAGCATCAGCACGGCGGCAAACAGTGAAAGATAGGATTTCAAGCTTGGTATAGACATACGGCTCCCGTTCACAACGAGCATAGTTAAGCAGTACAGACCGAACGGCCCAATGAGCCTGCGCCCATAGCACTCGACCGAGTGCATATTTCCAGCAGCGTTTTTCCTGGCCGGAAAAAAACAAAGGCCAGAGCTGCGAGGCTGTGACCTATAGAAAAAAAAGAGAGTTTTTGCAACCTGGAAACCTCACCAAACATTTCGGCGAACTGCCCGGATAAGCTGCAAAGGCTTACGCTGCGGACTACCGGGCCCAAGATGAAACCTTCTACATCTTGGGCACCGGCCATCACTTTTGCGGATTACTTCTTGCTGGTCTGCAGATCAGTACTGCGAAGCGAAAGTGCAACTCGCTCGGCCGTCCCAATGGGTACTTCACCTACAACCGTCACCAGCACATCACCTTTAGGCGTCGCGAGTCGACGTGAAACGGCCACAGTGGGTCCAAGCTGGGTGCGAGTATCGGTCACCGCGGTGCCACTGATGGGCTCTACAAAAACCGAAAACCTGGCGATGCCGTCGTCATACATAAGACTGCTGACTTGCGTACTGGATGACGGATCCTTGCGAACTGCACTGCTGCTGAGCTCAAACCCCGGAGGCATCCACTCCAGACGCCAAGGCGCCGGTTTCCTGGATGCGTCGGGTTTGGCCTTGGCGACTGTCACAGGCTTACAGTCAGCACTGGCTTGCAACACCTGATCATCAGGGACACTGGCAGCATCAAATTCTGTGAACTGGAAGCGCTCCAGCAACTGCCCCTTCTCGCTCAACAAAAGCGATTTGAGCGGCAGTCCGGTTTCGTCGTCGAGGTGTAACTCAATGCCATATCGATGTTGATCCTTGGGCGACAGCGCAATAATTTTTGCCGGACGACCAGCCACGCGCGAAGTACCGACAACTTTCATGTCGTACCAGGCGGAGAGCTTTTTAACATCGTATGCATGCACTGAAGAATCAGGAACGTTGGAAACCCCCGCTTCGAGGGTGCCGCTAACGCACTGGGTTACCCCATCAACGCGCAACACTTCCTGGGCGGAGCCATCCAGTTGCAGCAATCGCTCACGGACTTTGCCATCAGTGACCCGATGCCAGATTCTGTGGGTAGAGAAACTACCGTTTCGCTCGTAAACGAAAGTGCCCTGAAAACTTTGCTGCTGCTCAGCCTGCGCAAGACGCTTTAGCGAGTCTTGCGCTTCATCGGCATGAGCGGGGAGGACAAGCCATCCACCAAGCAACAATGGCAATAGAGGGATGGCGCGCATGATCCTCCTTAACGGTTTTCCAGGCTGGCAGCGCGTGCGTAAGGCAGGGCGCTTTCAGTGCCCTTCAAAGCAGCTTGCTGAGCATGTTGACGCAGGTAACCTGGCAGACGTTGGTCCTGACCAGCCTGACCTTGTAGCACACCGTTCACCATCGGACCTTGAACAGGTTCGCTGCTTTCGGTGTAGCCAGCCAGTACCGCAGGGCCTTTCACTTGTGGAACAGACAGGCTTGCAGGCTGTGGAGCCTGTTGCGCCAACTGTGCACCCGCGATGTCGTCCTGGTTGTACAACCGTACGCCAGCCAGTACCGCAACAGTAACCGAAGCGGCAACTGCAAGACGACCCAGGCTGCGCCATGGACCACGAGCAGCTTTCAATGGGCTGACTTCATCGGCGATCGCGGCAGATACTGCAGCCGTGATATCCAAGTGAGGTATCAACAGCTCCTTGTGCATTGCTGCACGAGCAATCTGATAACGCGACCATGTGGCACGTGTATCCGCATCGTCAATGGCGTTCAACACCCGACGTAATTCCAATTCGTCCGCTTCGTTATCCATCACTGCGGACAGCGATTCCTGCAGGGCTTCACGACTCATGGCGGTTCCTCTCTTGGCTATCGCCGCTGTCTCAGGATTCCTGCAACAACGGCTGCAGGGCTTTATCGATGGCTTCCCGAGCGCGGAAAATCCGGGAGCGCACGGTACCCACCGGACATTGCATAACACTGGCAATGTCCTCGTAACTCAGACCGTCGAACTCACGTAAAGTTAGGGCAGTACGCAAATCTTCCGGGAGAAGCTGGATAGTTCGATGGACAGTGCCCTCGATCTCATCCCTTAACAATGCACGCTCCGGCGACTCGATGTCCTTGAGGCCGTGATCGCCATCGTAGAACTCCGCGTCTTCAGACCTTACATCGCTATCTGGTGGTCGCCGACCGCGCGACACCAGATAGTTCTTCGCCGTGTTAATGGCGATACGGTACAGCCATGTATAAAAGGCGCTGTCACCGCGAAAATTTCCAAGTGCACGATAGGCCTTGATAAAGGCTTCCTGCGCAACATCTTGAGCTTCATGGGTGTCGTGCACGAAACGCACGATCAACCCGAGAATCTTGTGCTGATACTTCAGCACCAACAGATCAAAAGCTCGCTTGTCGCCGCGCTGTACGCGTTCGACCAGCTGCTGATCCTCTTCCTGGGTTAGCATGAACACTCCTCATAACGCTTGAAGGAGCGCTGTACCAGCCAGTGTGTCGGCTTGCATACATAGACTCGGGCTTCTCGCAAAAGTTCTCCCCTCCAGGCAAGTTTCCTGCGGACGCTCAAAGGCCCGCACGAAAAACGCAGCTCGAACCAGGTCGGCTGCGCGAATAATCTAGTCGTCGAATTCGCCGTTGGTAGCTTGTTTCAGCCCCACTCAAAAGCCGACGCCGTCCCTTTACAGGCAACCAGCTATGGAACCCGGGCCATCATAAAAAGTTCCCGGAGTTCGATCGCAGGTGTGAGACCAATACCCTTACTGCGCGGGAAATCAGTTGCAGTATTACAAGATCTGCGACCAACCTGACGGGTAACGGTATGCATTCAGACACGGACTGGAGCACAATCCGGGCCCTTCATGGTTTCACATTGCCATAAAGGCGCGGCTATTGTGCCGCTAGCCCCTTACTTATACTAGTGGCCGCAGCATGCGGAATTCATAGATGAGCCAACATTTTCAACACGACGTATTAGTGATTGGCAGTGGCGCGGCAGGATTGAGCCTCGCGTTGACGCTGCCATCACATTTGCGGATTGCTGTTTTGAGTAAAGGGGAGCTGGCCAATGGCTCCACATTTTGGGCTCAAGGTGGCGTCGCGGCGGTACTGGATGAAAGCGACACGGTGCAATCACACGTCGAAGATACGCTGAATGCAGGCGGCGGACTGTGCAACGAAGACGCCGTACGTTTCACGGTCGAACACAGTCGCGAAGCAATCCAGTGGCTGATCGACCAAGGCGTGCCGTTTACTCGCGACGATCCGCCAGGCGCCGAGGATGGCGGCTTTGAATTCCATTTGACCCGAGAAGGCGGCCACAGCCATCGACGCATCATCCATGCAGCAGACGCTACCGGCGCAGCTATTTTCACCACCCTGCTCGCACAGGCCAGGTTACGGCCCAATATTGAACTGCTGGAACAACGGGTCGCAATTGACCTGATTACCGAGCCCAGACTCGGCCTCGACGGACAACGCTGCCTGGGAGCCTACGTGCTCAATCGCAGCAGCGGCGAAGTGGATACCTACGGTGCACGCTTCACAGTCCTGGCTTGCGGTGGCGCAGCCAAAGTCTATCTCTACACCAGTAACCCGGATGGCGCCTGCGGTGATGGCATCGCAATGGCCTGGCGCTCAGGTTGTCGAGTCGCCAATCTGGAATTCAACCAGTTCCACCCTACGTGCCTGTACCACCCTCAAGCCAAAAGCTTTCTGGTGACCGAGGCGCTGCGCGGCGAAGGGGCCTACCTCAAACTGCCGAACGGCGAACGCTTCATGCAGCGCTTCGACCCCCGCGCCGAACTGGCCCCGCGCGATATCGTCGCCCGCGCCATCGACCATGAAATGAAACGCCTGGGTATCGATTGCGTCTACCTGGACATCAGCCACAAACCTGAAGCCTTCATCAAGAGCCACTTCCCCACGGTCTACGAACGCTGTCTGGAGTTTTCCATCGACATCACCCGCCAGCCGATCCCGGTGGTCCCGGCAGCGCATTACACCTGCGGTGGCGTAGTGGTCGATAAACACGGACGTACCGACGTGCCCGGACTGTATGCCATTGGCGAAACCAGCTGCACAGGCTTGCATGGGGCGAACCGCATGGCCAGCAACTCCCTGCTGGAATGTTTCGTCTATGCCCGCTCGGCAGCTGCGGACATTCTCGAACAACTGCCGCAAACGCCCGAGACCGCCGCCTTGCCAAGCTGGGATGCCAGCCAGGTAACCGACTCCGATGAAGACGTGATCATCGCCCACAACTGGGATGAGCTCAGACGCTTCATGTGGGATTACGTGGGAATTGTGCGTACCAACAAGCGCCTGCAGCGCGCTCGGCACCGGGTACGGCTGCTGCTTGACGAGATCGATGAGTTCTACAGCAACTACAAGGTCAGTAGAGACCTGATCGAGCTGAGGAACCTTGCTCAAGTAGCAGAACTGATGATCAGTTCCGCCATCGAGCGCAAGGAGTCTCGCGGCCTGCATTACACGCTGGACTATCCCCGGATGCTGCCCGAAGCGCTCGACACTATTCTGGTGCCGCCCACCTACGCCGGCTGAACTTCAAGCGAAGACGCAGGCGCCGGTGGGCGTCCTGCGCCATGGCATCGCAAGGAATACAAATACTGCGTACCCCATGCCTTCTATCAGACCCTTTACCCGCAAGACGAAAGCGCAGCACGACGAACAGCGGCAGTGCCATGCTGTCCCGGCACAGTTGCGCAGGCTGCCAGCCATCACGCTGACTCCACAACTGCCAGCCCTCGGCATTGCGTCGCAGCCCCGTCAGGGCGGTGGGGCTTGAAAGCAAAATCGAACCCGGTATGACCCAAAAGCCATGCGCCATGCAAAGGACGAGGCCCAGCAAAAATGCCCAGCCAGGGATCGCAAGCATACAAAGGGCTATCAACGACAGAAAGCAGGCAACCCCGTACGCCACCAGCAGCCCACGGGAGGCATGCCAACGGCACTCAAAATGATCACTTGGGCTGAACACGATCCAGAATCATGCGAACCATGCGCTGTAACTCTGCGTCTTCAGATTCGGCACGCTGCATGAACCAGCCGAACATGTCCTGATCTTCACAGGTCAAGAGGCGGCGATACAGATCGCGGTCTACGTCATTGAGCGAGGGGTAGACTTCCCGGACAAACGGTACCAACAGCACATCCAGTTCAAGCATGCCGCGGCGGCTGTGCCAGTAAAGGCGGTTGAGTTCGACGTCTTCGACCATGGAGCGCTCCTCAAAATAGGCGGCGAGTATACAGCCGCGAGGCGCATCAGCGAACCGCACAATAGTCGCAGTAGTTTTCATGTACCCATTATCCGGACTCGGCACTATCATGTGGCCCAGACTTTTTCCCGTTGCGATGACTCATGGCCGACTCAGCTTTTTACTGCCCGCTTTCCCATGAAGGTGTTCTCGCCGTCCGCGGCGTCGATGCCAGCAAATTCCTGCAGGGCCAATTGACCTGCAATCTCGATTACCTGAACGAAGCCAGGGCCAGCCTTGGCGCCCGTTGCACGCAAAAGGGCCGCATGCAATCGAGCTTCCGTATTCTTCTTGAAGGCGACGGCTGCGTGCTGGCGATGGCCAGCGAGCTGATCGAAGCACAGCTGGCCGACCTAAAGAAATACGCCGTGTTTTCCAAGTCGAAACTGACCGATGAAAGTGCCTCCTGGGTGCGTTTCGGCCTGCACAATGGTGACGGCGCCCTGGTAAACCTGGGCCTCGATCTCCCACAAGACACCGATGCGGTTGTCTGCGCCAATGACCTCATCGCGGTCAGGGTCTCTCCCGCGCGAGCTGAATTGTGGGTCCGTTCAGAGCATGCCGATGAAACTCAATCGCGTCTGGCTGCACAGTTGAGCGAAGGCACACTCAACGATTGGCAGTTAGGTCAGATTCGCGCTGGTATTGGCCAGGTGTTCGGCACCACGCGCGAAGAATTCATCCCGCAGATGATCAACCTGCAAGCCGTCGGCGGCGTCAGCTTCAAGAAAGGCTGCTACACAGGCCAGGAAATCGTGGCCCGCATGCAGTATCTCGGCAAACTCAAGCGTCGCCTCTATCGCCTGACACTGGCTGATCAAGAGCTTCCCGAGCCGGGTGCAGCCTTGTTTTCCCCGGTACACGCCAGCGCCGTCGGCAACGTGGTTCTGGCGGCAAAGGCTGGGCACGACATTGAGTTACTGGCCGTACTTCAGGCCGATGCGGTGGAAAATGGCCAGATTCAACTTGGCTCACCCGAGGGGCCAGGCCTGCAACTGGCTGACTTGCCCTACACGCTGGACAGCAAACTCGAAACACAGCGCTGATCCAGGCGAACACCTTCACGCTGGAAATGTCTGCATATCTGTCCCGCCTCGTCACGCCCAGGGTGTGCCGAGGTGCGGGACTACCCAAACGCCCACGAGATGCGACATGAGCAAGATGGCTGAAGAGGTGCAAAGGAACTTGATCAAGGCAATCGATAGAGATGCCTTGTTCTTGCCTACCCTCCCGGAAGTAGCATTAAAGATTCGCCTTGCAGCCGAAAACACCGAAATCAGCGTTGCCGAGCTGAGTCGCGTTATCGGCAGCGATACCGCGCTTTCAGCACGCTTGATCAAGGTGGTGAACAGCCCGCTGCTGCGCCCCAATTTTGAGGTCAGCGACGTCAATACGGCGATCACCCGCCTGGGCGTCAACTACACCTGCAATCTAGCCATCGGGCTGGTGGTGGAACAGATGTTCCATGCAAAATCCGAAGTCGTAGAAAGCAAGTTGCGCGAAATATGGAAACAAAGCCTGCAAGTCGCTGGCATCAGCTATGCACTCAGCTACCGGCGCTCGGAGCTCAAACCGGACAAGGCGACCCTCGCCGGGCTTATCCATCTGATTGGTGTGCTACCGATCCTGACCTATGCCGAAGATCACTTCGAGCTGCTATCGGATCCGGTCAGCCTCAACCATGTCATTGAGGCCATCCACCCGGTCATCGGCGAACGCTTGTTGCGCTCTTGGGACTTTCCCGAACCGTTGGCGAGCGTGCCAAAAAGCTTTCAAGACTTCACTCGCGTATCGAAATCGGCGGATTACATCGACCTGGTACAGATCGCGACTGTGCACATCTACCAGGGCACCGGGCATCCGTATAGCCAGATCGATATGAGCAGCCTCCCGGCATTCCACCAGTTGGGCCTGGACATGAGCGGCGGCCATTTGGGGGCCGAAATGGATGAAGCGAAGATGATGCTCTATTAGGGAGCAAGTCGCACAATGGACGTGAACCCTGCAAGAGCGAATTCATTCGCGAAGAGGCCGGTACATTTCATAGAAATCTAACGGCCTTGATACTGCATTCGCGAATGAATTCACTCCCACACAGATCGCACATGCATTAAGGCCTACTGCGCTGCGATAAAGCTAACCCGCACCTTCAACCCACCCGCAACACCATCGTGAAGGCTGATCTGCGCCAGATGTGCGCGGCATATTTCACCGACTATCGCCAACCCCAGACCCGATCCCTTGCCTTGCTGACGACTGCGATAGAAGCGCTCGAATACCCGATTGCGTTCCGACTCAGGGATGCCCGGACCATCATCCTCAACCTCGAGAACACCCGGCGCAGTGACGCGCAGGATTACGTTGCCGCCTGATGGGGTGTGCGCCAGCGCGTTATCGATAAGGTTGCTCAACAGCTCATTGAGCAATGTAGGCTCGCCCTGTAGCCAGACCGGCTCATCCGCTTCGAGCGCAAGAGAGACGCCGTGGGCATGCGCCAGCGGAGCCATCGCCATACCCAGCTCGCGGGCCAACTGACTCAGGTCCAGAGTCTGCGCCCCACCCTCGGCAATGGCCCGCGCACCGTTTTCAATACGGGCCAACGACAACAACTGGTTAGCCAGATGGGTCAGCCGATCAGTCCCCTGCGCCGCAGCCTCAAGCGTCGTGCGCCAATGAGCAGGCTCGGGATCTCGCAACCCCAATTCGACCCGGGCCTTGAGTGCTGCCAGTGGCGTGCGCAACTCATGAGCCGCATCGGCAATAAACTGTGCTTGCCGCTCGAACTGCTGCCGAAGACGCTCGGTGAAGTGATTCAGCGCGTTAACCAAGGGGTGCAGCTCGTGCTGAACCTCGACCAGAGGCAAGGCTCGCAAATCATCCGGTTGCCGTGCTTCCACTTCGGCGCGCAAACGCTCCAGCGGGCGCAATGCCGCGCTGACAGTAAACCACACCAGCAACAACGCCCCCGCGCCCAACATGCCCAATCGCAGCAAGGTATCAGCCATCAGGCTGCGCGCCATGCTGACCCGAGCCTCTTCAGTCTCGGCGACGCGGATCTCCGCCATGCCATTCATATTAGGCTCGCTGACCGGCTTGAGCAGGCTCACCACACGCACCGATTGCCCTTGATAGCGCGCGGTATAAAAGCTGGCCAGCGCCGGGTAGTCATCCGTGCGCAACGTACCGGGAGGCGGCGGCGGCAGGTTTTCGTAGCCGGAAATCAACTTTCGGTTGATGTCATTGACCTGGTAATAGATACGGCCTGCACTGTCGTAAGCGAAGGTGTCCAGCGCGATGTAAGGCACATCGGCGCTCAAGGTTCCATCACGCTGGGAGACACCGGCAGCAATGGTCCGGGCCGAGGCCAACAAGGTTCGGTCGTATGCGATGTCAGCAGCTTCCCGACCATTCCAGTAAGCGCTGAGACCGCTTGCCAGCATCAACACCGTGAGCAATACACCCAGATTCCACAGTAACCGCCAACGCAGGCTGTTATGGCTGTTCATCACGGCTTTCCAGCAAATAGCCCAGACCGCGGAACGTCACGATCGCTACAGGATGCCCATCGAGCTTCTTGCGCAGTCGATGCACATAGATTTCGATAGCGTCAGCGCTGGCCTCTTCATCCAGACCAAACACTTGCGAGGCCACTTGCTCCTTACTCATCACCCTCCCCGGCCGTGCAATCAATGCCTCCAGCACCGCCTGCTCCCTGGAGGTCAGGGTCAACAATTCGTCGCCCAAAGTGAATCGCCGGGTGTCCAGATCGTAGGCCAGCACCCCACAACGCTGTTGCCGCTCGCCACCCAATACACTGCGCCTTAGCAGGGCTTTTACTCTTGCCTCAAGCTCTGAAAGCTCGAAAGGTTTAGCCAGGTAATCGTCAGCCCCCAGATTAAGGCCATGAACGCGATCCTTCACGTCACTGCGCGCGGTCAGCATCAGAACGGGCAGGTTCTTGCCCCGCCCGCGCAGCCGCGCCAGCACTTCAAAGCCATCCATGCGCGGCAGCCCGACATCGAGAATCACTGCAGCATATTCTTCGCTGCTCAATGCCAGGTCAGCAGCAACACCATCGTGCAATACGTCGACGGTCAATCCAGCCCCCTTCAAGGCCTGGGCGACGCTTTCGGCTAATTGCAGATGATCTTCAACGAGAAGAACACGCATCGACTTCTCCTGATAGCGTGGCTTTTATGGAGCCCGGAGTTTACAGGCGCGCCAGAGGCTGTGAAGCACTGAAACAAATCTAAACTCAATTTAGGTTGCCATTGAAAGGTAGCTGAAAGGTTTATGAAAGCTTCGCTGTTTAGCATTACGAAACTGCCGCCTTAGCGGACGTAAAGAAAAGCGCCAAGACGATGCGCTTTCACAATAAGAACAAGAACGGAGTCGACCATGACACAGCCAATGTCCAGGGCACCCTCGCCCGTTTGCAGAACCTATCTCTACGCTTTCAGTTGCACGCATTTCATTGCGGGCACACTTCCGTTTGCTTTCGATATTCATTCACTGCGATGAAGCCTGTCCGGGCTGGCCTGGTTTGTGGCCGCTCGTAAAACGAATCGAACACAGTTCTACACCCAAAAACAAAAATCTGGAGACTGACCATGACTTTATCCTTGCGTCGTGTCGCGCTGGCTGCGGGCTGCATGATGTTCGCCACGCAACTGTTTGCGGCAGACGAACCCAAGCGCCCTGAATGTATCGCCCCGGCTTCGCCAGGTGGCGGCTTCGACCTGACCTGCAAACTGGTCCAGAGCGCGCTGATCAACGAAAAAATCCTGACTAAGCCGATGCGTGTGACTTACATGCCCGGCGGCGTTGGCGCAGTGGCTTACAACGCAGTGGTCGCCCAGCGTCCTGCCGACGCCGGCACACTGGTCGCCTGGTCCAGTGGTTCGCTGCTGAACCTGGCGCAAGGCAAGTTTGGCCGTTTCGATGAGAGCGCCGTGCGTTGGCTTGCAGCGGTGGGCACCAGCTACGGCGCCATCGCAGTAAAAAATGATTCGCCTTACAAAACCCTCGACGACCTGGTCAAGGCACTCAAAGCCGATCCAAGCAAAGTCGTGATCGGTTCGGGCGGCACCGTGGGCAGCCAGGACTGGATGCAGACTGCGCTGATCGCCAAAGCAGCGGGCATCAACCCGCGCGACTTGCGTTATGTGGCACTCGAAGGCGGTGGTGAAATCGCAACCGCATTGCTCGGCGGCCATATCCAGGTAGGCAGTACTGACATCTCCGACTCCATGCCTCACATCCTGAGCGGCGACATGCGTCTGCTGGCGGTGTTCTCCGAGAACCGCCTGGACGAGCCGGAAATGAAGAATATTCCGACTGCCAAAGAACAAGGCTACGACATCGTCTGGCCAGTGGTTCGCGGCTTCTACCTCGGACCAAAAGTCACCGACGCCGAATACGACTGGTGGAAAGCCGCGTTCGACAAGCTGCTGGCCTCGGAAGACTTCGCCAAGCTGCGTGACCAGCGTGAACTGTTCCCGTTCGCCATGACCGGCGCAGAACTGGACACCTACGTGAAGAAACAGGTTGCTGACTACAAGACCCTGGCCAAGGAATTCGGCCTGATTCAGTGATCGATTGACTGACTAGTGGTTGCGGCTGCCTGCGCGGCAGCGCAACCCGGGAGTTTTCACCATGGTGATCCAACGTATTTTCGCCGCCGTGCTACTGCTGGCCTGTGCTGGCCTGGCAATAATGGCCTGGCCTTATCAGGCGCCGTTTTCGTACGAGCCGGTTGGCCCCCGGGCGTTCCCCCTGCTGATGCTCGGACTGATGAGCCTGGCTTTGATTTACATGCTGTTCCGCCCGGCGCCCATTGTTCACACCGAAGAAGAGCCAGCGCTGGACCGTGAAACCATCATCAAGATCGTCGCATGCGTCGCCTTGCTGCTGATCTTCGCCGGGACTTTCGAACCGCTGGGTTTCATCCTCAGCAGCATTCTGATCGGTATCCCTATGGCACGCCTGTATGGCGGCCGCTGGTTGCCGAGTGTGATCGTGGTGATTCTGATGAGCGTCGGCCTTTACCTGCTTTTCGATAAAGCCATGGACGTTCCGTTGCCCCTGGGCCTGCTCGACGTTCTGGAGAACTAATCAATGGATACTTTCAGCTACCTGGGCCAGGGCTTCGGCGTTGCATTGACGCCGTATAACCTCGTTACTGCATTGTGCGGAACGTTGATCGGCACTGTCGTCGGGCTATTGCCCGGCCTGGGCCCGATCAACGGTGTCGCGTTGTTGATCCCGATTGCCTTTGCACTGGGCCTGCCGCCGGAGTCCGCGCTGATTCTATTGGCAGCGGTTTATCTGGGCTGCGAATACGGCGGTCGGATCAGTTCGATCCTGCTGAACATCCCGGGTGAAGCATCGACCGTCATGACCACCCTCGACGGCTACCCGATGGCCCGCCAGGGTCTGGCAGGCGTCGCTTTGTCGCTGTCGGCATGGAGCTCGTTCATTGGCGCCTTTATCGCTACGTGCGGCATGGTGCTATTCGCTCCGCTGCTGGCGAAATGGGCGATAGCCTTCGGACCGGCGGAATATTTCGTGCTGATGGTATTTGCCATTGTCTGCCTGGGCGGCATGGCAGGTGATCGTCCCGTCAAAACGTTTATTGCCGCTTTGATCGGTTTGTTCCTGTCGGCAGTGGGTATCGACGCCAACAGCGGTGTCTATCGCTTTACCGGCGACAATATCCACCTTACTGACGGCATCCAGTTTGTGGTGTTGGTACTCGGTCTGTTCTCCATCAGCGAGATTCTGTTGCTGCTGGAAAAAACCCACCGTGGTCAGGAAGCCGTGCAAGCCACCGGACGCATGCTGTTCAACCTCAAGGAAGCGGGCGCAGTGTTCGTGGTCAACATCCGTTGCGGCTTGCTGGGCTTCATCATGGGCGTATTGCCAGGTGCCGGAGCAACGCTGGCCAGCGCCGTGGCTTACATGACCGAAAAGCGTATGGCGGGTGCCAGCGGCAAATTCGGCCAGGGCGACATGCGCGGCCTGGCAGCACCGGAAACCGCGATTGGCGCTTCGGCTTGCGGCGCGTTGGTGCCAATGCTGACTCTGGGCGTACCGGGTTCGGGTACCACTGCCGTGATGATCGGCGCGCTGTCGCTGTACAACATCACGCCAGGTCCGATGCTGTTCCAGCAGCAACCAGACATCGTCTGGGGCTTGATCGCTTCGTTGTTCATCGCCAACGTGATGCTGGTGATCCTCAACATCCCGATGATTCGTATCTTCACCCGCATCCTCAACGTGCCGAACTGGGCACTGGTGCCGGTAATCGCAATCATCACCGGGATTGGCGTCTATGCTGTCCACGCGACCACTTTCGACCTGTTCCTGATGGTCGGCATTGGTATCTTCGGTTACATCCTGCGCAAGCTGGACTTCCCGCTGTCGCCGATCCTGCTGGGCTTCATCCTGGGTGGTTTGATGGAGCAGAACCTGCGTCGTGCACTGTCGATTTCCAACGGCGCGATGGAGATTCTGTGGTCCAGCCCGATCACCATCGGCGTCTGGGTGCTGACCATCTTCATGCTGCTGTTCCCGATCATTCGTATCTGGCGCAAGCGCTCCGCCCAACGCAGTGCTGTGACCGGTGTCTGATCGACCTTTCAAAAGCTGGTGGGCAACACCGCTGGTCGGCCTGGCTGGCGGCTACCTCGCCAGCCTGGTCGGCTGGCCTCTTCCATGGATGGTCGGCTCGCTATTGGCGATCATCCTTGTTCGCTGCCTGACGCCTTGGCAACTGGCGGAAATACCCGGCGGCCGCAAATGCGGCCAATGGATTGTCGGCATCGGTATTGGCCTGCACTTCACCCCGGTGGTGATCGAGCAGGTCACAGCGCATTTCGGGCTGATTTTTCTCGCCGCACTGATCACCAGTATTTCCAGTGTGGTGGGTGTGTGGCTCATGCTTCGCACCGGAGAAGACCGCGCAACGGCGTTTTTCTCGAGCATGCCTGGAGGTTCGGGGGAAATGGTCAACCTCGGAGCCCGCAATGGAGCCACTCTCAGTAGCGTCGCCGCCGGGCAAAGCCTACGGGTACTGATGGTGGTGCTTTGCGTTCCAGCGATCTTCAAATACCTGATGGGGGAAGGCACGCCGATTGTTCACGCCGGGAGCGTTAACTGGCTGTGGCTGGCGGTATTGTTCCCACTGGGTGCCGCGGTGGCCTGGCTCTGGCAACGGTTAAAGCAGCCGAATCCCTGGTTGTTCGGGCCATTATTGGTCAGTGCAGTGATCAGTGTCAGTTTTGACCTCCACATAGGCCTCCCGGACGGCAGCAGCCAGATCGGTCAGTGGCTGATCGGCAGCGGTCTGGCTTGCCACTTCAACCGTCAGTTCTTCCGCCGCGCACCGTCTTTCATGGTCAGGACCCTGCTCGGGACTGCGCTGACCATGTCCATCGCCGCCCTCGCCGCTTTGGTACTGAGCACCGCAACTCATCTGGACCTGCGTTCGCTGACCTTAGGCATGATGCCCGGCGGCATCGCTGAAATGAGCCTGACAGCCGAAGTCCTGCAACTCTCGGTGCCATTAGTGACTGCGATGCAGGTGATGAGGCTGTTGTTCGTGCTGTTTTTGGCGGAGCCGATTTTTCGGTATTGGAATCGTCAAAAAACCCTATAGGCACGCAATACCTCGCGCAGTGGAGTTTGTTACCATCCAGCCATTCGCACGAGGTGACGCATGCACATTCAGAAACTACAGATCGAAAATCTTCGCTCCTTCAAAAAGGCCGAGATCGAATTCAATCTGCCCGATACCCGGGACATGCAGTTTCCGAACGTCAATGTTTTGCTCGGCGACAATGGCTTGGGGAAAACCAGCGTTTTACGTGCTGTCGCGCTGGCTGTTCTAGGGCCCTTGCTGAGCGGATCCTCCGGTTTTGTGCCCGAGGGGCTGGTCAGAAAACGCCCTCCCGCTCCTCGTAAAAACCTCCTGGATTTAAACAAGTATCAGACGTCGGTTAGCGCCAGTCTTCTCTCGACTGCGGAAGAAAAGGCATCGAGGAAGTCCACCCTGTCAATGGCTGATAGTTTCACTATGCATACCGAAGTTCGTCTTCGCGGCTTGACCGAACAGTTGCGATGGTCGATGAATCCTGAGGGCGATCAGGAAATCGCTGAAAGCATGCAATTCGACGAACAAAGCCCGGCCTTTTTCATTGTCGGCTATGGGGCTACACGTCGTGTCGAAGCCTCAAGCCGGGTTGACGAAAGCGCCAGAATTAAATCAAGGCTGCGCCGCTATCAACGTGTAGCGGGCTTGTTCGAAGATCACCTGACACTCATGCCGCTTTCGTACTGGTTGCCAGCATTTGAGGACGAGAACAAAGGGCGATACACGCAGGTTATTCATCTCATCAACGATCTGCTTCCGACCTCCTGCCGTATTCAGGAAACTGCCAGCACAACCTCTCGCGGACGTGAACACCTCTTCGAAATGAACGGAATCGTTCTTCCGTTCGGTGCGCTATCAGACGGCTTCAAGGCTTACATCGGCTGGATAGGCGACATGCTGTTTCACGTATGCCAAGGGGTTGCATCCGGGCAAAAGCTCAAGCAGACACGCGGTATCGTGATGGTCGACGAGATCGACCTGCATCTCCACCCGGAGTGGCAGCGTACGGTAGTCCCGGTGCTGGCAAATGCATTGCCGAACATTCAGTTTATTTTCACCACACACAGTCCATTAGTGGTGGGATCCCTGACATCGCAAAATCTATTCGTCCTTGCTCTGGAAGATGGCGCTACCGTGATCAAACGCCTGCCTGAGAAAGTCCAGGGCAAGAGCGCCGAACAGATACTGTTGTCGCCCTACTTCGGCCTTGAAAGCACCCGTGCAGCATCAACGGCGGCACAACTTAATCAACTGGCTCGCAATGCAGTCACGGGTAATACCGACGCTGCACTGGAGTATCTGGCAGTGATGTCCAAAGGCCTTAACCTCACAACGTCATCGAAAAAAACAGCTGCAAAACCAAAGGCCGTAAAAGCATCTGCACTTAAACGCGCGGTGAAAAAAACGTCAGGACCCAAGCCGTGATTCGCTATCCCATCTCCGAAGCGGAGCTGGTTGCACGTATAAACAAGCAAAGCAAGAACTGGATCAAGCGTGCGAAAGAAAGGACTCAGGCTTACATAGAAGCCGACCGCTACACCGACCAGAGCGAATTCTGGGGGCAGATAAAGCAGGTCTATATCGACCTTCAGCACGAAAAGTGCGCTTATTGTGAAACCAAGCTCCAGGGCGCTGTGCTCGCGAGTAAGGTTCATGAAGTCGAGCACTACAGACCCAAGTCAAGCATCAAAGCCTGGCCTAACAAAAAAGTCGAATACTGGAAAGACTTCAATCCTGACTGGGCGACTGGCAAGGCTAGCGCCAAAGGCTATTACCGGCTTGCCTATCATCACCTCAACTACGCCATTGCCTGCACGCGATGTAACTCGACACTGAAGTCCAATTATTTTCCGGTTCGTGGCCCCAGAGACTTTGAAAGCGCAAGCCCGACTACCATGCAAGGCGAATCCGCGTTGCTGTTATATCCAGTGTCATCGGTCGATACCGATGATCCAGAACACATCATCACGTTTGATGGCGTGCTGGCTGTTCCCGTTAACAAGCACGGTCCGGCTTATGAACGGGCAATGACCAACATAGAATTTTTTCAGCTAAACCATCAGGACCTGACCAGCCGCCGCGCCGAATGTATCCGCAACGTATGGATTGCGCTAACCATGGCAGACAGCATGCCAGCGCACAGGGCAATGGCTGAAAAAGCAATCAGCTCGTTGTGCAGTCCGCAGAGCCAATTCAGTTCATGCGTGAACGCCTACCGCCAGCTTTTCCAGAGTGACCGTGAAAAAGCCGACGAAATGGCAAAGTTAATCATTCAGGCGCTACCCGTTTAAGCCCTCAATCCTGCGGCAATCGCCACTCAATCGGCTCCATGCCATTCTGCTCAAGGTACTTGTTCGCCCTGCTGAAATGCCCACACCCCAGAAAGCCTTTATAGGCCGACAGTGGCGACGGGTGCACCGACGTCAGCACAAGGTGTTTGGTGGCATCCACCAGTTTCTGTTTGCTCTGCGCATGGGCGCCCCACAGCATGAACACCAGATGCGGCTGCTGGGCGCTGACCGTTTCAATCACCTTGTCAGTGAAATGTTGCCAGCCTTTGCCTGCGTGGGAAGCTGCATTCGCACGCTCGACGGTCAGCGTAGTGTTAAGCATCAATACCCCTTGATCGGCCCAGGATTGCAAGTGGCCGTGGCGAGGGATATCAATGTTCAGGTCGCGTTTTAACTCTTTATAGATATTGACCAGCGAAGGGGGTGCAGGCACGCCCGGCTGGACCGAAAAGCACAAACCGTGAGCCTGACCCGGGCCGTGATAAGGGTCCTGCCCCAGGATCACCACCTTGACCTTGTCCAGCGGCGTTGAATTCAGCGCGTTGAAAATCAGGGGACCCGGCGGGTAGATTTCCTTGCCCGCCGCATGTTCCTGGCGCAGGAACTCACGCAACTGGCCCATGTAAGGCTTTTCGAACTCCTCACGCAGCGCCTGCTTCCAGCTAGGGTCAAGTTTGATACGGTCGTCGCTTGTCATGGTCACACCCTGAAATCAATGCGCGGACACTAGGAAAGCTGGCCGCCAATGTCAAATCAGCTCGTCGCGCCCGGCCTTTTCCTACACTGCACCTCGTGCAACTTAACCCGACGCAGGGCAATCACACCTGTGTTGGATACATGCATTGCCTTCGAGAGGTCACGATGAATCTGCAATTTGAAGAACTCCCGGCTCAGGATGGCGCACGCATTGGCATTGCCACTCTGGACGCCGAGCAATCGTTGAACGCGTTGTCATTGCCCATGATCCTTGCCCTTCAGGATCGTCTTGATACTTGGGCCAGCGACGAGAAAATCGTCTGCGTTCTGCTGCGCGGTAATGGCACAAAAGCCTTCTGTGCCGGTGGGGATGTGCGCTCATTGGTGGATCAATGCCGTGAACATCCTGGGGAAGTACCGCCGCTGGCTGCCAGTTTCTTCGCCGCGGAGTATCGCCTCGACTACAGCTTGCACACCTATCCAAAACCACTGATCAGTTGGGGTCACGGCTACGTGCTCGGTGGCGGCATGGGCCTGCTGCAAGGGGCGAGCACGCGCATTGTGACGCCGAGTAGTCGGCTGGCCATGCCGGAAATCAGCATCGGCCTGTTTCCAGACGTTGGCGCCAGTTGGTTCCTGTCGCGCCTGCCCGGCAAGCTTGGGTTATTCCTTGGGCTGACCGGCGCTCACATCAACGCTCACGACGCGCTCGATCTGGATCTGGCAGACCGCTTCATGCTTGATGAACAACAAGAGGACCTGATCGAAGGCCTGCAGCAATTGAACTGGCAGGAGCAAACCTCCATCCAGCTCAATAGCCTGCTCAAGGCCCTGCAGCACGAAGCTCTAGGCCAGTTGCCCGAAGCACAGTGGCTACCCCGCCGACCGCAAATTGATGAGTTGCTCGACGTCGGTAACCTGCCCTGCGCCTGGAACGCCATCAGTCATTTGCAACACGATAACGACGCACTCATGGCCCGCGCCGCTAAAAACCTGACACAGGGCTGCCCGCTGACCGCGCACCTGGTCTGGGAACAAATCCAGCGCGCCCGCTACATGTCTCTGGCCGAGGTGCTGCAGATGGAATACGCAATCAGCCTGAACTGCTGCCGCCATCCGGAGTTCAGCGAAGGCGTGCGTGCGCGGCTGATAGACAAGGACAACACGCCCCACTGGCATTGGCAGGACGTAGCGACGATTCCGCTGGCGGTGATTGATGCGCACTTCAGCAAGGCGTGGGAAGGACGGCATCCGTTGGCGGATTTGTCGGCATATTGAATTTTTTGCTCGACATCACCGGGCCAAGCTCCGTTTGACCTCTTTTCCGCGCGCGACTAGAATCAGTCGCACGGAATGGAGGCTGGATGTCCAAGCAAGAAAAGCTGCTCGCCAAGCTACTGAACAGGCAATCGGGATTTAGCTGGCCAGAACTGGTCGCGCTGTTGAAAGGTTTCGGCTACAAGCAAATCGAGGGTGATGGCAGCCGCGTCAAATTTGATAACGGCAATGCTCAAGCGATGATAAACCTGCATCGCCCCCATCCAGGCAATGAGATAAAGGCATACGTTAAACGACAGGTTATCGAGCATCTGAAAGCGGGAGGTCTGATTTCATGAGTACGCTGTTACAGCACCGGGGCTATTACGGTTCAATTGAAGCCAGCCCTGAAGATAACTGCCTGTTCGGAAAACTTCAGTTCATACGCGCACTGGTGAACTATGAAGGCGAAACCGTGGCGGAGCTATCTCAATCCTTTCGTAACGCGGTAGATGACTATCTGGATACTTGCTCAACTCTCGGGCAAGACCCGGAATTGCCCTGCAAAGGCTCGTTCAATGTCAGGGTCGGGCATGACCTGCATTTGGCAGCCAGCGTTGCCGCGACCCGCGATAAAATTTCACTTAATGACCTGACACGTAAAGCGCTTCGAGAATATCTGAGTCACCATGCGTGACTGTAAAGCTGCACGTTGACAAACGTGATGAGCAGATAGTCCGAAGGTACATATCAGACAGAAAAACGGCGCCCCAATGGAGCGCCGCTTTTGATTCACCTACCGATGCCCGCCTCGACCATCGCCACCGCGACCGCCTCGACCGTCACCACGTCCACCGCCCCTGCCGGGACCGCCGTGGCCTCTGCCATCACCATGACCATCGCCCCACGAAGGGCCAGGTCGGCCTGGACCGCCGTGATAGTCATTTCGCGGCGAGTTGCGATAACCGGGATTGCCGCGATAGCGGTTATCGCCCCAACCATAGCCCGGTGGTCGGCCTGGCTGGTAGTAGCGCGGGACCGGTGGCGGCGCGTAGTAGCGTACCGGTGGGGGTGAGTAATAACGCACCGGTGGCGCAGAATAGTAGCGTGGCTGTGGCGCTACATAGATGCGCTGTTCCTGGTAGTAGTTGGAACGATAGCCATTGTCGTAGGAATAGATTTCAGTGGCGCCATAGGTGGTCGGCAGCGCCGTCACCCGAGAGGAATAGTAGCCTGAATCTGTGTAGCAACCGGCGAGACTCAGGGCCAGCAAAACGATGAGCAAGGTTCGTCGATACATGGCGGCCTCCTGGACCGCGATAGTGCACACACCAGCGACGCTGGTCGGCGCCCGTCCAACAGCGACGGACGCAAAATAAGACATTAAAAAGACCATCCAGTGCCCCGAACCGACGGTCACCTGACGAACTGCCGCCCCATCACAGTGCGCCCGCGCACCATCGCACAGCAAAACCTGACCAGGATAAAGCCTCCAGTATCGCTGCCAGTCAAGGTTGGCGGGCCTTGGCGTGACTTGGCACAACTCTCGCTTAACAAACTATGTGCAGGAGTCAACTCAGGTTCGCGGCACCACAATTTGCAATAGCTGACTAGGGTTCCGGCTCGCTTATGGCGAGTGGCTGGTCCGAGAGTCAGCGACCTCCAGTAGAGGTTACACGGCGGGATAAAAGCCCGGGAGACAGGACACCAGTGGTGTCGCGTTGCTCCTGATCGCCTTTCTTTCGCTACTGGAGGTACACATGCAAAAGTCCCGTCTATTGGGTCTGCTCACCGCAGGTCTCATCGCTGCATCGATCCTCTCCCCGGCACACGCCGCCGTTAAAAAAGAATTCAATGTCTGCTGGACCATTTATGCCGGCTGGATGCCCTGGGAATACGCAGGCACTCAAGGCATCGTTGATAAATGGGCGAAGAAATACGACATCAAGATTGATGTTACCCAGCTCAACGACTACGTCGAATCCATCAACCAATACACTGCTGGCCAGTTCGATGGTTGCACCATGACCAACATGGACGCGCTGACCATCCCGGCTGCGGGCGGCGTTGAAAGTACCGCGCTGGTAGTCAGTGACTTCTCCAACGGTAACGACGGCATCGTCCTCAAAGGTACCGGCAAGAAAGTTGCCGATCTCAAAGGCATGGATGTCAATCTGGTAGAGCTTTCCGTCTCCCACTACCTGCTGGCCCGCGCGCTGGACAGCGTCGATCTTGCCGAAAAAGACCTGAAAGTCGTCAACACCTCCGACGCGGATATCTCTGCGGCTTTCAATACTGACGATGTGCAAGCCGTCACCACCTGGAACCCGATGCTGGCCGACATCAAAGCCAAGCCTGGCGTGACTGAAGTGTTCAACTCCAGCCAGATCCCTGGCGAAATCATGGACATGATGGTGGTCAACACCCAGACCCTGAAAGACAACCCGGCCCTGGGCAAAGCCCTGACCGGCGCCTGGTTTGAAGTGGTCGCACTGATGAACGCGAAAAATGCCCAGAGCAAAGCCGCTCTTGAGCACATGGCCAAAGCTTCAGGCACCGATCTGGCCGGTTTCCAGGCGCAACTGGACACCACCAAACTGTTCGCTACGCCCAAGGAAGCGCTTGAGTTCGCCACCAGCAAACAGCTGCCGGACACCATGCGCAAAGTGGCCAACTTCTCCTTCGAGCATGGCTTGCTGGGTGAAGGTGCCAAAGATTCCAGCGCAGTGGGCATGACCTTCGCCAATGGGGTGACCTCCGGCGACAAGGCCAATCAGAAGCTGCACTTCGACCCGAGCTATGTGCAGATGGCTGCCGACGGCAAGTTGTAATCCGGGTCCCGCTGAAAGGTCATTGCCATGCGCTTGATAAATCGTCGCCCGGATCGCGCCAGCCGCCTGATTCTGGTGCTCCTGCCGTTCGCCTTGTTGCTGTTTGCCTACTTCACAGGCTCGGCAACCCGGCTGACGGAAAACCCCAACGACAAGCTGCTGCCCAGCGCGGTACAGATGGCTGATGCGGTAAAACGCATGGCCTTCACCGAGGACCAACGCAGCGGTGGTTACCTGCTGTGGCAGGACACCGGTTCCAGTCTGCAACGTCTGGGTATCGGCTTGGGTATCAGCGCGTTGCTGGGTCTGTGTCTGGGCATTGCCTCGGGCATCCTGCCGTTATTTGGCGCGCCGTTATCGCCACTGCTGACGGTGCTGTCGATGGTGCCGCCGCTGGCGATTCTGCCGATTCTGTTCATAGTCTTCGGGCTGGGTGAGCTGTCAAAAGTGATGCTGATCGTGATTGGCATCACGCCGATTCTTGCCCGCGACCTTGAACAGCGCGCCCGGGAAATTCCCGTCGAGTTGCTGATCAAGGCGCAGACGTTGGGCGCCTCGACCTGGACGCTGATCCTGCGAGTGATCCTGCCGCAATTGCTGCCACGCCTGTTGATTGCGCTGCGACTGGTGCTCGGTTCGGCATGGTTGTTCCTGATCGCCGCTGAAGCCATCGCCTCCACCGATGGCCTTGGCTATCGGATATTTCTGGTTCGGCGTTATCTGGCCATGGACGTGATTCTTCCCTATGTGGTCTGGATCACTCTGCTGGCCTGGCTCATGGATTGGGGCCTCAAGGCGCTGACCCGCAAAGCCTTTCCCTGGTATGAGGGGGCGCGCGGATGAGCTTCATTTCAGTCAATAACGTCTGGCAGCAGTACGACGACCTGGTGGTTCTCGAAGGCCTGAACCTGAGCGTCGCCGAAGGTGAATTCTGCACACTGGTGGGCGCTTCGGGCTGCGGCAAGTCAACCTTTCTGCGCCTGTTGCTGGGTCAGGAAGTCGCCAGCAAAGGCAGCATCACACTGGACGGAAAAGCACTGGCCAGCGAGCCGGATGCCAGTCGTGGCGTGGTCTTCCAGCGCTACTCGGTATTCCCGCATCTGTCAGTACTGGACAACGTGGCGCTGGGCCTGGAGTTACCCCGCTCGGCACTGCTCGGTCGATTGTTTGGCACGGCCAAGCGTGAAGCCCGGGAACAGGCCGCGCAACTGCTGCGCAAAGTCGGCCTCGGCCACGCACTGGATAAATACCCGGCGCAGCTTTCCGGCGGCATGCAACAACGGCTGGCCATTGCTCAGGCGCTGATCATGAAACCTCGGGTGCTACTGCTCGACGAACCGTTCGGTGCTCTCGACCCTGGCATTCGCAAAGACATGCACGCCCTGCTGCTGGAGCTGTGGCGCGAGACCCAACTGACTGTGTTCATGGTCACTCACGACCTATCCGAAGGCTTCAACCTCGGCACTCGTCTGTTGGTCTTCGACAAAGTGCGCATCGATCCGCACGCCCCCGGCGCTTATGGCGCGCGTATTACTTACGACATCCCCCTGAACAGCGACCGCCGCGCAGCACGCGCCGCATTTGATTCGCTGCAACAGGCTTGAAGGATTTTTTAATCATGACCACATCAAGCACCTTGTTCCCTGTATTCGCCGAAGAACTCCTGCCCGGCGGCGGTCACCGTTCGTTCATCCTCAAGCGCGGTGAACTGCTGCGCCTGACCGATTTGAACGGTAATGCCAACGTCAGCCTGACGATGCTCAACGCTCACGAAAAAACCGAGCGTCTGAACCTGCCGGACAGCCTCAAATGCCAACACACCGCCAAGCTCACCAGCGGGCACTGCCTGTATTCGGACATGGGCCGTGTACTGACAGCGATTACGGCTGACACCTGTGGCTGGAGCGACAGCATCGGCGGCGTGCTCTGCGCCGATGAAGTCGCGGAAAAATACGGCCAGGGCCGCTATCAAGAGCTGCGCAACGGCTTCTTCCGCAATGGCGTCGACAACCTGCTGGTCGAGCTGGGCAAGTGGGGCCTGGGGCTGTCCGACCTGCTGATGACCTTGAACCTGTTCAGTCGCGTCAGCGTTGACGACGCAGGCAAGCTGCACTTCGTACCGAACAACTCCAAAGCGGGTGACTACATCGAGCTGTACGCACCAATGGACACGCTGGTGGTCCTCACGGCGCTGCAACACCCCATGGACCCGAACCCGGAATACGCGCCACAACCGGTAAAGCTGAGCTGGATGAAAGCCGACGCCAGCGTCGCCGAACACTGCCGCACGTCCCGCCCGGAAAACGAGCGCGGCTTCATCAACACCGACCGCCTGTTCGCCTGAGGAGCACCGTCATGAGTCTGCATTCCAACATCCCGACAACCACCACACACATCCCGGCAGGCGAGCCTTCGTTGACCGAACTCAAGGCCGGGCAAACCCTGCGTATTCTCGATCTGGAAGGTAATCAGGCAGTCGATACCTTGTTCTTCAGCCTCGCCAACCCTCGGGAGCGTTACGACGTGCAGCGCACGTTGCGCCGTCAGGGCAGCGTTTATCTGACCACTGGCAGCGTGCTGTATTCCAACCTCGGCAAACCGATGCTGACGATCGTCGATGACACCTGCGGTCGCCACGACACCCTCGGCGGCGCCTGTGCGCAAGAGAGCAACACCGTGCGTTACGCGCTGGAAAAACGCCACATGCACAGCTGCCGTGATAACTACCTGCGGGCCTGTGCCCACGATGGTCGCCTGGGCAAAGGCGATATCGGGCCGAACATCAACTTCTTCATGAACGTGCCGGTCACCGCTGATGGCGGGCTGACGTTTGAAGACGGCATTTCCGCTCCAGGCAAATACGTGGAACTGCGTGCTGAAATGGACGTGATCGTGCTGATCTCCAACTGCCCGCAGTTGAATAACCCGTGTAATGGCTACAACCCGACACCGGCTGAATTGCACGTCTGGAATTGATTGACGATCTGTAGGAGCGACCGGGTGGCGCTCCACCTTGCTCGCGATTCGGTATTTCATTCAACGAATGCATCGACTGAACTGACGCCATCGCGAGCAAACTCGCTCCTACAGGGGCCGCATTGCAATTCAAGTCTTGCAGCACCTGAACAACCCACGACGGACGACCCTCGTGCAGACACATCAATAGCGGGACGGCCCGCTTCCCAGTTTGAGGTCGAGCTGATCGGCTTCCGGGGTTCAAGACATGTTCGAAAAACTGCTGATTGCCAACCGCGGTGCCATTGCCTGCCGCATCCTGCGCACTTTGCGTGCACTGCACGTCAAAGGCGTTGCGGTGTACTCCGAAGCGGACGCTGCCAGCCTGCATTTGCTGGAGGCCGACGAAGCCCACAGCCTGGGTGAAGGCGGCGCAGCCGGTACCTATCTGGCGGTGGACAAAATCCTCGCCATTGCCAAAACCAGCGGCGCTAAAGCCATCCATCCCGGTTACGGCTTTCTTTCGGAAAACGCCGCCTTTGCCCAGGCTTGCGAAGACGCAGGTATCGCCTTCGTAGGGCCAACGCCCGAGCAGTTGCGTGTCTTCGGCCTCAAGCACACGGCTCGTGCGCTAGCCAAGATGCACGGCGTACCGATGCTCGAAGGCACCGAGTTGCTCGACAGCATCGAAGCCGCCCTGAGCGCAGCAGAGACCATCGGCTACCCGGTAATGCTGAAAAGCACCGCAGGCGGTGGCGGGATTGGCATGCGCGTCTGCCGCAGTGCCGCAGAACTGAGTGAATCCTTCGAGGCCGTAAAACGCCTCGGGCAGAACAATTTCAGCGACTCCGGCGTATTCATCGAGAAGTACATTCAGCGCGCCCGGCACCTTGAAGTGCAGGTCTTCGGCGACGGTCGCGGTGAAGTACTGGCCCTTGGCGTACGCGATTGCTCAGTGCAACGACGCAACCAGAAAGTCCTCGAAGAAACCCCGGCCCCGAATCTGCCTGACGGCATGGGGGAAGAGCTGTGCATGGCGGCGATCAAGCTTGCCAAAGCCGTTAACTATCGCAGCGCCGGGACCGTGGAGTTTGTTTTCGACAGCGACGATCAGCGCTTTTACTTCCTCGAAGTGAACACTCGCCTTCAGGTTGAACACGGTGTCACCGAGCAAGTATGGGGCGTCGATCTGGTCAGCTGGATGGTGCAACTGGCTGCTGGTGACCTGCCGCCGCTGAGCGAGCTGCAAGCCGCGCTCAAGCCCAGCGGCCATGCCATACAGGCGCGCCTGTACGCTGAAGATCCAGGCCGGGATTTCCAGCCCTGCCCTGGGTTGCTGACGGCGGTGAACTTCCCGGCAGTCGATGGCAAAAGTCTGCGTATCGATACCTGGGTAGAAGCCGGATGCGAAATCCCGCCATTCTTCGACCCGATGATCGCCAAGGTGATCAGTTGGGCACCCAATCGCCAATTGGCCAGCGATGGCCTGTCCAATGCCTTGAGCGAAACCCGCCTGTATGGCGTGGAAACCAATCGCGATTATCTGCGCCAGATCATCGCCGACGCCCCTTTCGCCAGCGGCCAGCCCTGGACCCGCTGCCTGGAAAATCTGGTCTATCACGCTGACACCTTTGAAGTGCTCAGCGGCGGTACGCAAACCAGCGTGCAGGATTATCCGGGCCGCCTGGGTTACTGGGCAGTAGGCGTGCCGCCGTCCGGTCCGATGGACAGCCGTGCTTTGCGTTTGGGCAACGGTTTGTTGGGCAATGCCGACGGTTGCGCTGCACTGGAAATCACCATGAGCGGCCCGTTGCTGCGCTTCAATGCCGATGCCGTGGTGGCAGTGACAGGCGCCGTTATTCCGCTGACGCTGGACGGTCAGCCGCAGCCGATGAACACAGCAGTGTTCGTACCCGCTGGTTCACAACTGGCGCTGGGCACGATTGCCGGAGCCGGGGCGCGCAGTTACCTGTGCGTACGTGGCGGGCTGGATGTGCCGGATTATCTGGGCAGCAAAAGCACGTTCACCCTCGGCCAGTTTGGTGGGCATGGCGGGCGCGCTTTGCGGGCGGGCGACGTGCTGCATATTGAGCCTCTGGTTGACCGTAGCGCCGGGCAGCAAGTCCCTTCAGAGCAACTGGAGGACTTGCCGAGCGTACGCCATATTCGTGTGATCTACGGCCCGCACGGCGCACCGGAATACTTCACCGAAAATTACATGCAAACGTTCTTCGCCACCCAGTGGGAAGTGCACTTCAACTCCAGCCGCACCGGCGTGCGCCTGATCGGGCCGAAGCCGGAATGGGTACGGGCTGATGGCGGTGAAGCGGGGCTGCATCCGTCGAACATTCATGACAACCCGTATGCCATCGGCGCAGTGGATTTCACCGGTGACATGCCCGTGATCCTCGGCCCGGACGGTCCATCTCTGGGTGGCTTCGTCTGCCCGGTGACCATCATCGAGGCGGACCTTTGGCAATTGGGTCAGCTCAAGGCTGGGGACAAGGTGATGTTTCAAGCGGTGAGTCTTGAACAGGCACGCAGCTTGTTCTCTGAAACCGCAAACCTCTGTAGGAGCGAGCTTGCTCGCGATGGCGGTATTTCAGACGCTGCAAATGTATCAGCTGTACCAGCCTCATCGCGAGCAAGCTCGCTCCTACAGGTTCCATTCCAACTCACCTCCCCTATCGTTCTGGACATCGGTCAGGACGACACCCGCCTGGTCGCGCGCCTATCCGGCGACACGCACCTGTTGCTGGAGATTGGCGCACCGGAGCTGGATCTGGTCTTGCGCTTCCGCGGCCATGCGTTGATGCAGGCGCTGGAAGCCAAGCACCTGCAAGGCGTAATCGACCTGACGCCAGGCATTCGCTCGCTGCAAGTGCATTACCAGCCGGAACAACTGCCGCTGGCGCAACTGCTCGATATCGTTGCTGGCGAATGGGACGCAGTCTGCGCGGCCAAGGACCTGCAAGTCCCGTCGCGCATTGTGCACCTGCCGTTGTCCTGGGACGATCCGGCCTGCCAATTGGCCATTGAGAAATACATGACTACTGTGCGCAAGGACGCGCCGTGGTGCCCGAGCAATCTGGAGTTCATCAGGCGTATCAACGACCTGCCCAACCTCGACGAAGTGCAACGCACCGTGTTCGAGGCCAGCTATCTGGTCATGGGCCTGGGCGATGTGTACCTCGGTGCTCCGGTCGCGACACCACTGGATCCGCGCCACCGGCTGGTCACCACCAAATACAACCCGGCACGTACCTGGACCGCTGAAAACTCGGTGGGCATCGGCGGTGCGTACATGTGCGTGTACGGCATGGAGGGCCCTGGCGGTTATCAGTTTGTGGGACGCACTCTGCAAATGTGGAACCGCTACCGCGAAGTCGCCGCATTCGATGGCAAACCCTGGTTGCTGCGCTTCTTCGATCAGGTCCGCTTCTACCCGGTCAGCGCTGATGAACTGCTGCGCATCCGTCGTGATTTCCCACTGGGCCGTTACGACCTGAAGATCGAACACAGCACGCTGAACCTGGCCGATTACCAGGCGTTCCTGAGTCGCGAAGCAGAGGGCATCGCCGCCTTCCGCAGCCAGCAACAAGGGGCATTCAACGCTGAACGTGAACGCTGGATCGCCAGCGGCCAGGCCAATTTCGAAAGCGAAGAAGCCGTCGCGCCATTGACCGAAGAAGCGCCGCTCAACGCTGGAGAGCAGAGCGTAGACAGCCATATCGCCGGTAACCTCTGGCAGGTGCAGGTCGAGGTCGGCCAGCGTGTCGAGGCAGGTGAGGCATTGGTGATCCTAGAGTCGATGAAGATGGAAATTCCGCTGCTGGCACCGACCTCAGGCGTGGTCCGCGAGGTGCGCGTCCAGCCAGGTTCGGCAGTGCGTGCAGGTCAGCGTGTCGTCGTACTGCAAGCCGACTGATCCTTTTACTTTTTGATGGAATTCTTCTATGAGCCTTGAAGTAACGTTGCACGACCTGCGCCTGGATTCAGTCCGTGCGGCCTATGAATCCGGCAACCTGACACCCCGTCAATTGATCCTCGCGTTGCGTGAAAAAGCCGCTGCGTTGAACCGCGAATATCACCTGTTCATTCACCTGCTGACGCCGAACGAACTGGAGCCCTACCTCGCCGCTCTGGAAGGTCGTGATATCAAGGACCTGCCGCTTTACGGCATCCCTTTCGCAATCAAGGACAACATCGATCTGGCGGGCATCCCGACGACGGCGGCTTGCGTCGCGTATGCCTACACGCCTGAACGCTCGGCGACTATCGTCGAACAGCTCTTGGCGCTGGGGGCGATCCCCATGGGTAAAACCAATCTGGATCAGTTCGCCACCGGCTTGAATGGCAGCCGTTCGCCCTACGGCGCGTGCCCTAACAGCGTGCTGAAGGATTATCCATCGGGCGGCTCCAGTTCTGGCTCATCACTTGCCGTTGCGCTGGGCGTCAGCAGCTTCTCGTTAGGTACCGACACGGCAGGTTCGGGCCGGGTACCCGCCGCACTGAACAACCTGGTCGGTATGAAGGCCAGCAAAGGCTTGATCTCCACCGCAGGCGTCGTGCCCGCCTGCCGCACGCTGGACTGCGTGACGACCTTCACCGCCACTGCACGTGAAGCCAGCCAGTTGCTGAGCCTGACCGCACGACTGGACCCACGTGACGAATACAGCCGCAGCAATCCTCTATGGAACGATGCTTCGGCATTCGGTGTGCCGCGCCCATTCCGGTTCGGCGTTCCACGCGAAGAGGACCTGGAGTTCTTCGGCTGCACTCAGGGCCCGCAGCTGTTCAGCGACGCCATCGGCCGCCTGATCGAACTGGGTGGCCAAGCGGTCACACTGGACCTGTCCCCGTTCCTCGAAGCGGCGCGCCTGCTTTACGAAGGGCCGTGGGTCGCCGAGCGCTACAGCGTTGCGGGCGACCTGATGGAAACCAACCCCGACGCCGTGCTGCCGGTGATAAAAGCGGTGCTGGCCAAGGCCCCTGCAGTCAGTGGCGTGGAAACATTCCGCGCGCAATACCGTCTGCAAGCGCTCAAGGCGATCTGCGACAAAGCCATGGAGGATCTGGATTTCGTCGTAACGCCAAGCATCCCCCGCCCGGTGACCAACGCCGAGCTGCAAGCTGAGCCGGTATTACGCAATTCGGACCTGGGCTACTACACCAACTTCGTCAACCTGCTGGACTACGCCGCCATTGCCGTACCGAGCGCGTTCATGAACAACGGACTGCCTTGGGGCGTGACGCTGTTCGGCAGGGTGTTCACTGACCAATACCTTCTAAGCATTGCTGACGCCCTGCAACGTCACACCGAGCTGCCATTGATTGGCACTCTTGAAACGCAGCTGACCAAACCGGCCACCGTCGCCCGTAATGACATGGCTCGCGTCGTGGTGTGCGGCGCGCACCTGGAGGGTCTGGCGTTGAACTGGCAACTTAAACAGCGCGGCGCTCGCCTGGTTGAAACCACACAAAGCTCTGCGGACTATCAGTTGTATGCACTGGCAGGCGGCCCGCCGTTCCGGCCGGGCATGGTTCGGGTGGACCAAGGTGGAGTCGCCATTGAAGTAGAAGTCTGGGAGCTGCCAAGCCGCGAACTGGGCTCATTCCTCACCGGCATTCCAGCACCATTGGGATTAGGCAAAGTGCAACTGGCTGACGGCCGTTGGGAGTGCGGATTCATCTGCGAAGCTTATGGCCTGGAGGGTGCGAAAAACATCAGCCATCTGGGCGGCTGGCGGGCTTATCTGCAGGCTGATAAATCGGCTTGAACCACACTTCCCGGTAGGAGCGAATTTATTCGTGAAAGCGGTGTGTCAGACGCAAATTCTTTACAGGAGAAATGCATTCGCGAATGAATTCGCTCCCACGAAAAACAGGTGCAAGCACACCCTTGTAGGAGCTGCCGAAGGCTGCGATGACGGTCTGTCAGGATGAACGCTTCGCAGCCTTCGGCAGCGCCTACAAAAGTGCATTTCAATCTGTAGTTTGTATATTGTTCATGAGTGCAAAGAGCCTTGTGCTTGAGCCCCATACATAATTAGCCCAATCACGAAAAACCAGCCGACATAGTGACGCTTCAACTCACTACATCGGCTTTTTCATGAATGATCACACGCTGCACACAGACGCTCATCGCCAACGCCTGGAGAACCTCACCAAAAGCCCCGGTTTCAAACTCATCGCCCATTCGCCTCTGCTGCTCAAAGCCACCCAGCTGGACATGGACTACCCTCCCACCCTGCGCACTTACATACGCGAGCAGTTGAAGCATCTGCTGCAACAGACCACCGGTAAAACACTGTCCCCCGACAAGCTCAGCATCCGCTTTCGCACTGAAACCAACCCTGAAGTCGATGATCAAGGCCGTGAGCGTTACTCGCGGCGCATGACGCTGACCGATATCGGCGTATTGTCCTTCAACGGCGCGATGATGCGTGCGCTTCTGCAGTACACCTTCGCAGACAAGCCTCTGGATAAATCAACTCCTGCTCTTACCGCACAGGCTGCACTCAACCTGATCATCAATAGCCGCTGGTTCCTCGACTACCCCGCGCTGATGGAAAGTTTCTGGGCCAGGCATCGGGGCACTTACCGGGCGCTGGCCAAGCTGTCTTTTCTGGACAAGCTGGCGCGGCAGTACGCTCGCAAACAGATCACGCGCGAAGGCTATGAGCTCGCTCTGGACGCCTTGGGGCTCGAGGCATTCCCGGACTCGGCAGCCTGCCTTGAAATATCCGCCCGAGGACAGCGCGCCGTTGCGCACCTGCTGTCTATCAACGACCAGAATCTACCCGACGCGTTTCAGATAAGGTCGAACAACACATCACATTGCTTTATCCACATGCCGGGGGGGCGAACCGCGCCTGTGGAATACATCAGCGACGTACCTGCGCACATGAGTAAAAAGTTCGTCGATGCACTGAGGACGCTCCCCGGCTTACATGACTACTCCGGGCCAGCAAGACTGACGGAAATCAACGGTGATATTTTTTCGGCTATCACCGCAGCCCAGGAAAAACGCTGCCGGGACTATATCGAGACACAGGTCGGC
The DNA here is from genome assembly GCF_055283875.1 of Pseudomonas sp. HP_14. Taxonomy (NCBI): domain Bacteria; kingdom Pseudomonadati; phylum Pseudomonadota; class Gammaproteobacteria; order Pseudomonadales; family Pseudomonadaceae; genus Pseudomonas; species Pseudomonas sp. HP_14. The sequence continues at coordinate 41,213 of NZ_JBTOQI010000022.1, read as the reverse complement.
TTAAGCGCTCAACCCCATCCATTCAAAACCATAGAACGTGGCCTGAGTCTGCTCGGCGCGGTGGATATATGGCAGTCCGCCCCCGAAGTTCTGCAGCAGATCCCGGTTCCCTTGACCACTGCCGCCAGAATCATGGCCAAGGCATTGCGGGAGAAACATCAATGGGGGGTTAACCCCGATCAAGTGTTCATTCGTTATCTGCGGGGGCAGTCCACCACTCCGCTAGGTGACGCCCGTCATCCCGCCCTCGACATTCAGGTCCCGGATGAAAAGCCCATCAGTCTGAGCGAGGCCCTGGTAAGCAATTACCGCGTCGCATCGCCAGTCGGCTACATCGATAACGGAGGCCGTAATGCGGTGTATCTCGACGTCACCGGCACGGGCAAGTGGGACGCCCGGCAAGAGCTGCCCATGGACGCTCAGGCCATTGAAAATGTCATTCGTGAGATCAACTTTCTGAACGTGATGCACCAGGAAATCGATGAGTTCTGGGCGCAGCACAAGGCAGCCATCGAGGCGACCCTGCAGAGCCAATTCGTGACCCAAGCATTGCTATGCCTCAAACACCGCACTGTGCAGCGCCACGGGTTCGATCTGATCGTCAACGCGTTGGAGCAACTGAACATCAAAAACCGGGGCGATCGGGTCCAATGGTCGATACCCGGCGTGTATCTACAGCACTCCTTGTTCGACGGTCCGACCGCCCAATACTGCCCAAGCCTTTTGGTACTGAGCCGTCCAGACAAAACGCAGCGGGTGCTCTATCAGGCAGGCGCACTCAAGGCGTTCGTCGAATTCGAAAACGAGGAGCTGCTCAATCGTTACCTGCGCCATGCTGCACGCAGTCAGACGTGGCGAGGAACGCTTCTTGATTACGTCCCCGTGCGACACCACGAGCGGCTCACTTATATTTTTAAAGTCTGGGCTGGTGATCGTCTGCCCAGCGAACCGGTTTCTTTGTTACGCCCATGGACTGACGTGTTGATCAATCAAGACACGCGCAAGGTTCTGGCGCGGGAACTGAGTGAGCAGAACGTCACCGAGTCACCCTTCGCCCACATTGCAAGCATGCTCAGGCAGAACAGCCTCTGGAACGCGGATGACACGGTGGTCACCTCCCAAGAGGTCTCACTTCGCTACTGGACTCGCCAGCTCCACCACCTGCAGTTTCTGATGGCCCCCATGTCAATACTGCTGACACCTGCGTTGATTGCCTCACTGGCGATCGAACTGGGGGTAACAGCACTGAATATCAGCTCGGCGAACCTACCGGGTGCGCGTTATGCCGAGAAGCAACAGGCGTTGCTCAGTGCCCTGTCTGTGGGATTACTGCAGTTGCCACCTGCCATGCCCCGCCTGACCAATGCCCTGCGCAAACTGACAACACCGGTCAAACCTGTTTTAACGCCTGCGGTTGCTTCAGCATTGAGCACTAAAAATTTCAGCATCTGGCTCAACCGTTCGATGCTGAACCGGGAAACCCGTATGGAAAGTTTTTTCAGTACTGAGGCCGTGCTAAAAGCCTGGACCCTTCCAGGTCACCCCAGGTTTTCCACCCTGGCAGTGAAAGCCTGGAAGCTCAAACGCCAGTTTCTGCTGTGGACCGCCGAAACCCGACAAGCGCGCACACTGGTGGTCAGCAGCCATGGTTATTACCTGCCATGGAGTAAAAATGCAGCCATCCCGAATGGCACTGAACTGCACGTCTACGCACCGCATGGCCATGAGCTGGTCGATCCCGGATTGCATCGGGCAGTCAGTAAGCAGGCAAGCCCGTTCGCCCTTCTGGATACCCAGCGCCCAACACCCTCAACCTCAAGCTCACTGGCGCATCCCTACGTCTTGACCGACAAACTGCTGGCAGGGACTTCCCGGCCGGGAATGATAAAAAACTACACACTGGCAAAATTCCAGAGCCCTTACGGCGAAAGCTATCAGGACATCAGTCATGTCGTGCGCAACTCCAATCAGTCGCCGTTTAGAAACACCCTGTCGCCAACAAGCCCAATGGATGTACTGACGGTCAGAAATCGCTTCGGCATGCCGCCTCCTGATCTGGAGCATTTGTTTAACGCGTTATCTGAGGCAGGCATTCATTACGACAGGATTCTGCTGCTGCATTGTCGCTGTTCAGCGTTCAAGTCGATGCTTGGCCTCTCCCCCGTTTATAGAGTGCCATGAGCATAAAACTACGAACTTGCTGATAGCGTGAGCTCAAAATCGGCGAAAAACATTTAATGTCGCGATAGCGAAAAGAATTGCGGCGGGCTAGCATGCCTGCCTTCACGGACAGGCAAAACAATCGGACACGTTATGGCTTTTCGCTCTGCTGGCCCTTCGCAACGCTCACTTCTGTTTACGCTGGTGATCGTCCTGGGCTGTGGCTTTCTGGCAACGTCGCTGCTCAGTTACTACGCGTCACGCACGTCAATTCGCGACAACATCATCAATACCGAGCTGCCGCTGACGTCCGACACCGTGTATTCGGAAATCCAGAAAGACCTTGTTCGTCCTGTGCTGATCTCTTCGATGATGGCCCGCGATACGTTCATGCGTGACTGGGTTGTGGAAGGCGAACGCAACCCGCAGCAGATCACCCGTTACCTCAAGGAAGTCATGGACCATTACGGGGCGTTCACCTCGTTTTTCGTGTCCGACAGCACCCTGACCTATTACCAGGCCAAAGGCATTCTGAAGAAGATAGACGCCCGCGAGCCCCGGGATGTCTGGTATTACCGCGTCCGGGACATGGAGGCGCCTTATGAGATCAACGTCGATCCGGACATGGCCAACAAGGACAACCTGACGTTTTTCATCAATTACAAAGTATTCGACTACAACAACAAGTTCATTGGTGCCACGGGCGTCGGGCTGACCGTAGATGCGGTCATCAAGTTGATCGACCGCTATCAACAGCGCTATCAACGCAGTGTGTATTTCGTCGATACCTTTGGCCGTATCGTCCTGACCGGTGCGGACGGTGGCCCGCAGGGCGCGGCTATTGGCGAGTCCATCACCCAACTGCCGAGCATGTCCGACCTGCTGAGTAAAATGCCCAAACCGCTCAGCGGCACTTACGAGCACCGGGTCAACGGAAAGGAACACTTCCTCAACGTGCGCTACATACCGGAGCTGAACTGGTATTTGTTCGTCGACAAGGAAGAAGAATCTGCGCTGAACGACATACGCCACTCGCTGTACCTGAACCTGTCTATTTGCCTGGTCATCACGCTGATCGTGGTTTATCTGCTGAATCTGGTGGTCAGCCGCTTCCAGTACCGGATCGAAGCCCAGGCAACCCTCGACAGCCTCACAGGTTTGCCCAACCGCCGCGGTTTTAACCAGTGGGCACTCAAGACGCTCAAGGATGCACAGCGTGAGTCCCGCCCACTGACGGCGATGCTCCTGGACCTGGACCACTTCAAACGGCTCAATGACACGCACGGCCATCTGGCGGGCGATGAAGTGCTCTCCGGTTTCGCTGACGATCTGAAAAGCTGTCTGCGTCAGTCGGACATCATTTGCCGGTGGGGCGGTGAAGAGTTCATCATCCTGCTCAAGGGCACCGATACCGGCAATGCCCACGACGTCGCAGAAAAAATTCGTTTACTGGCCGAGCAGCACGCTTACATTTTCGCTAGTCACCCCCTGCACGTGACGGTCAGCATTGGCCTGAGCCAGTTGCGCCCCGATGACACGCTGCAAAGCCTGATCGCGCGCGCGGACAGCGCGCTGTACCGCGCCAAGCAAAACGGTCGCAACCAGATTTGCATGGAGGCTCCGCCGGTCTCATGAACACCTCTGCCGACACCGCTCAACGCTGCCCTGCCTGTGGTGCAAACAATGCGTGCACCCTGGCCGACCCGCGCACGGTGGATCAGGCGTGCTGGTGTTTTTCGGTGAGCATCGACCCGGCAGTGATCCGGGCATTACCGGAAGAACTGCGCAACAAAGCCTGCCTGTGCCCGCGCTGCGCGGGGATCAGTGATGCGCTTTTAGCCCGCACTGATCCGTACCCCGACTGAACCCTGGGGAAACTCTACGTAAACCTGCGATCTGTGGGAGATTCCATGTTTGCCTGCAAGCGCTTGTCTCGCCTCGTAGGACTGGCTTTAGCCGGGAGAGCGGTATTTCTGGGCGAATGATATTTAGCGAATGCCCCGACGCCCTCCCGGCTAAATCCGATCCTACGGAATTGCACCGTTATGTGGGAGCGAGGCTTGCCCGCGATTCATGAGACACAGCCAGAAGCCATATCGCGTTATCGTTTATCGTCGGAATGCCGCCCAGACCAAGCTCGGCTCCCACAGCCTTCGCGAAAAGGGCGGTGCATGCAAAATCTATTTGCCCATGGTCAATGGCGCCTGATCTGTAGCTGCCGAAGGCTGCGAATTGAGGTATGTCAGAAAACCGCCTTCGCAGCCTTCGGCAGCGCCTACAAAAATTGTTCCGAATCAGCGCCAGTATTCGCTTGAGCTAATGGATCTTGCGCGGGAACAGGTAACATACCCGACCTCCTCGCCATCACACTAAAATCACCATGCGTCTCGACCGTTTCCTCAGCAACCTGCCGCGTTTCAATCGCAAGGACGTACGTCTTGCGTTGATCGGCGGACGGGTCAAGGTGGACGGATTACAGATCAACGATCCGCATCACGATGTGCGCGAGTTCAGCCGCGTGGAGTTTGACGACGAAGTTCTGCAAGTCGGCAAGCCCGCGCGCTACTTCATGCTGCACAAACCTCAGGGCTGCGTCAGTGCCACCAGCGACCCGCAACACCCCACGGTGCTGGACTTGCTGCAAGAGCCCGACAAGCACGAACTGCACATCGCCGGACGGCTGGATTTCAATACCACCGGGCTGATGCTGCTCACCAACGACGGCCAGTGGTCCCGACGCCTGACCCAGCCCCAAACCAAGCTGCCAAAAGTCTATTACGTCGAAACAGAGCAACTGATCGACGAGCGTTATGTGCAGGCTTTTGCCCAAGGCCTGTACTTCGCTTTTGAAAACCTCACCACCCAACCGGCACAACTGACCGTACTCGGTCCACGTTGTGCCAGGCTGAGCATCGTCGAAGGCCGCTACCATCAAATCAAGCGTATGTTCGGCCATTTCGACAATAAAGTGCTGCGCCTGCATCGGGAAAGCATGGCTCATCTGAAGCTCGACCCGGAACTCGAACCGGGCCAATACCGCGCGCTAGAGCGTTGGGAAATTCAGGGCGTATAAGCCTTTCGCTACCGCTCGGCAGACCACCCAAACAAACTACGAACGGCACTTGCGGGTTACCGGATCCACTGCTTGAATCCAATCGTCGGTCCACATGTGACCGGCGAGTCATGCGTGCATTCCAAGAAACCTTTTGCCGCCCCGAGCCAACGCTCACGGCAAATCGCCCGCCAATAATAAAACCTGTCGGACAGATCGTTTCGGATCGACAAGGGCCCCTTTGCAAGGCAATGCCTACCTGTCACGAAACTCGTGCAACGTTGTTTGCGCGCACAATTTGTTTACGCCAGGAGACATACATATGAGGCCAGAAATCGCTGTGCTTGATATACAGGGACAGTTTCGGGTTCACACGGAGTTCTATCGGGCAGAGGCGGCCGAAAAGACCATCATCATGGTCAACGGCTCACTGGCCACCACTGCATCGTTCGCCCAGACCGTGCGCAACCTGCACCCGCAATTCAACGTGGTGCTCTACGATCAGCCTTACGCGGGCAAATCCAAACCACACAACCTGAATGAAAGGCCACTGACCAAAGAGCTGGAAGGTCAGATTCTGTTGGAGCTGATCGACCATTTCAACGCTGAGCACGTCATGTCGTTCTCGTGGGGTGGCGCGGCCACGCTGGTTGCGCTTTCTCACAGACCCAAGCGAATCGAAAAGGCAGTGATCAGCTCGTTCTCCCCAGTGATCAACGTACACATGCGTGATTACCTGGAGCGCGGCATCACGCACCTCAGCGTCCATGACCGCTATGAAGTCGGCAACCTGGTCAACAGCACCATCGGCAAACACCTGCCGCCGTTGTTCAAGCGCTTCAATCATCGCCACGTGAGTAATCTGGACACCCACGAATACGACCAGATGCACTTTCACATCAACGACGTATTGAACCTGGATACCGCGAATTACCTGACGGTCGCGCAGAACATCAACGTGCCGGTGCTGTTTCTGAACGGTGAGTGGGACGAGTACACCGCTGCCACCGACGCCCGGTTGTTCGCCCCGGTTATCCAGCACAGCACCTTCAGCACCCTACAAAGCACCGGGCACTTTCTGGACATGGAGCACAAATCCGCCTGCCGCGACTCGCGTGACGCGTTGATGGACTTCCTGACTCCACAACCTGACTCCCGCAGCCGATCAACCTATCACTACCAACAGGCCCAAACCGTACATGCCTTCGCCCTCTGAACCTGACGCACGACCGAGCAAGGGACCCCATCCGCCAGCGCAACACACACCACAACTGGCGAATGGGCTCCGTTCGGGTTTGGCAGGCAGGGGAGGAAAAACTGGAGGGGAAGAAATTAGCGCTTCAATTCAGCGTGCGGTTCTGGTACAAAGTCAGCCGCTTCAGAGCGGGTGTAGTTTAGTGGTAAAACGAAAGCTTCCCAAGCTTTAGTTGAGGGTTCGATTCCCTCCACCCGCTCCATTTCCTTCAAGGCTTCCGAGCCTTTCTTGCGTCACCTCAGTACCTTCCCTGCTTACTCTTATCGCTTCAGCCGCACTCGCCCAAAAACCGCATCAATACCTGACTGCACTGTTCCCTGTAGGAGCTGCCGAAGGCTGCGATAGCGGTGTGTCAGGATAAATGCTTCGCAGCCTTCGGCAGCTCCTGCAAGGAATGCGTTTCAAAAATGGCGCGCAGCATTGATGAGCCTTCGCGTTAACATCACTGCCGGGCACCTTTTCCCTTGGGAGCAGCAAATGGCAGACAAAGCACACTACTACGCCGTACAGGTCATCTGGACTGGCAATGAAGGCACCGGAACATCGTCCTATCGCGGTTACAGCCGGTCACATGTCATTCAGGCTGACGGCAAACCCTCCATTGAAGGCTCTTCCGACCCAAGCTTCCGGGGCGACCCAAAACGCTGGAACCCTGAAGAACTGCTGCTTGCATCTTTATCGGCCTGTCACAAACTCTGGTACCTCGGCCTGTGCGCCGAAGCCGGGATTGTGGTGCTTGAGTATGAGGACAAAGCAGAAGGCACAATGATCGAGGAGAGCAACGGCGCGGGTCAGTTCACCTCGGTTGTGCTAAAGCCGAACGTCATTCTGGCTTCGGGCTCCGACGTCGACAAAGCCCATGCCTTGCACCACACAGCCCATGAGAAATGCTTCATTGCGCGCTCGGTGAGTTTCCCGGTCAGTCATGCGCCAGTCATATCCGCGCCAGGCCCTCTCGCCAACAAGTTGCCTCCTACCTGATCAACCTGACACGACACTGCCCGGTAGGAGCGAACTTGTTCGCGAGGCCGTGTGCCTGAATCACCGCGTCAGGCCCTCTCGCCAACAAGTTGCCTCCTACCTGAACAACCTGACACGACCCTGCCCGGTAGGAGCGAACTTGTTCGCGAGGCCGTGTGCCTGAATCACCGCGTCAAGCCCTCTCGCCGACAAGTTACCTCCTACCTTGAAAGCGGCAAGTCTGAAACTGTACGTTGTCGGGGACAGGGTTTCCAATTGGCCTCGGCCGCTTACATCGACAAAAACCGCGTCGCCCTTCTCCACCATGGGCGTTTCTCGCGGGTTTCGTGGAGCAGGATGTTGGGCATGTCTCGCAGGCGAATCCATGACTCGTCCTGCCAATGCAGCAGGTTCATCGAGGTACCGTCCCAATCCAGCACACCGAGGATGGGCCGTTCACTGCGGCCAGTGTCGACTCAATCAGCCCCTAGATCCTCAAACCATCCCTGAAACAGCAACCGCACCGCATCCGTCCAGCGGGTCCACCAACTACCCTCTTCAACACCTTCCAACGCGATCAACGGTCGGGTCACCAGCTTCTGCTCGCCGTCAAACACGTCAACGCTGCCGACCACTGCGCCTTTATCTACCGGCGCAATCAGCGGTGCGTCGATGTGGATTCGGCTTTCCGGCTTGTGCGAGCCTTTGGGCATGGTGAGCGTGATGTCGTCGAGAACGCCTACGGCGAGGGACTTCTCCGCCCCCTTCCAGACTCTTGGGCTACTCAACGGCTGAAGCGCTTTCTCGAAGGTCTGGTTTTCGTAAAACCGGAAACCATAGGTTAGGAGTTTCTCGGTATCCGTCGCACGCGCCAGCGCCGAACTGGAGCCAAACACCGCAGTGATCAACCGCCGGCCATCCCGCACGGCAGAGGTGACCATGCAGTAACCCGCTGCCTCGGTGTGGCCGGTCTTGAGGCCATCAACGGTTTTGTCACGCCAGAGCAGCAAGTTGCGATTGGGTTGTCGAATGCCGTTCCACGTGAAGTGCTTTTTCTTGTACAGCGGGTAGTACGCCGACTCATCGTTGATGATCGACTGCGCCAGTATCGCCATATCATGAGCGGACGAGTAATGGTCGGGTTCCGGCAGGCCTGTCGGGTTATCGAAATGGGTGTTGGTCAGCCCAAGACTGTGCGCAGTTTTATTCATCAGGCTGGCGAAGCTGTCAGTGCTGCCTGCGATGTGTTCGGCCAAAGCAACGCTCGCGTCGTTACCGGAGTCGATGACGATGCCTTGCAGCAAGTCATGAACGCTGACGGTGCTGCCCGGATCCAGGAACATTCTGGAGCCTTCGGTGCGCCAGGCGTTTTCACTGACGGTAACCGGTTCGTCCGGTTTCAATTGCCCGGCCTGAATATCCCGGGTGGCCACGTACACCGTCATCAATTTCGTCAGACTGGCGGGAGGCAAACGCTCGTCCGCGTCGTGTTCAACGATGACATGACCCGTGTTGGCGTCCATCAACACCCAGGCGCTCGCTGACAACTGGGGCGGCGAAGGAATCATGGCGCCCGGAGACGGATCGGCCACGCCGACATTCGCCCAGAGGGTGCAAACGCAGATCAGGCTGATCCGCAATATCAATGGTTTCACAGAAACAGGTCCGGGTTGGCAGAGGGTCCGCCAAACTAGGTGATGACCTGCCCCGTCTCAAATTAAGCAAAGTTAAGAAAAGTTTAAGCGCGCCAACACGTTAGCTAAATCCGCGGACAATCGATAACCACCCGCGTGCCGCCTGATTCAGAAGCGTGAATCCGCAAGCTGAACGCGTGCAAACGAACGACCGCAGCCACAAGAGAAAGGCCAAGCCCGTAGCCCGGTTGCTGACGACTGGCATCCCCCCGATATAACCGGCGCAACACGCTCTCCCGCTCGGCTTCGGGGATGCCCGGACCGTCGTCAATCACTTCGATGCGCAGCCCGCCCTCCATGGCATACGCCTGGAGGCAAAGATGCCCACCCGGCGAGGTGAATTTGATCGCGTTATCCAGCAGATTAGTCAGCGCCTCAAACAGCAACGCCTGATCGCCCTTCATGACAGGCAAACCAGCACCCAGCTCAAGGGCCAGTAGCTGGCCTTTCTCCTGCGCCATGGGCTCATAGAATTCGTGCACTTGACGAAGCAGTACGTCGGGTTGAAAAGGCGCAAAGGCCAGTCGCCGTCGCGTGTCTTCCAGCTCGGAAATCCTCAGCAAGCCCTGAAAACGAAACATGATCGCTTCGCTCTCTTCCAGCGCAAGGTTTAAGCTCGATGCATGAGCATCGGTCATGGGCAATTGTTGCAGTTGGTAAAGCCGCGCGCGCAGACGGGTTAACGGCGTGCGCAGGTCATGTGCGATGCCATCACACACGCTTTTGACCTCATGCAGCAAACGCTCGATATGTTCGAGCATGGTGTTGACGGCGTTGGCGAGCATGTCCAGCTCATCTCGCGCGGGCGACAGTGGCAGACGCTCCGAGAGGTTGCCAGATACGATGCGCTCGGTGCTGCGCTGTAGCCGTTCGACACGACGCAATGGCCTGCGTCTGAGTAATTGCCAGCCGATCAAACCGGGTATCAGGGTCAGAGACAGTCCCCAGAAAAGTGCCTGACCGATAATGCCTGCGACCGCCGAGATAGAACCGCCGTCACGGGCCAGCACCAATATTCGACCGTCCTTGCGACGCTGCAGAAACGCATGACTGCTACGTGTTTCACTCAGCGTGTCGGCGATTCTCAAACCGCGTTTGAGGTAGTGCACGCGCCCGTCATCCGGCAGGCTCGATCTCAGTTTCAACAGGTTGCCAGCCACATATTGGCCGTTGCCTTCAAACAGGCCATAAGCGTCGATGCCGGGAATCGAGTAAGACTCGCTGCCCTGTAGTTCATCGACCAGATTGGCATCGTCGATCTTCTGGTAATAGTGCGCGCGCTGCATCAAGGTCCGCTCGGCCACCGTGCCGAGATAACCGGAAATCTTCCAGTACAGAACGCCGGTGAACACCGCGCCCCATGCCACGAAGAACAACGCGTAGAGGCCGATCAGCCGGCTGTTGCTGGAGCGCCAGCGCTCAGTCCTGGGTGCCAAGCACGTACCCCGATCCACGAATGGTATGAATCAACGGCGCACCGGGGCCTTCGATCTTTTTACGCAAGCGGCCCATGTGTACATCAATGATGTTGGTACCGGGATCGAAGTGGTACCCCCAGACTTCTTCAAACAACATGGTGCGCGTCACTTGCTGCCCGGCATGGCGCATCAGGTAGGTCAGCAGTTTGAATTCAGTGGGCAGCAACGTGATGCTCTCGCCGGAGCGCGACACGCTGTTTTCGATCAGGTCGAGGGTCAGGTTGCCAACGCTCAATTGATGAATCTGAGACTCGCTGGTCGGACGTCGCAACAGCACTTCCAGGCGCGCAACCATTTCGACCATCGAGAACGGTTTGGTCAGGTAGTCATCTCCACCGCAGCGCAGCCCTCTGACGCGCTCATCAACATCAGATAAGGCGCTGATCATCAACACCGGCGTGCGAATGCCGAGGCTGCGCAAGGTCGTGACAATCGTCAGGCCGTCGAAGTCCGGCAGCATTCGGTCCAGAGTAATGGCGTCATAGCTACCAGCAATGGCCATCGCCAGCCCGTCACGCCCGGTACTGGCGCGCTGCACATTAAAACCATGAGCCTGCAGCTCGGTGGCGATGGACTGTGCGGTCACCTCATCATCTTCGATGACCAGCGCCTGATTCATGATTATCCCCGCTGAATGTCCGCGCGTGCGGTGTGAAAAACCGCGAGCCTAGGGATCTGGCCACGGTGGGTAAACTAAATATTTATTAACGGAAGGTAACTTTGCCATGTCGACTGCGGCGCTTAGTGTCGCATTTTTTCGTCAACGAGTTCCCTGCCATGCCAAGACTGCTCACACCCCTCGCCTTTTCATGCGCACTGTTCGCTGCCCTCACCGCCAACGCCGCACCGGCACCGGCACCGTCTCCAACCACGTTAACAGTACTCAGCTCTGGCGGCATCATGGGTGCAGTTCAGGGCATCGCACCGGACTATGAGAAAGCCACTGGAGTAAAGCTGAACATAGAAGCATCGCCGTCCATGGGGAAAACACCTCAAGCCATTCCCAACCGCCTGGACCGAAAAGAACCTGCCGATGTGGTGCTGATGGTCGGTTCTGCGCTGGACAAACTGGTGGCGCAAGATCGGGTCGATAAGTCCAGCCGCGTCGATCTGGGCAAATCCTACATCGCCATGGCCGTGAGCAAGGGCGAGAACAAGCCTGATATCTCGACCATGGAGGCGTTTCGCAAGGCGTTGCTCGACAGCAAGTCCATCGCCTACTCCGACAGCGCCAGCGGCGTTTATCTCTCGCGCATCCTGTTTCCGAAAATGACCCTTGGCAATGATTTCCAGGCCAAGGCGCGAATGATTCCAGCCGAACCCGTAGGCGCCGTTGTCGCCCGCAAAGAAGCGCAAATCGGCTTTCAGCAGCTCAGCGAACTCAAGCCTGTTCAAGGCATCGACATCGTTGGCCTGATCCCGGACCAGGCACAGCAGATGACGCTTTATTCGGGTGCGGTTACCCGCTCGACTGAACATGCAAAAGAGGCTCAGGCGCTGCTGAAATACATGGCCTCCAAGGAAGGCGCTAAAGCCATTGAAGAAAGCGGCTTGAAGCCGGTGACAACCCGGTAAAAAAGTGCAAGAAATCTGTAGGAGTGACCGGGGAGCGCGGCGTGTGGATGACGGGGGCGCCCCTGAAGAAAAGTATTTCAATTCAGAGGCCCCGTCACCAAAGCGCTATGTCATAGGTGATGTAGATCCGGTTGCTGTCACGACCACGAGCAAAGTCCGAGCGGTAAACGTAGTTACGCAGTTTCACTCCCAGCCCCTTTAATGTCCCGCCTTGCAGCACATACGCCAGCTCTGCATCGCGTTCCCATTCTTTCAATTGCGCAGCGCCCGACTTGCCGTTGTCGCCACTCAGATAGCGCGTCGAGAATGTCAGACCCGGCACACCTACGCGGGCGAAGTCATAGCCATAGCTGAGCATCCAGGTCTTTTCATCTTCCTCGATGAACTTGCCGATCCCGACGTTGCTGAATGAGTAAACGGTTGCGCCACTGATATAGGGCAAGCCCGCGTCGCCGCTCAAGGTCTGATAACCGCCGCCAAAACTGTGTCCGGCCACTGCATAGGTCAGTTGGCCACTGAGCATATCGTTATCGATTTTGCCGCCGCGTCCCCTCCCGGCATCGACGCTGTTGAAGTAACGCAGGTCGCTGGTCAGCACGCCTGAACCCAACGGCAAATCATGCTGGATCGATGCAAATTGCTGGCGGTAGAAGTTTTCCAGTTCGCCGTAGAAGTAGCTGAGTTTGATGTTTTTTCCGAGTTTGTAATCGCCGCCCACGTAAGAGAAGTCCGAACCTCGGCCGGTGAATCCGTCGGGAATGATTGAGCGGCTGTCCGACGAATCGCGCAGTTTGAATTGATCCAGGTGACCGCCCGTAAGCGTCAGGTTTTCAATGTCGGTGCTGGTGAATTGAGTGCCCTGATAAGTCTGAGGCAGCAGCCGTGCATCGTTGTAAATAAGCACCGGCGTCTTGGGCAACAGCGTGCCGTATTTCAGCGTGGTTTTAGCCAGACGCACCTTCGCTGCCGCGCCGAGGCTGGCGAACTCATCGGCTGCACGACCGTCGTCATGCACGGGCAACAAGCCAGTGCCGCTGCGGCCCTTGCCTGAATCAAGCTTGACGCCCAGCAAGCCCAGCGCGTCGACACCAACGCCCAACGTGCCTTGGGTAAAACCGGACTGATAGTCGAGCAGAAAGCCTTGCGCCCACTCGGTGCGTTCACTTTTGGCGGTACTGGCCGCGCGTGCGCTCAGGCCGTTTTCGTCACGGAAGTTCTCGTTGAAGTACACGTTGCGCAGTTGCAGCTTGAGCTTGCTGTCTTCAATAAAACCCGCGGCTTCCACGCCCGACCAAGGCAGCAAGGTCAACAGCGGCGTGCTCTTTATGAAAGTTGCAGTTCCACGCTTGGAAAACATACTCATGCTCAGTACTCATTGTTGTTATTGGAGATGCAGTGATCCGCACGCCCTGTCAGGGGCGTGTGGTTGGTTCAGTCATAAGTGGCTGCAAACAGAGTTGTTGTATGAGCTGCCGAAGGCTGCGAAAGCGGTGTGTCAGGATGACCGCTTTCGCAGCCTTCGGCAGCTTCTACAGAAAATGCATTTCAGTTTTTAAATCAAACAAACAACGTCAGCGCACCGGTCGCCAGCGCCAGAGCGGTGACTACCAGCGAAGTCAGGACCGCCCATTTCACCGTGGCTTTCTGAAAGTCGCCGATATCGCGGTCGATCATGCCCACCAACAGCAGAGTCGACGCAACCAGCGGGCTCATCAAGTGCACCGGCTGCCCCAGAATCGATGCCCTTGCGATTTCCAGCGGGCTGATGCCGTACGCGGCTGCGGCGTTGGCAAGGATCGGTACCACGCCAAAGTAGTAAGCGTCATTGGAGAGTACGAAGGTCAGCGGCATGCTGGTCAGTGCAACCACCAACGGGAACAGATGGCCCCACTCCGGTGGAATCCACGCCACCAGCGTTTGCGCCAGCGCATCGACCATTTTGGTGCCGGAGAAAATCCCGGCGAACACACCGGCCGCGAACACCAGTAGCACCACGGTCATGGCATTGCCGGAGTGAGCGAGGATGCGTTCCTTCTGAATCTCCAACTGCGGGTAGTTGATCATCAGCGCCAGCACAAAGCCGATCAGGAACAGAACCGCTGAGTGCATCAGGCCCATGACCAGCGCGACCATCACGACAATAACCAGCGCCAGATTGACGTAGGCCAGCTTGGGACGCTTGTGTGGCGTATCGCCCAGAATCGCTTCGATGTAGCAGTTACCGCCGCCGCTTTGCAGGTTCACATTACCGATACGTTTGCGCTCGGCACGTCCCAGCAAAAAGGCCGTGAACACCACCCACGCCGCACCACCGATCATGGTCGGCAGCAACGGGATGAAGTACTCCCCGGCGTCCAGCCCCAGCGCAGCAATGGCTCGCGTTGCCGGCCCTCCCCACGGAGTCATGCCGCTCATGATGCTCAAGGAAAGCATCGACACAATGCCGAGGATCATCGGGTTCATGCCGATGCGTTTGTACAGGGGCAGCATCGCGGCGCAGGTGATCATGTAAGTGGTGGTGCCGTCGCCATCGAGGGCCACGGTCAGAGACAACAACGCGGTGCCCACCGCAATTTTCATCGGGTCGCCATTTACGCGCTTCAGGATCTTTCGAATCAGCGGATCGAACAGTCCGGAGTCGATCATCAAGCCAAAAAACAGGATCGCAAACAGCAACAACGCGGCTGATGGCGCGACCATCTTCAGGCCATCGAGCATCATCTTGCCGGTGGTACCGCCAAAGCCGCCAATGACTGCAAATATTATCGGGACGATCGTCAACGCAACGATGGGCGACAAACGTTTGGACATGATCAGGTAGGTGAAGACCACGACCATGGCCAGGCCAAGAAAGGCAAGCATATGGATATTCTCTTGTTGTTATTTTCTGGCCAAGCGAATGCAGCCGGGCTTGCCGGGAACCGTCTGAACGATACCCGATCTGCTCGAATGGCGATCGATTGGAGTAGGTGTCACTGCAAAACTTTTAGCCAGCCAACCGTTGCACGGCAGGCGCATAAACTTCACCGGAAAAAAGCCGGCGCGCGGTCCGGATCACAGAGGCTCGAATCGTTTGTCCGTTCTCGCCGACATAAGTCAGGGCCACCTGAATCGAACCACTGGGATGCTCGATCCGGACCTGCTGCAAGCGCGATGAATCAGCCTCCAGGCCTAGCAACCTGGCGACAACGGTTCCATCACTGACGCACGCAGTAGCCAGACCGATCGAACCGGTAATGGCCAACGCCTTATGACAGTTATGCGGCATGAAGTAGCGAACCTTGAGGGTCCCGCCCGCATCGGGTTTCGAAACCAGTACGGGTTTGGGGATCACTTTATCGCTGACATCGCCCAGCCCCATCGCCATACCTGCGCGCAGACGCAAGGCTTCGAGTTTGCGCAGGAACTCCTTGTCAGCGTCCAGCTCCGCCGGTGTCTCGTCACCGCGTTTACCCAGCAGCGAGGCTTCGATGATGACCATCGGCATCGCCATGTCGATGCAGGTCACCGACACGCCATCAAGGATGTCAGTCTGCTGACCCGTGGGGAAAAGTTTGCCGGTCTTGCTACCCGCCGCATCAAGAAACGTCAGTTGTACCGGTGCCGCCGAGCCTGGCACACCATCGATGCTGGTCTGGCCCTCGTAGCTGACCTGGCCACCAGGCGTGTTGACGTCAGCGCAAACAAACGTGCCGGTGTTGAGGTTACGAATTCGCACCTGGGTGACATCGCCCCTGGCTTTGACCAAACCTTGCTCCACTGCAAACGGACCAACAGCACAGAGCATGTTGCCGCAGTTGGGCGCGGTATCGACACGGCGCTGGGACACCATGACTTGCACGAACAGGTAATCCACATCGGCGTCTTCGTGGGTCGAAGGGCTGACAATCGCTACCTTGCTGGTTTGTGGGCTACCGCCGCCGATGCCGTCGATCTCCAGCTCATGGCCGGAGCCCATCAGCGCCAGCAAAAGCTCATCACGTTCCGCAGTCGAAACAGGTAAATCACTGGCAAGAAAAACCGGCCCCTTGGAGGTGCCGCCGCGCATCAGGACGCAGGGAATCGGTTGCATATGTGCAGACTCTTGTTGATCAATTGGGGTCATTGATGTGTTGAAAGCAAGAGTCCCACGGATGTTTTCGCTTATCCAATGCAAAGATCGTAGCGATTATTCCACTTTGGTAAATAATAAATTAACCTGACAAACGCCCATTACCAACCACCTACAGGAGAATAAAAGTGGAATATGAGCTGCAAGATATTCGATCGTTCGTGAAAATCGCCGAACTGGGTAGCTTTCATGAAGCTGCTGAAGTACTGCACATTTCTCAACCAGCGTTGACTCGACGCATAAAGAAGCTTGAACAGGGATTAGGAACTTCATTGCTGGACCGCACTACGCGCAGGGTCAGTCTGACCAGCGTAGGCCGTGACTTTTTCCCGAAGGCGCGACGCCTGCTCGACGATTTTGAAGACTCGATTCTGAACATTCGAGAATTGGCAGAACGGCAGATTGGTCAGGTGACGCTCGCTTGCATCCCCACCGCAGCGTTCTACTTTTTGCCTTCAGTGATTCGCCTGTACAACGAACGTTATCCAAAGATCCGCATCCGCTTATTGGACCTCAGTGCCAACGAAGGCCTGGAAGCAGTACTACGCGGGGAAGCCGATTTCGGCATCAACATGATGAGTGGACAACACCCGGATATCGAGTTTGTGCCACTGGTCAAAGAGCCCTTCGTCCTCGCCTGCCGACGTGATCACGAACTGGCAAAACGCGAGTCTGTGTCTTGGATCGAACTCAGCGAATATCGCCTTATTGGTGTGGGCCGTCTGAGTGGCAACCGGATGATTCTTGACCATGCATTGGCGGGTTTGAGCTGGCGGCCCAAATGGTTTTATGAGGTGCAGCATTTGTCGACCTCATTGGGGATGGTCGAAGCAGGTTTGGGCATTTCAGCCATGCCAAGCCTGGCAATGCCGGCCGAAGGCCATCCGACATTGGTGAGCGTGCCACTGGTTGAGCCGGTGGTCGACAGGACCCTTGGTCTGGTATCGAGGCGCGGGGCTTCGCTGTCTCCGGCGGCAGAGAAGTTTGTGGCGATGCTGCTGGAGCAATGGCCGCAGTGACGCTGTCGCGGAGCAAGCCCGGGAGCTGAGCTCACCTCGCCTGCAATTCCGCCGCCGCGGCCTTACGCTGCTCGTGAGCGCCAACAGCGTCTGTACATTTCAATCTGCCTAATGCGCCTCCACTGTCAACACCAGAGCGACAATCAGTCAGTTCCTGCCTCGTTATTCTTTCTCGCTTAGCGCCGTATAGTTTTGCTCAGACAACAGCACATCCGTTACATCGGTGTTGTTGATTTCGGGTTCAACTCGGACTGTATTTTTGCGTTCCGGTTTATCACTTAAAAAGCTGCAACTACCCAAGTTAAGTACCAGGCCCTGATGCCTGTTGCGCAATCGTCGGTTGCTGCAACCCCCGCTCATGGATTGAGCTAACGTCTTGAGTCAGCCTCTCGTGCCCAGCCGAGAGCTGGAGGTTTTATGTCAGAGAGCAATACCCCCCCAAATACCCCGACGAGTTCACGCAGACAAGTTCTCAAGGTTGGCGCCACTGCGCTGGCTGCAGGCTCACTCTCGGCAATGGCCATTGGCAGCAACGTTGCTCAAGCGGCAACTAACGCCCCTACCGGAAAAGGACATAACGACATGACAAGTTTCACTACCAGCGACGGCACTGAGATTTTCTACAAGGATTGGGGCACGGGCCAACCGATCGTTTTCCACCATGGCTGGCCGCTCAGTTCCGATGACTGGGACGCGCAGATGCTGTTCTTCGTGTCCAAAGGCTACCGGGTAATCGCTCACGACCGTCGCGGTCATGGCCGCTCGACCCAGACCGCCACCGGCAACGATATGGACACTTACGCCGCTGACGTGGCAGCGTTGGTGACTCACCTGAAGCTCAAAGACGCCGTGCACATCGGCCACTCCACTGGCGGTGGTGAAGTCGCTCGTTATGTCGCGCAGCACGGTGCTGGCCGCGTAGCCAAAGCCGTACTCATCGGCGCAGTGCCACCGATCATGCTCAAAACTGCCAACAACCCAGGCGGCCTGCCAATGAGCGTGTTCGACGGCTTCCGCGCAGCACTGGCAGCCAACCGGGCGCAGTTCTACAAAGAAGTGCCGATCCCGTTCTACGGTTACAACCGCGAAGGCGCCAAAGTCTCCGAAGGCACCAAAGACAACTGGTGGCGTCAGGGCATGATGGGCGGCGCCAAAGCCCATTACGACTGCATCAAAGCCTTTTCGGAAACCGACTTCACCGAAGACCTGAAAAAGATCACCGTACCGGTGCTGATCCTGCATGGCGATGATGACCAGATCGTGCCGATCGCAGACTCCGCCGAACTGTCCATCAAACTGGTCAAGAACGGCACGTTGAAAGTCTATAAAGGCTATCCGCACGGCATGTGCACGACCCACCCGGAAGTGATCAACGAGGATCTGTTGGCGTTCATCAAGGGCTGATGTTTTTTGGGTTGAACCCAATCCTGTAGGAGCTCACCGAGGTTACGAGGCCAGCGATAGCGGAGTGTCAGACAAGTCGCGATCGCTGGCCTCGTAACCTCGGTGAGCGCCTACAGTTCAATCATTGCTACACGACAGCAATCTACGTCCTTCTCTATCTGCTCTGCCCCAGACACACCCTCTCGACATACTCCTGCAATGCACTCAATTGACGGATGGCGTCATCCCCGTCGACCCCGGTATGGAGAATTCTTTCTGCAACCGCTGGGTCAAGTTGGGCTCGACTTTCTTCATCAGGCTGGCGGGCGGTGCTGGCGGAGGTTCGCACTGCGGGGCAACGGGCGTTGACGTACACCCGCTGAGCGCCAGTAGCGACAGCAGTGAGCATGGCAGCATTTTTTTCATCGGCGAGGGCCTGTTCCTGAGTATGTCGGGTGTCCAGATCGAGCAGCAGCTTCTGGGTCTTTTTGCGTGATTCATTGGCAGCGGTGAGCTGGCGGAGCTTTGCCTGTTCGGCATCACGCTCAAGAGAAATCAGGTCGCGATCCGCCTTTACATCGTGCAGACGCAGGGCGAGATAACTGCTCGATAACAGCAGCCCCAGAACCAGCCAACTCCACGCTGGCATCCATTTCAAGAACGCGCTCACGGCACGTCCCTGAAGAAAATGTGACGACCCAGCTTGAGTGTCCGCTGGGCCATCGATGCCCAGGCCGGAGCCTTGGGCATGCTGGTGGCGTAGTAATGAGTCGCGCCACCGGTTGGATCAGATTGCTCGCCCGCCATGACGGCCGAAGCCGCCTGCAAAGCCAGCGCGAATTGCGCGACAGGAATGGGTTTCGTGCCACTCATGAACGGATAATTGGGATCGTTGCGGTTCCAGCAACTGAACTGATACGGGGCCCGGCACACAGCCACATAGCCCTCCCCCCACCAGTCAGGTTTGCCATCGTTGTGCAGGTCCATTTCCACCCGGTTACGGATGGTCCAGCCGACAGCAATCATCCCCGCCATCCCCTCACCACGAGCCTCGCCCCAGAGCGTGCGGGCGAGGGTGTCGTGGTCTTTGTTAGTTGCGGTCATGGATTTCTCCGGGCGAAAAATTACACCCTCGCCGCTTATAAGTGAGGGCATACATATCGGGGGAAGCCATTCGCTAACTAATGGCTTCTCTTACAAAAAGTGCAACACAAGACAAGACTAAAACGAGGGTACGAGAGGCGTTGTTCCCTAGGCTAACGATTTAAAAGCGCTTAATTTAAATCGAGGGGCACTGACAAGGGCAGCGCCAAGTCTTAAACATTCGGCAACACCGGCCATTCGATAGACTGAGGATATCCCGCTAAATCAACCACCCTAAGAACGTTAACGCGGTATAACTTCCACACCTTCAAATTTTCGACTTCTCTGTCCGTTGCCAAACCCAAGTCCACCGCGTCCTGAAGAGGAGCAATTCGTAACGCCGCCACACCTAGTAACTCGCTGACTTTCGCCTGCGCTTGACTCAACATCACATCTGCAGATAATTGCGCCAACGAAGGCAGCGCCTCCGAGTAAATTTCCGTCTCAACATCAGGGAAAATTTCAGACTCAGTACCTACACTAAACTCAGGACCGTCTACAGCACGAAACCCAAGCCCATCTTTTCTAACCGCATAGCCACTCATAAATTGTCCTCCCAGCCCATGCACTGCAAAATTCCGACAGACGAAGATGAGCAATACATAACGCTCATTGTTTTAAGGTTGATATCGCCGGATGCAGTAGGAACTGGTCCCGACACGTTATAACCACCTACATAGGGAAAGCCATTTAGCTGCGCAGGGCTTAAGTATCCGTTCCCTGGCGTTGCGATGGACGTCCCTGTCGGAGCAAAACCAATATACCCGGTGGTCGTGCCAGCCACTAAAGATGCGCGACAAGCCGTTTCAGGAACAAAACTACTCAACGACGCCGCTACCGCTACACTTGCCGTGCCAGAGGCAACTGTTGGATAGGCCACTACGTTAGAAGCTGCCACCAATTCATAGCGCACCTTGTTACCAAACTGACTAATTGAAAGAGGGTACTTGTTCGCCGATGCATCAGTTCGAATAGCTCCCACACGAGCAGCATGAGTGAAGCCCGCTGGAAGTGCCGGGGCCGATTTGCCAAGCGATACAAGAGAGGCGATGGCACGCGTCACAGGATTGTGGATAACGTGAACGAAGTACCATGTTGATCCAGCCGATACGCCGGTATCCAAGCCGTTTAAGCCCACAGCCATAAGGTTGCATGACAGCGAAATATCGCTCAACGTACGCATTGTCAGATGGGGCCCCTCCACCACCAAACGATCAGCAGTGATAGTAATGAGCGCACTCACGCCCGTCGTAGATATTCGAAGGTTCGAGAAGCTGCCCTTGATGCCGACGCTCGCTTTCTCTGCCAGTTTTTTCGGGGTGACGATGGTTGAGTCGTCCGTTCCGGTATCCACTTGCGTCTGCGTTGCAATGTTCGCGATACCCGACTTTTCTTCTGTCGCAGCGCCTGCCAGGTTATCCGTAATCAATTGCTCAATAGCCAGCGCTAGCTGATTATTTTGACCCTCCCTCGGTTCAAGTTCGGCAGACTCAATAACATTGAGAATCTCCTGAGTTACCGCATTGCCCCAAGAACTGGGGATATAAGTACCTGCTTGGCCAGTCGTAATATCTTCATCCACAAACTGACCATTAACCAGCCCTATGTCTGGCATGCTTTTTGGAAAATCCATTATTTTCTACCCGATAATTTGCACGAAGACGCGATACAACCATCCTGATAACCAAGCGCGTCACATGGCTAATAAAACGTGACGCCCCCCCCTGAAATAACTGGCTGTGTTCGAAATGCTCAGATCAATTTAATCCGGCCAGGATAGGCAATATTTCGCGGCCTGATGGCGTCCCAGTGATGCGCAGAGGAAGTTTCGGAGCCCGTAAGACGGCCACTTGAAACAGCGGTACGTTTGTCATAGTTCCTGACATCGGCAGACCGCCCCTCTCCACTACCCGTCAACACCTCACTGGCGGCCTGGGACGAGCCAGCAACACGGGAAATATCGACAGCACGTGCATCGTCAAAGACCCTAAAAAACTCTCCTCGCGCCTCAGGACCACGGAAAGTTGCAACACCATCCCCGCTGGTCCAGCCACCCTCCATACCCACACGAGCGGCTTCGGTGGTCAGCATCCCCGACTGCTGAGCGTGATCCCACAGCCATGGCCACTCCGAGCGTACGAACATAAGCCCGGAGATAGCTCCATATCCTCCGGGCGGTGAGGCCACGCTGGTATCGAAGACCACTCTACCCAACGGAGTAGAGTCACTGCGCCCGACCGGCCACCAACCACCAGCACCATCACTGCGCAGATGCCACCAGTCCCCAGCCCCCATCAGCACCAAAAATGGATAACCGGCAGCGTTGAGATGGGTGTGCAGCTTGATTTTGTCATCACCACTCGCGACAACACTGAGCCGATTATCCGTGTTGTCCGCTCGGCGCAGGATGACATCCCGGACTCCCAACGCAGGGCTTGAAGCAGGTAGTGTCAAGCTCACAGTCGCTACAGCAGCATCAATAATTACCAACCCCAAATCGGAAGCCAGCAAGGTTTTGGAGGCGGATACCTTACGTACAGTCGCAGCTGTCAGCGCTTTTTTATCAATGGCTTGATGCACTCCAAACGGGGTGACGGCCTTTTGTTTGTTGGTCCCTGTCTGAGCCTCTTCTACACTGGCAAGCTTGACGGCGCCTGAGTCCGTCTCAGTTGCCGTGGGCATTGCCGCCGGTATGGTGCGGGTGACGATTCTGTTAAGAGCGTCCAGCAACTGAGCGTCATTACCCTCCTCTGGCACCAACTCCGCCGCCTCAATGACGTTGATAATCTCCGACGTCATGGCATTGCCCCAGTCCGCCGTGATCAACGAGCCGACCTGACCGGTCACATTGCTTTCGTCGACGAATCGGCCGTCAACCAGCCCGACGTTGGGCACGTTTTTTGGAAAATCCATTATTCATTTACCCCGTAATTTAAAAACTCATGTGCATGCGCAGGGACTGCGCGGCGGATGACGCATTCGAACGCGCTGCTGGAGTTCACTCCGAAACGCTCGCCCCAGTGGGAGACCGCAAAACGCCGCCCCAGTCGCAGCCGTGGTCCGGTGCTCAGGGTCCACATGTACTGCGCTGACCAGGTGCCGAAACGTGACTTGCCGAAGCGCGCATTGCCAAAGCGCGGTGTGCGGTACTCGATGACTTTCGCGTGTGGATAGCCCACCGATATCGCCAACTGCACGAAGAACGCCGGGTTTTGCCCGCCGACTTCTGTCAGGCGACGGCGGACGGCCAGTTGCCGGTCTTCGAAGGTGGGGTTCACCCCCAGACACGGGTCAGGGAGACCCATCACTCGCTCCCAGTCGGGGACCAGTTCACGCACGTGGTTTGGATCGCTCTCACCCAACAGGTCAGCCAAGCGCACATCTTCGCGGGCCAGTTCCTGGGACCCGGCTTCGAGCAACTGATGAATTTCCGGAACCCGCTCTGCATCCCAGGCGGGGCCGGGAGGCAGCAGAGCCTTGAGCTGCGCGTAATACGCAGCGGCTGTTCTTATCGCCATAAGATGCCTCCAAAGGTCGGCAGCTCGTTGGCGTCTGGTTGCACGTTGCCAAGTGGCGCGAACAGGGTGTGATCCTTTTCGCCAGCCGCTCCGCTGATCGCTTCGGCGATATGGCTACCGAGCAATACAACGCCGAGATCGGCCTCGCGGCTGTGCAGGTCGATCAGCGCGTCTTCCACGGCTGCCCGAATCGCTCCGCTGTCCGGGGTCAGTTTGATTTCGTACTGAATCGGCAGCTCGACCGGCGCGAACACCCGCACTTCTGCCGTCACTGGCCGCATCGATTCGATGTAGTCGTAGACGCGCCGCAGTTGTTCGGCGTTGGGTATCGGGTCAATGTCGCCATCGCGTACCACGAACACGCCG
Source organism: Pseudomonas sp. HP_14 (assembly GCF_055283875.1). NCBI lineage: Bacteria > Pseudomonadati > Pseudomonadota > Gammaproteobacteria > Pseudomonadales > Pseudomonadaceae > Pseudomonas > Pseudomonas sp. HP_14. The sequence continues at coordinate 17,499 of NZ_JBTOQI010000022.1, read as the reverse complement.
ACCGTGCCTGGTCCCATCCAGTGCCTGCGCACCCAGGCCCGCGTCACGCCGGGCACTTCCAGCGCCCAGGTCACGTAGTCACTTTGATTGCCGCCGTGAGGCACCACCGCATACGAGCGCATGACCTTGGCCCGCAGCGCCTCGAGGCTTTCCTGCTCCGTGCCACCGGTAATTCCGGGTTCAAGCACCACGAAGGTATTGGCGACACCGACCACCGGCGAAACCGTGGTCAAGCGAGTCGCCGACGACGTGTTACCCAGAATGCCTGGCACCACGGCTTCCAGTTTCACCGAGCCGCTCAACGCCGTGAGCGTGACCGACAGCGACACCTTGAACAGCGCACCATCACCTTCACGTTGCAGCAATGTCCCGGCATCCAGCACCGCACCCACCACTCCGGTGAAGCTGGCCGTACCGGCTGAACTCACTGCGGGCAAATAGCTGCGCCTGAGCCGCAGTAGTGCCATGCGCAGCAGATTTTCTTCATCGGCGGTGTCGGGCAGGATCTGTGCGGCGATGTAGTGTTGATGCCCATAGCGACCATATGAGGCGGCACCATTGATCCGTGCAAGGACCTCGGCGTCAGAGCGCAGCAGCGCACTTGAACCGGCCAGATCACTGCGAGCACGGCTGATCAGTTCGGGTAGTGAGGGAGTTTTAAACGGCATTGATCACCAACCATAAATTATCGAGATAAATTTCCACCGTGGCGCCGCCCGTCAAGGCCAGCCTCACCCGCATGTCGAGCCGCTCGGCACCGCGTGTGATGTCGATCAGGACGGCCGAAACCCGGCCGTCATCGAGCATCCATTGCAGTGCTTCACGGGCGTAATCCTGGGCATCGCGTTCGGTTTGCGCGGTAAGCGTGCGGCGACGCAGCAGGTACAACCGCGAGCCGATCTGGTCGTCGGTGACCGTGGGAAAACTGTCGCCCCACCAGCCGTAACGCTCCGGGTCGTCCAGCTTGTCGTCCACCCCGGCCCGCCGCCATGTCAGCAGGCTGATGATTGCCGCGCGGCGCCAGGCCTGTTCTGTGGTTGCTTCATTGATCACGGTCATGGCTAGCCTCCTGGCACTGGTTTTTTGTCCGAACCTTCATGCACATGCGTGACCAGGCTGACGCCCGCAGCGACCTGATCGCCCGACGACTCGATGCGCCCGGTGGTGCTGATCAGCGGTGTGTCGAAAGTCACTCCACCGCTCGCCTTCACACTGAAGTTTGTGGTGTTCAGATCCACGGATTCGGCGGCATTGATCTGCAACGTCAGGGTCTGCAACTCGATGACCCGATTGCGTTTGAAGTGCAGGAAATCCCCTTCATCGGTATGCAGCGCCACTTCGCCGTTCTTCAGACCGGTCAGGCGAAAGCGCCGGTCCGAAACACAGATCACCACGCCGTGCGATCGGTCGCCCCCGATAAAAGCGGTCAGGCCCTCCGCGCCGGGATGCGGATTGGAGGTGTAGCCATAGGGCTCGAAGTGTTCGAGACCGTCCTTCACTTCGTTTGCGGTCAGGGTCATTTGCAGGGACTGAATCGCCCCGGCCGGGTTGACCAGATTGACGACTCCGCGGACGAGCGTGTTCAGCAGCTCTCTCATGTCGAAGGCTTCCAGTAGGTAATAAAAATGGATGAGCGATGGTTTACGTGGCGTTACTCAAGCTTTTTGGGCTCAGGTAGAAACGCTTCGATGGGCGCGACCGTGAGGTCTGCGGTGGTGCCGCTTTCCCCGAGGTTGTACTGGATCTGGCTGATCAGCATTTCCTGGTCATCACCGATCAAATGATCGACGATGCGCACGATCATGTTTTCCCGCCAGAGATCGCCATTCGATTGCCGCCACCCCTGAATCTTGTAGGTGCGGGTCAACGCCTTGCCCTTGCGGCTGGCGCGCTCCCAGTCGGCGCGAGATTGAGCGAGTGTCTGGGTCAACTGGTTCTGCTCATGAATGTGCTTGAGCCGCTTGCGTGGTGGCGTGTCGTCGAAGGCAAAGGCCTCGACCTGTGCTGCTGCACTGGCGGGTTCTTTGTCCTCCCGTTTGCGCTGCCCCGTTACACGGTATTGAGAGAACACCCCGGAATAGTCCAACTGCGCAGAGCCAGTAAGAATATTTTTCCCGAGTTCCAGGCGGTCAACCGCCCGACCGCTGCTACCGGGAGCAACAATCACTAAATGCCCCTCGCCGTCATCAGTGGAAAACAACCGGGAAAGCGTGAGCAATTTGTCGATGGACTCGAACACCGTTTCGCCAGGGGTACTGTGGTGACTTTCGAGCTTGGCAGTCTGTGCCACCTCACTGAGCACCTTGATCCCATAGGGTTCGGCCAGCGCTTGAACAATGTCCTGCACGCTCTGTTTATTCCACTGAGAAACATCCCCTGTTACCGCGCAATCCACCAGATCCGCCGTCAGCGACCGCCCGGCAATCGAGCGGGTCACGCTATTGGCGTCGTAGCTGACCGGGGTCGAATAAACGTGCCCCGTCAGCACAAGATCCGCGCCAATGCGAACTTCACAACGGGCGCCTTGCTTGACCTCAACTTCCATGTCCTTGCCCGGCCAGCGCCAGGACACGCCCAAGGTAAACGTCCGCGCCTGCTGCTCAATACCGGCAGAGATGCTGACTGTTTTCCAGCCACGGTAATCCGTGCCATCAACGCTGAGCGTGACGACGTTTTGCGCGTCCATGGGTTACTCCTGAGCGACTTGAAGGGTCGCCGCTGGCAAGAAGCCTGGGTGAGAAATGCTGTTACGCGCGACGATTTCATCGCCGCGTGTGGCGTCGGCAAATTGCCTGAAGGCCAGCACCACAGCGGGTACCGATTCTTTGGGCGTCACATCAACGAGGTTTACCCCTGAACGCGCAACGGCGGTCAGGTGCTCCCTCATACGTTTGCGAACCGCTTCAATGCGCTCGAAGTGCTCGTGACCAGCGAGCAGCGCCGCTTGCCAAAGAGCATCGCCGAGAGCATCACGCAGTTGCATGATGTCGGCCGCCACCGGTACTTCGGGACGCGCCACGGGCGTTGCAACCTGCTGTTCGAGGCTGGGTACCCCCGGCAACGCCGCAGGCGCTGCAACCACCGGCATGGCCGAGGCCAGACGCAGGGCATCGGCCAGCACCACATCACGCACCAACTCACGCGTAGCGGTGACGGTTGCGACCGTGGCGACACCTCCCGCAGCCGTTGCCGGACTCACCAGCCCAAGCACCGTTTCCACCTTGGTCATGGCCTGGCGTTGCGAGCTTTTGAAGCGATCAAACTCGCCAGTCATGCTGGAGAATTGCGCCCCCAGCATCGTCGACAGGTTTTCCGGAAAGTTAGCCAGGGTGTCGGCCAGCGAAGCCGCCGAACTGACAAAACCGGTCAACTGACTGAACTCGCGCTGAATAGCCAACTGCACCCCGGCGACACCGTTTTGTAGCGCCGTCATGCTGATTTGCGCTTTGTTGACCAGTGCCATCGCGCTCTTGTATCGGGCCAATGCCGAATCCAGAAAACTTTCGTTCTCCATTTCCAGCAGCCTGGCGGTATTGGCCACGCCCACCGGGTAGCCCTTTTCACCAGCCTCCACGAACGACAGGGAAAACCTCGCGATCCCGCCTTCGGCCCGCGCCTGTTTGACCTGACAGCCCTCAGTCGCAGTCACGGTCATGCGCCCGAACCAAGGGTGAATCAACTCCCCTGATCCGGGCTGATCGAGTGCGTGCAACAGGTTGTCACGCTGCACAAAGCAGTCGTCTCCGATGACAAAAGCCTCGAAGGTTATCGCCCGGGTTTTGCGCCCCATGTCTTCGACCAAAGGCCGATCACGCTGGGGATATTCATGCAACTGCGTACGCCGCCCCACTACCGTACTGTCACTGTCGACCCAAAAGCCGACACCACGGAACGAAGCAGACTGCAGGTCATCCCGCCAAGTCTTGCTCATGTCGCTGTCCTTTATTTCGAGAGGCTACTGCTGCGAGAGGCTGCGAACGCCCCTTTGCGATATCGAGAAGCCCGGCTGATTGGTTTGAGCCTCGCCAACGGTGGTGCCCGGCGGCGCGTTCTGGAACTGCACGGTCAACGCGCCCTGCAGGTTCATACGGTTGTTGGCCGCTGCCTGCTGATTGAGTGATCCGGCCATGATCAGGCTGCCGGGCGCACCGCCTTGCTCAGGTGAACGCAACAGTGAAGCGGCTGATGCACCGCCCTGAGTGAGATTGCGCTGTGCCTGTTCGTCGCGGACCGCCTGGGCAGCGTTGGTCATTAAAAACTGTCCGGTGCCACCGCCGACGCCTATGTTTGCCTTGCGCTGATCGGCGGCAAACTGACTCATTTCATCGGTGGCGCCCTTGATCAAGCCGCCGCCAAACAACGCCATCATGGGTTCGAAGATGGTTTTCACTTCCCCCCAAAGCTCTTTAACCCAGGTGACTACCGGTTCCCAGCGCTGTTTGATCATCTCCAACGGAGACCAGTCAAAGACGCTGGCCAGAAAACCGGTAAACGTTGATGTGAGTTCCGTCACCCCATTCCAGATCGTCCCGAACGTCTCAGCGACAGGCCCCCACATTTCGATAACCTTAGCCACGGGTGGCCAGTCAAAAATGCCACTGAGGTAGTTCATGAATGGGGACGTTACTGCCTTGACCACATCCCACAGCGCACTGAAAAAACCTTTCAATGGCTCCCAGTTCTCGATGATTGCGCCCAACGGCGACCAGGAAAAAATCGTCTTTATCCCTTCCCAGGCCATCATTGCTGCCGCCTGAATCGTCGCCCAGACCGCCTTGAAAAACGCAGCAACCGATGACCAATTGGCAATCAACAAGCCTGCTGCCAGAGCAATCCCACGAACGATGAGCCCCACAGGATTATTACCAATAACAGCGCTCATAAAGGTGCTGGCCACCGTCGCCGCGACCACCGCCAAACGCAGGAGCGTAAAGCCCGCTGCCGCCCCGGCGATGCTTCTGACCAGCCCGGGGTTCGCCTCGGTAAACTCTGAAACCTTGCTGATCAATGGCCCGATCGTGCCGAGGAAATCGTTGACCGGCGGCAACAGCGCTGAACCGATGGCAATCCCCAAACGCGTTGTGCGGTTATCCATCACCTGCAGCCGACTGGCGGTTGTCTCCGCGGTGGCGGCATAAGCCTCCTGTACCGATCCCGCATACTGCTGACTGTTGCCGACCAGCTGGAAATTACGCGACAGCGTGTCGAGATCAGTCAGCAGCGGAGCAGCCGATTGATCACCAAACAACTGCGTCAGCATCGCGCCCTGCTTGCCTTTCTCCAGCGCATTCAGCTTGGTCAGCACATTACTGATCGTGCCTTCAGCATCTGCGGACATGCCTTCAGACACCGCTTGCGCGTCCAGCCCCATCGCCTTGAACGCCTGCTTCTGGCCCTCGGTTGCGAGAGTGCCGGCGTTCAGTGTTTGCGCAAAATTGCGCATGCTGCTCGCGGCCGCCTCTTCGGAAGCGCCGCCCTTGGCGAAAACAGCGCCCATTGCGGCGGCTTGCCCCGAACTCAATCCGGACGAACCTGCGGCGGTGACGATCCGGGAAACTTTCCCCGCGTCCACGCCCCCGGCCCGGCCCAACTGAGTAATCTGGTCGGCCAGGGCCATGGCTTCAGTCTGGTTCAGTTTGAAGTCTGTGCGCCATGACGCCATCATTGCACCGGACTGTTCCCCGGTCTGATCGAAAGCAATGCCCATCTTCAAAGCGTCTTCGGCGAATGCTTTCAATTCCTCTCGGGCAATGCCCGATTTCCCACCCAACGCAAACACTTGCGCGATGCCCGCAGCGGACACCGGCAGTTTTTCCGACAGGTCGAGCACATCCTTGCTCATCGCCTTGAACTGCTCGGGCGTTTGAAAATCAACCGCCCGCCTGACCTTGACCATGGAGTTTTCAAAGGCAATAGCGGCTTTAGCGCCATCAATGAAGGGCTTCATCAGCCCCTCCTTGCCGGTCAAAGTATCCATGAAGGGAATGTTGCCCAAGGCGCTCAAGGATTTACTCAGGGTCGATGCTTCTTTCTGCGCGCCTTTGAGCTGGAGCGACAACTGGTCGATGCCAGTGACCACCATCGCGACTTGAAGTTTGTTAGCCATTATTCCCCCGTTGCTCTTCGAGTATTCGAAAGGCGTGCCACTCGCTTTCCAGAATTACATCCAAAGGTCTTCCCATGAGCACCTCAGGGTCCGACCTCCAGAAGTAAGCGAGGTCGTACACCACGCCGATCAGGTCGGCGACGCCAGCGAAGCGCTCTGCAGGAAAAAACCGATGATTTTCCACACCAGGCTGTTCAGGTCCGCCAGGTCCAGTTGGTTGACTGACCCCGCCGGAATGGCTGCACACACCGCGATGTATTTGCAGGCTGCTTCGATATCCGCCACCGGCATCGACGAATCGGAAAGCGTGTAAGGCAGCACCTTGATCGCCCGGCATTCTTCAGCCGTCGGGCGACGCAGGTGCAGCTCAGTGAGTTCCTGACCGTGTGCCTTGATGGCGACGGCCAGGGTAAAGGTCTCTTTGCTCATCACTGCCAGTCCCCCGAGATGCCTTCGAATTTGAGGCTGACCTTGCCGTCCTCACTGGAGCTGGTCATGTCATCCACCGCGTACGCGCCGCTAAGCACGTAAGTAGTGCCGTCATTGAACTCGGCGGTGACCGTCATGTTGGTGCCAGTCTCGATTTTTGCCCGAGGGAAATCGACGGTACGAATCGCGTCAACTTTGATGAACGGCGTGACTTCGTTTTCCTTGAAGTAGCCGACCACAACGGTTTCACGCTTGACCCGGGACATCGGTACTTCTACCGCGCCCGTGATAACCAGCTGTTCGCCGTCGACCTTGATGTAGCAAGTACCCGCAACTTTCTGACCCATGTGAATCTCCACTAAAAAAGCCCGCACAGGGCGGGCTTGGAATGACGTTTGATTAAGCGGCTCAGGCCGCGTCGGAATACTGCAGACGGAACTGATACAACAGCGCGAACACGCGCAGTTGGTTGACCAGATCCGGTGGATACAGCACGTTCAGGCGATTCGGGTTAGTCGCGTCGCGCTCAACGATCAGGTTGTCCTTGAAGGCGTCGATGTTCTCGACAATCCCCAGACGCACCAGCTCACCATAAGCTGCGATCAACTCACCGCGAATCACCTTCGGGGTCACCATGCGCTGGCCCGGGCCGAACTTGGTGCCGTCGTTCGCCAGTTTGTGGCGACCGTATTTGCTGGTGATGCGGGTGCGCAGGAAACGCAGCACATACGCCGACTGGTGCAGCGGCTCGCTGTCCAGGTACGAGTCATCCGGCTGGTTGTACGCGTTACGCTGATACGTGGTGATCGCCCGCTGGATACGCATCGCGCTGCCCGAATATTCGAACGTGGCGATGCCGCTGCCCAGCAACGACTGGTATTCATCCAGCATGAAACGGTCACTGACCGCAGCAGGCTCGATGGCCCCCAACTCACCCGACTGAGTCGGGCATGCAGGGTCGGCGCTGATGAACACGGCGGTGCGTGCACTGAACTGAGCAGCGACTTCCCATACCGGCTGCGGAATGCTTTTTTCCATGGCGCCGATGGACACCGAAGGGTCATTGCGCAGCTTGCCCGCAGCCACCAGGGCACCCAACGTACCGCGTTTTGCGCTGTAAACCCGACCGTAGATCTGCTTCGCCCAGGACCAGCGTCCCGAGGTGAAGTCCATGGTGGATTTCCAGTAATCCAGCGTTGCAGCGTCGGTCCATGGCTGGCTGATGAACTCGAACGGTTCATCGCCGAGCGCGGCCAGCGCGGCGGCCATTTCCGGCGTACCCACACCACCGGCCAGCGCAGCCACAACGACTTCCAGACCGGCTGGCAGTTGCTCGCCATTGGCGGCACCCAGTCGGTTGAAACTCAACTGGATATCGTTGCCCAGCTCGCCTTTGAACTTGCTGACCAGCGTCACGACGCCCGCTTCGGCGGTGGCAGTAACCGGCAGATCGGTGGCCGCATTGATAGCGCTCAGCAACGCAGTGGCTGCTTCAGCGGCCGTGGCCAGTTCAGGCACGATGGCTCGCACACGCACGCCGCCCACGTACAGGTTCAACAGGCCGGCCGCCGTGGCGGTACCGGTCAGCGTGACCTTGCCTTGCGCGTTGGTGCCGGACTCGATCTTGAGTGGCAGGCACCAGACCTCGCCCGCTACGTCGATCTTGCGATGCGCGGCGTGCATGGCCCACAACATCGAACCGGCGCCGCCAATGGAGCGCGCTTCGGTGCTGCGCGAGACCAGCACCAGGCGGCCGATGTCTTCACTGGTTGCATCGTCGTTGACCTGACCGATGATCAGACGTCGCAGACTGGAAGCACCGCTGTTGGCCATCGAGTTATCAAGCTCGGCGTAGAACAGTGGTACACGAAGATCGGATGGAATCTGGCTAAAACCTACAGTCATTTGGCGGCACTCCCTTTCGCTTTGGGCAGGCTCGGAGCCGTACCCACGATTACGTCTGCATCATTGATCCGTCGCTGCCAGTAGGCAGTCAGCGGCACTTCATAGCCCTCTGCGGGCAGCAGTTCGCCGCCCCGGGCCGGATCCGGAACAGCCCGGCCTTCGGCAGGTTTCACATGCACTCGTTTCACTGGGGTATATCCTCACGGGTTTGAAATTCGAAGCGGCCATCGGGGCCGCGATCTGTCAGGTTTTGATCGACCATGGGGTCAATGAAGTCGATGTCCATATCGACTCCTTCAAGCAGTGGCAGGCCATCGTTGAGCTGCTCCTGCCAAGTTTCTGGAGCCCCGGCCGGGTCACTGCGACCCAGCAAGAACTCGGTGAAAAAGCGGAACTGGTAAACCACCCGGTTATCGTCAATCAGCAACATTGAGCTGCCGCTGTACTGCAAGGGATCGTCTTCAGCTTCAGGCTGAAAGCCCACCAGAGCGGCCCAGAGCTGAACGCGAATGCTCTGAAGTTCCTGAGTCGCGGCCTGGCCGTATTGATCCCGGTTCACCAGTGCCACGTTGACCTGGTATTGCTCACGAACGATGTGCCGGACCACATTGGTTGTGGATTCCTGTGCGGTATCACCCGCCGTCAGGACATAAGCTGCGGGCATCGCCAGCTGGTCGTCGGTACGGGCGCTGTCCCATTGCAGACCACCGGCGACCCGCCCCTGAAAACCGGGACAGCGCTCGCTTATCTGTGTAATCAAAGTTGTTACGTTCATCTCAGAACTCCAGTTTCAGAACTCCAGACATGACAAAGCCCCGCGGACGGGGCTTTGTCGTGGTCGTAAAAAGTGGCTCAGCAGACCCTATGTATAGGGGCTCTCAGAGGTTCCGAGGGGTTGGGAGAAATCGTTAAATCAGCAGCCCGACGTCTTCGCCGGGCTGCTCGTAGGCCTACGACGTATCGTTGTTAGTTGGTGATCAACAGATCCAGACTGGTGGAGTCGCAGGAGTAGTCGCCTTTATTGTCGAACACGAAATACAAAGGAGCACCTGTGGTAACCGGAATAGCATCCTCGCTTACTACGGCGCTACCTCCATTGGGGAGGTCGTAAGTCTTAATTTCAGAGTCACCAGACTTGATGATCAAGGCAATGCCGTTGCCGCAGGATGTATGCAAATCATTCACACGGCCGTGAACACTGACCGACCCATTAATTGGACTCGTCCATCGAATAATCGACTGGGTGCTGTTGCCTGGGTGCAACGCGACATCGCCTTGCTTGAAGACGAAGCTGCCGCCACTTCCCGAAAAGCCGTAATCAGCTTTCGGAATTGCGATCCAGCCGCCCGTGGCGGAGTTCTGCCAGCAGGTTGCGGGAGAGGCACCGCACTGATCTGCCGCAAAAGAAGGCATCGCAGTGTAGTTCGCCGACGAACCTCCGCCTGCAGCACTTTGCATGAATGCCCAGGTAGAGCCAGCGGGTGCACTCTCCTTCATCAGATACATATCACGAGCCAGGTTCCAAGACTGAGCCGCGGCCCAGGTATTTACAGAAACAAAGGACGACAACAAGGCCGTAACCAACAGAAGCGTTTTGTGCAGTTTCATATTTCACCTCAAGGTATGAATTTGGACATCGATCAGTTGCGCTGACTATCCGCACGCGGGTCGCTCAGAGGCGATGACTCGGGGCTCTCGGCCCTCACATGATTCAACGTCCCGCATCGGGAACATTTGATCTGGAGTTCGGTGTACTCACCCACTCGGGCAAGAAGTCTTTTGCACTTTCCACATCTGCAATCTTTCAACATCTGCGTAATCCTTTGATTTATGCCGGGTCACGCCCGGCTCAATCCGAAGTCGCCATCTTGTTTGCGCTGCAACGCAAAAGCCCCGCGGACGGGGGCTTTGCTGCACTCATAAAAAGTGGCTCGCGAAGCCCGACGAATAAGGGCTCTGCGAAGTTAACGGCGCTCAGGCATCAAGCTCACTGTCCGATCTTCCAGACTTGCGCCAGGTTGCCGTTGCTCTGATAAACAGAGCCGACAAATACGGCCAGGATCATGACCAGAGGCCAGGCCTGAACGGGCATGACCAGCATGCCTTTGCAGATATAAACCATCACCGTGCCGGCGCTGACCATGACCAGCCAGGCCAGACAGCTCATGTTGCGGCGAAACCGTGCGCCTTTGCGGCGAAACGTAAAGAGCCGAACGAACAAGCCCATGCACAACCAGAACGTCACCTGGGTAAGCAGTGCGCTAATCAAAGGCTTATCCATCCTGACCTCCAGGCTGCCCGGTCTCTAATCTGCCGCGCCGTTTGATTGCTGCCAGCGCCACAGTGACCACCAGCACGGAGGCCCCGAATGCTGCGGGCCCTGAATACTTGAAAGGACGAATCCCCCAGATCTCGAAATCCACCAGAGCGGGGGCGAACAAATAACCCATTACAAATGACACCAGTAGAAAGACCATCCGCTTCCAGACCGGCATTTCTTCTGTGGTGGTAAAGAACACCAATGCACCCGCCAATGCGCCGATGGCGGCGAGCGTATCAATGCCTGTTAATAATCCTGCGAAACCCGCACCGGCCGCACCAGCGACCACGACAGATGCGGCCGTGCTCGCTGGCTCGGCCATGCTCATACTCCATTGCTATTCCCGAGGGGAAAAAGAAACCCCGCCGAAGCGGGGTGGGTGACTGCCTGTTAAAGGCCTGATGATGTGGCTGAAAAAGCCTGCCTGCCGTTGCTGCCTCAGGCGTAAATCTCAGATCGTGCCGCCTTTGTACCTGCCGCCGGAAAGCATGGGAAGTGCTGATTTCAGGGTGGTTCAGATGCGACTGGAACGCGACAGGAATGTGACCAGAACACGACAAAGTAGCTCGACGAACGGTTGCAAGTAGTCATTTGAGAAGCTTGCCAAACGGATGTCCTGTAGGAGCCAACTTGTTGGCGAGACGGAATATCTGACGATGCAGGTTCTACGTCTCGCCAACAAGTTGGCTCCTACACAAAACGCATTTCAAATCAGGTCGTGCATGCATCACCTGCTGGACGGAGCGCCGCGCTTGCCCGTACTCGCCATCACGATCGACATCACTAACTCATGCAGTCGCTGTACCCGGTTGCGGTAAGTCCGGTCAGCACCTTCGGCAATCCCCGCGGTGCGCATCTGCTCGCGCACCGGCACCAGTTCGCAATAACGTTGTGTGGCGAGTCTGGCCAACGCCGCGTGACCCGGCGTGCGCTGCAACTGAGCGACGGCACGATCTATGGCCGTGGCGATGGTGTCCATGCCTGTGCCACCACCATCCAGAATGCGCGAGCCCGGTGTGCTGCGCGGTGGTGCCCCGCCCCATTCAATCAATGCCCCCAACTGGCTGCCCAAACCGCCACCCAAACCTTGCTCGCGGGTTTGCTCGCCCCAATGCACCATCAGCTTTTCGATTTCCTTGATCATTGCTGTTGCTCTCCATCAACTCAATACCCGCACAGCAGGCATCGTGAAAAACCCAAGGCGTGATTAATCAACCTGACCGAAGCCAGGCAAATCGTTGCGGACCTGTGGGATGAACAAAAAGATTAGCAATCGCTAATATTTACATCAATAGCAAAATGTAATTTACTGTCTGCTAACGCAAAGCGATGATTGAGCCATGGATATTTACGAACAACGTCTCAGAGCCCTTCGCCATGCTATGGCCGGCCTCACCCAGAAAGACTTCGCCAACCAGTTCGGCCTCGACGCCTCTTATCTGTCGCAGTTATTGAACGGCCATCGAAAACTGGGGGAAAAAGCGGCTGCTACCCTGGAGGGCAAGATCGATCTCGCCCCAGGCACACTGGTCTCTCCAGAGCCTTCGGACAGCGGTGACCTGCTGGAACGAGCGAAGCCAAAAGCAGCAGCACCCGTTGACACCCGGAAAGTCATGGAGTCTTTGGGGTTCATCACCATCCCGCATCTGAACGTGGCGGCCTCGATGGGCTACGGCCTGGTCCCGGAACATCAGGTTGAAGTCATCCGTGAAATGACGGTGCATCTCGACTGGCTGAAAACTCAAGGCGTGCCGTACTCAAGCCTCGAAAACCTGGCGATCATCACCGGCGATGGCGACAGCATGGAAGGTACCTTTCGCGACGGCGACTCGCTGCTCGTTGATCGAGGCATCACCGAAATTCGAACCGATGCGGTTTACGTGTTCACCCTGGACGGCGATCTGTTCATCAAGCGTCTACAGAGAATGACCGGTGGAGCACTGCGTATGATTTCGGACAACCCGGTTTATCCGCCGATCATGATCGATGGCGCTGACCTTGAGAAAATCCATATTCAGGCGCGGGTATTACTCGTCTGGAACGCCCGAAAGCTGTAGCCCTCAATGCGATCTGCAACGAGCCCGCCGATGCGGGCTTTTTAATGCCCCATTCAAAAAAGAGTACACACGTACTCCTTTTCTCTTGCCGTATGGTCGCCCGATAATTACTGTATGTATATACATAACACCAAGGAGGAACTCATGTCCAAGACGCAACCCAGAGCGCTCGTCCCCCCCACATCACTGGAAATGCTGGGGGCGCGTATTCAGAAAATCCTCACATCACCGGCCGCTCGTAAGGAGCATGCCGCGCTCGTTTACAAAGCGCCGGACGAAGCTCAAGAGGACTGGGATCAAATCATTGATGCCATTACCGAGACCGATGGCGTGTACGCAACCCTTCAGGACGACGGGTCTGTACGCGTCTTCTGGGATGTTCCTGCTCAAGACTAAAGAATAGAAACAGGGTCACCATGGAAATATTTAGCAAATGCTATTGTATAATTATTTAGCTATTGCTAATTTAATCTCGTACCCAATCATTACCGAGTACGAGACATGAAAAAACCACAGCATCACCCTCGCTGCCAGGTGTACCTGCACCCGGCAGCCACTTCGAATCCTGCTGCGATCCACGCTATCCAGCAGCAAGTCGGACTTTTACTGATCATCACACCGAAAAAAAAGCGTTCACAGAGCAACGCACCGTTAACACGTACGGATGAAATCAACCCTTGGGGAGGTGATGCAGCATGAGCCAGACACTCAACCAACTGCGGTCTGAATTCGCAACACCGTGCCCGACGTTAAGCGCCGTTCGGGAACGGTATTTCTCCCACATATCGAGCGATCGCTACCTGATGCGGAAAATCAGCAGTGGCGCAATTGCCCTCAAAGTCACTCGACTTGGCGGCTCCAGCAAAGGTCAGCCTGTGGTTTATCTGCACAACCTTGCGGATTATCTGGATGCCCAGGACCAGTTACAGGCCGCGTGACCCGAGACTGCCGCTGTCATACAGCGGCATCACGCTAATGCTCACCAAGCAACAATCACGCAGACATATCAGCCTGTAACTCAAAAATCAGATTGCCTTGGTTACATGGAGAAGCGTCTATCTCAACGGTTTTCGTCACAACATTGATTTTCATCATTTTTTTCAGCTCATTACTGGATATTTCCAAATAATCAGCTAAGCGGCCTCAAGCTGAACCGTTTAACGTCGATAGGCTACTAACGTTTTCCCTTCCGACAGGCCCCTCGCATGAACCTGAGAAACCTCAACATCGCCCCCCGGTCGCTGCTTTGCTTTGGCTTTTTTGCCGTATTGATTACAGCCTTGGGTCTGTTCTCCTTGCAGCAGTCCGCTGGTTTGAAAGAGTCACGAGAGACGTTGCAGGACAACGTACTGCCTACTATTCAAGCCATCGAACAGATCAAAACTGATCTGGTGACAATCCGCCTGGGCAACACGGGTCTACGGGCGGCGCAAAATGCTGAGGGTGCCAAACGTCAGCTCGAACGCATCAGTCAGGCTCGCGCGAGCCTGGAAGCCGATGTTCGCAAGTTAAAACCCTTGCTGGTTACTGAAGCTGGCCAGAAAGCATTCTCCGGTATGGAGCAGCATCTGTCGGCTTACCTCGGTGTTCACTCGCGCTTCCTGGATGCCGTCGAACAAAAACGCGAAGACGTTATCAATGCGATGACTATTTCGACCGGAGAAATGACCCTCTCAGCGGAAGTATTGAGTAAAGACATCACCGAGGTTTCGCGTTTGGCAAACCTCAAGATGGCTGAATCTGGCGCCGCTGCTGACCAGACCTACTCCCAATCCCGTAATGTCACCATCGCCGCGATCCTGATCGCACTGGCCGCGACACTTGCACTGGCAGCGCTGTTTACCCGTAGCCTCGCCGCGCCGATCGCCAAGGCCTTGGCGGTTGCTCAGCAAATTGCCGCCAACGATCTCAGCAAGCCAATCGACATTGATGGCAAGGACGAACCGGGCCGACTGCTGCAAGCGCTGTCGGTGATGCAACAAAACCTGCGCCGCACACTCGGTGAACTGGGCGACTCCTCGTCGCAACTGGCATCGACCTCCGAAGAGATGACCGCCGTTACCGAGGACTCGTTGCGTGGTGTGCAGCGTCAGAACGATGAAATCAATCAGGCTGCCACAGCCATTAATCAGATGAGCGCGGCGGTTGAAGAAGTGGCACGCAACGCTTCGCTGGCTTCCACAGCTGCGCGTGATTCGAGCCAGTCGGCAGAAAACGGCAGCAAGCGTGTCGGCGAAACCGTGAGTGTGATCAATGAGCTGCACCAGGCGGTCGGCGTGACTGCGGTCGAGATCGATGGCCTGGCCGTGCAGGTTCAAGGCATCAGCGGCGTTCTGGACGTGATTCGCGGTATTGCTGACCAGACCAACCTGCTCGCACTCAACGCGGCGATTGAAGCGGCACGCGCGGGTGAAGCGGGTCGTGGCTTTGCGGTAGTAGCGGACGAAGTTCGCGCGCTGGCGCACCGTACTCAGCAGTCCACCGCCGAGATCGAAAAAATGATCGCCTCGATTCAGGACGGTGCCGGTAAAGCAGTCAGCGCCATGGGCCACAGCAGCGAACGCGCACGCGCGAGCCTTGATGTCGCTGAAGCGGCAGGCCTGGCACTGGCTGAAATCACCGCGGCGATTGTGCAGATCAACGAACGCAACATGAGCATTGCCTCAGCCACCGAAGAGCAAGCACAAGTCGCCCGCGAAGTAGACCGCAACCTGACCAGCATCCGAGACCTGTCATTGCAGACATCGGCAGGTGCCAACCAGACCTCGGCGGCCAGCAGCGAGCTTTCGCAACTGGCGGTGGGCCTGAATCAGCTGGCGCTACGCTTCAAGATGTGAGGATGAGCTGCACCGTGCCCCTGACGCGGCGCAGTCTCACGGAAACATTGGAACTGTAGGAGCTGCCGAAGGCTGCGATTGCGCTGTGTCAGCGATAACTGATCGCAGCCTTCGGCAGCGCCTACAGAAATGCATTCCAATCCTGAGGATGCATTTAGCTCTAAACCCTCACCCGCCGCTCCACCACTATCTCCGGCAAATCCAGACGTCGCATGTACACCCGCAATGGCTCGCTGATGCGCAAGCGGTCGTCGATGTTCTGCTCTAAAAGCAGTTGAAGGCGCTCCCGACTGAGGGTCATGAGTTCATCTTTCCCGGCCGTCCAGACGAATTCACAGGCCGGAATAATGCCCTCATCGCTGACATCCATACCGAACGAATCTTCGCTAAAACGCACGATGTATCGCTGGGCCTTGTGGTGGTAACCGACGAAACCTGCGAGGTCGTCGGCTGCTTCGCAAATAGCGCTGGAGGTGGTTTTCATCAACAGTCCTGCCTCAATGAGTGGGGCGCCAATTACAGTGCGCGGCGGAAGATGTCTTCTATTTGCGCCTGATCAGCGGGACGCGGGTTGGTCAGACCACAAGCGTCTTTCAACGCGTTGGCTGCCAAGACCGGGAAGTCCTCTTCCTTCACGCCCAAGGCGGTCAGCCCCGGCGGAATATCGATGGAACCCGCCAACGTACGAATCGCGGAAATCGCGGCACGGGCTCCCTCCTCCGGAGCCAGACCGCGAATGTCGGCCCCCATGGCATGCGCCACATCCGTCAGGCGCGCCGGGCAGACTGCGGCATTAAAGCTCTGCACATGAGGCAGCAATACCGCATTGCACACGCCATGGGGCAAGTCATAGAAACCACCGAGCTGGTGAGCCATGGCATGCACGAAACCCAGAGATGCGTTGTTAAACGCCATGCCTGCGAGGAACTGGGCATACGCCATGTTTTCTCGTGCCTCCATGTCTGATCCATCGTCCACTGCACGGCGCAGATAACCGGCGATCAGTGACATAGCCTTCAGAGCACAGGCATCGGTGATCGGCGTGGCGGCGGTCGAGACATAAGCTTCGATGGCGTGCGTCAGCGCGTCCATGCCGGTAGCAGCAGTCAATGATTTGGGCATTTTGGCCATCATCGCCGGGTCGTTGACTGACAACAGTGGCGTGACGTTGCGATCGACAATGGCCATTTTTACGTGGCGCACTTCGTCAGTGATGATGCAAAAGCGGGTCATCTCACTTGCAGTGCCTGCCGTTGTATTGATGGCGATCAGCGGCAATTGCGGGTTCTGCGAGCGGTCCACACCTTCGTATTCGCTGATGTGTCCACCGTTAGTGGCACACAGGGCGATGCCTTTGGCGCAGTCGTGAGGCGAGCCGCCACCTAGCGAGATCACGAAGTCGCATTCACGCTCACGCAACAGAGCCAGGCCGCTCTCGACATTGCTCACCGTCGGGTTGGGTTGCGCACCGTCGAACACCACCGAGTCAATGCCCTGCTCCACCAGCAGACCTGCGATGTGGGCCGCCAGCCCAGCCTTGGCCAGACCTGCGTCGGTGACAATCAGTGCTTTGAGAAAACCGTACTTACGGATCGCCTGCATGGCCTCATCGAGACAGCCGAGGCCCATGATGTTCACGGCGGGAATGAAAAAGGTGCTGCTCATGATGGAACCTCGGCGTGGTCGCCTGCGCGTGGAGAATGCTTACAGCATGCGCGCGCCGAGGAAGGGGGAATTGATCTGGCTCAATGAATGGAGAAGCAAGCACGCCCCCTGTAGGAGCTGACGAGCCAACCCCCGCGGGGAGAGCGACCCGGGGGAGAAACCACAATAACCGCCCACCCG